>NZ_CP049256.1:3609304-3910080 GCF_011046485.1 Microbacterium sp. 4R-513
CCGACGCAGCCGAACCCGCGCAGCCGCTCAGGATGAGGGCGCCTGCTGCGGCGAAGGCCGCGATCACGGCGGCGGGGTGAAGGCGAGAAGGCATTGCTGTGTTCTTCCTTTCGTGGGGCGGTCCGTCATTCCTCGTCCGCGACGACATGGGAGCCGCCGGGGACGGGGACGACGAGGGGGGT
Organism: Microbacterium sp. 4R-513; assembly: GCF_011046485.1. Classification (NCBI taxonomy): domain Bacteria; kingdom Bacillati; phylum Actinomycetota; class Actinomycetes; order Micrococcales; family Microbacteriaceae; genus Microbacterium; species Microbacterium sp. 4R-513. The sequence goes on from NZ_CP049256.1 coordinate 3,609,487, forward strand.
CTGGGTGAGCGGATCGGGGATGACCAGGGCGTCGAGCGAGAAGGCCTCCGAGATCACCTCTGGCGTGAGCACCTCGGCAGCGTTGCCGTGCGCGACGATGCGTCCGTGCGACATGACGACCAGCTCGTCGGCATAGCGCGCCGCGAGATTGAGCTCGTGCAGCACGACGACGATCGTCGTGCCGTCGCTGCGGTTGAGCTCGCGGAGCAGGTCGAGCACCTCGATCTGGTGGCTGAGGTCGAGGAAGGTCGTGGGCTCGTCGAGGAGCAGGATCCGCGGATCCTGCGCGAGCGCCATCGCGATCCAGACGCGCTGCCGCTGACCGCCGGACAGGTCGCCGACCGGTCGGTCCGCGAGCTCCGCGACGCCCGTGCGGCGCATCGCTTCGTCGACACGGGCCGTGTCGGCGGCGCTCCACCGCTGGAAGACGCCGCGGTGGGGATGGCGTCCGCGGGACACCAGCTCGGCGACCGTCAAGCCGTCGGGAGCGGATGGATGCTGCGGCAGCAGCCCGACCGTCTGGGCGAACGTCCGTCGCGGGAGAGCCGCGACATCCGTCCCATCGAGTTCGACGCGCCCGCCCTGCGGGCTGCTGACCCGGGCGAGGACACCGAGCAGGGTCGACTTCCCGCATGCATTGGCGCCGATGATCATGGTGATCTTCCCCGGCGCGATCTCGAGGTCGAGTCCCTCGATGACACGGCGCCCCGGATAGCCGGCGGCGAGGCCCCGGGCCGCGAGGCGCGGGGCGGTGACGGATGCCGAGGTCACAGGTGCCGTCCCTTCGAGGTCGAGAGCAGCCAGAGGAGGAAGATCGCGCCGAGCGCGCCCGTGACGACGCCGACCGGCAGCGAGACGCCCGGCATCGCGTACTGTGCGGCGAGATCCGCCGCAGCGAGGAGCGTCGCGCCGACGGCCGCACTCGTGCCGATGCCGAGGGCGCCGTGGCCGAGCAGCGGTCGGGCGACTGCCGGTGCGCACAGCGCGATGAACGAGATGGGCCCGACGAAGGCCGTGGAGGTCGCGGTCAGGAGTACCGCCACGATCACCGCCGTGATGCGCACGACACCCGGCTGGACGCCGAGCGACACGGCGATGCCTGGGCCCAGCTGCGTCAGCGGGAGCCAGCGGGCGCACGCGACGACTCCGGGCACGGCGGCGATGCCGACCGCCAGCACCACTCCCACGTTCCACCACGGCGTCGAGGCGAGACTGCCGGTGAGCCAGATGAGGGCGGACTGGGCGAGCTCGACCTGCGCCTTCACCAGGAGGTAGCTCGTGAGGGCGATGCAGAGGAATGAGACCCCTACCCCTGCGATGATGAGGCGATAGTCGCCGTCGGCGCGGCGCCGCCCGGCGAGAAGGAGGAATGCGGCCACCGCGAGCCCGCCCGCGAACGCCAGGAGAGCGACCCACGGGCCGCCGACGCCCAGGACGAGAAGCCCGAACACGGCCGCGACGCCCGCTCCCCCGCTGATGCCGAGCAGGTCAGGACTCGCGAGCGAGTTCGACAGGAGCGACTGGAGGAGCGCCCCCGCGACGCCGAGCGACGCGCCGACGACGAGAGCCATCGCCACGCGAGGGGCCCGGATGTCGAACACGACGTAGTTCTCGATGCGCGAGCCGCCGCCCCAGAGCGTCCGCCATAGATCGGCCGGCGCGAGTGCGTAGTCGCCGACCGAGAGCGAGACGGCCGCGACGACCACGAGCAGCGTTCCGACCCCCAGCGCCACGATCGTGCGACGACGGCTGACCCGGGACCGCACCGCGGCGACGCCACTCGATCCCACCGGTGCGACGACGGCGCTCACAGGACCACCTGCCTGCGCCGCAGCACCAGCGAGATGAGCACCGGCGCGCCGACGAAGGACACGACGAGCCCCGCCTGGACCTCACCGGGAAGCGCGATGACGCGGCCGAGGACGTCGGACACGAGCAGGACGAGAGCGCCTGCCGGCGCACCGACGAGGAGCAGCCAGCGGTAGTCCGAGCCGACGAGCGCGCGCAGCGCGTGCGGCACGAGGAGGCCGAGGAACACGATCGGGCCGGCGATCGCCGTCGCTCCGCCGCACAGGAGGATCGTCGCGACGATCCCCAGCGCGCGGGTGCGTGCGACGTTGTGGCCGAGCCCCGTCGCGGTGTCCTCCCCCAGGGCGATCAGATCGAGCCCTCGGGCGCAGACGGCGGCGAGGACGATGCCGAGGGCGATCGGCACCGCGACCACGGCGACGGTGTCGAGCCCCCGGGCGGTGAGTCCGCCGACCGACCAGTATCGGTAGACGTCGAGCGCGGCGCGGTTCGTCGTGAGGATGAGGAGCGTCACGGCGGTCAGGCCCGCCGTGACGGCCGCGCCGGTGAGCGCGAGCTTCGCGGGGTTGCCGCCATCCGGCCCCCGGGAGCCGATGACGGCGACGACGGCCGCGGCGATCGCCGCACCTCCGAAGGCGAACCAGACGAACCCCGCCGGAGCGGCGACGCCGAGCAGCACGATCGCCGCGAGGACGGCCACGGATGCGCCGGAGTTCACGCCGAGGAGCCCGGGGTCGGCGAGCGGGTTGCGCGTCAGGCCCTGCATGACGGTGCCGGCGAGAGCCAGGGCGGCGCCGGCGAGGAGGCCGATGAGGGTGCGAGGGGCGCGCTGCGTCAGGACGACCGTGTGATCGGCGTTGCCGGGCTCGGGAGCGAAGAGGGCCTGCAGGACGGCGGCCGGCGCGATGGGGCGCGCGCCCACGCCGAGGCTCAGGACGACGGCCCCCGCGAGGAGCACGATGACCACGATCAGCACGAGACGCGCCCGTCGGGTGCGGGCGGTGCTGTTCATTCGATGCGTTCCGCCTGACCCAGGCGCCAGTAGCCCATGAACGCGACACGCTTGCGATCGACGCCGTGGCCGGTGACCAGCAGCCGACGCAGTGTCTTCACGGTCGCCGCCTCCCCCGCGATCCACGCGTAGAACTCGCCCTCGCCGTCCTCGGGGCTGTCCCAGAGCAGTTCGAGGTCGACATCGATGTCGGCGAGCTTCTGCCGGCGCGGGGCGGCCGCGCGAGCGAGAACGTGCCGGTGGGATGCCGTCCACGAAGTGAGCGCCTCGATGAGAGCGGCGCCATGAGCGCGCTCGCCGCGGGCGAGCCACGTGATCCTCACCCGCGGACCGTGCGGGAGTTTCAGGACGTCGGCCGCACTCGGCACCTCGATGAACACGTCGGCGTCGTACTCCGGCCCGAGTGACTCGAGGATGCCGGCGATCCCCGGGACGGCCGTCTCGTCGCCCGCCAGGAGCACACGGCGGGCGGTTCCGGGGTGCCAGTCGAATCCTGTGTGGGCAAAGGGGCTGCGCGCGTCGGGGCCGACGACGACGAGTCGCTGCCCCACCCGGGCGCGATCGGCCCACGAGCCGGCCGGTCCCGCATCGTGGTGGGTGACGAAGTCGACGTCGAGCTCCCGAGCGTCCGGATCGACGCGGCGCACGGTGTACGTGCGGAAGACGTTGCGATCGGCCGGGTGCAGGGACCGCCATCGGTCGTACCAGTCCCCCGCCGCCTCGTGCTGGCCGATGTCCGAGATGGATCCGTCGGCGTGCGGGAGCACGAGCTTGACGCGCTGGTCGCGACGCGCGGTGCCGAAGTGCTCGAAGTCCTCCGCCGTGAACGTCACTCGCACGAAGTGCGGGCTCACGCGTTCGACCCGCACGACCTCCGCCGCGTAGGGGCGGTAGGCAGGCCGGACAGCGGTCGAGGTCGAAGGCATGACCTTAGGCTAGCCTTACCTACCCCAGAGCTTCAAACCGATGTCTCGTCAGTGAGCTTTCTCGTGCGCATGGCCGAGCCGCAGGCCGGGGATCAGTGCGAGACCCGCGAGCACGACGGCGATCCCGAAGACGGCCGGGAACGCGGCATCCGTCCCCGCAAGGGCTGTGAAGACGAGACCCATCACCGCGATCGACGTCGCCGCCCCGATCGAATCCGAGATGGACAGCGCGGACGAGTTGAACCCCTGGTTCTGCGGCGTCGAGTAGGCGAGCGTCAGCACCGTCAGCCGCGGATACATCAGGCCCATGCCCGAGCCCGCGAGAGCCCAGCCCACGATCAGCACCACCGGATGCAGGTGGAGTGCCGCCGTCGCGCCGGCCACCAGGGCAGCCGCGGCGAGCTGCGACGTGCCGAACAGGGCGATGCGGGCGTTGCCGATGCGATCACCGAACCGTCCCTGCACATCGGCCGCGACAGCCCAGGCGATCGCAGCGGCGGTGAGGCCAAGGCCCGCCCAGGTCGGCGAGAAGCCGTAGTCCTCGATGAGGAGGTACGGGACGTAGATCTCGGCGCCGAACAGCGCCCCCGCGATGAGGCCTCGCATGAGCACGACGCTCGGCAGCCCCCGGGCCGCGAGGAGGGTTCGCCGCGGAAGCAGTGGTCGGGAGGCCAGGGCGAGCACGACGACGGATGCCGCGACCGCCGCCCAGGCGTAGGCGTCGAGCTCACCCGCGAGGCTCAGGCCGAGAGCCCCCACCGCGACGAGCACGGCGCACGCCAGCCGCGCACCGATCCGAGCGGTCGACGGATGCTCGGTGCCGAGGGGAAGTCCCCACAGCCGCAGCGCCACCATCGTGAACGCCACGACCGTGAGCCCGGCGACCCCGAGGAAGACCCATCGCCAGTGCAGATACTCCGTCACGGCCCCCGCGAGGAACGGACCGATGAGCGACGGCACGACCCACGCGGCCGAGAAGGCCGCGAAGACCCGGCCGTGCAGCGCGGGCGGATAGACCCGCGCCACGACGACGTAGAGCGCGACCGTCTGGCCGCCCGTTCCCAGCCCCTGGATGAGGCGTCCGGCGACGAGCACCTCCATCGACTGCGCGAGGCCCGCCACCACGAGTCCCGCGACGAAGAGCAGGACCGACGTCGTCAGCGGCCATACCGGGCCGGACCGGTCGCTCCACGCCCCGACGGCCACCATTCCGATGACGCTCGTGGCGAGAGTGCCCGCGAAGGCGACGGCGTAGAGCGCGGCGCCGTCGAGATCCTCGCTGACGACCGGCATGACGGTGGTCACGGCCAGCGACTGCATGGCCGCGAGGAAGATGAGCGCGACCGCGCCGACCGTCACCCACAGGAACCGGGCATCCCAGACGGATGCCGGGCGATCCACCTCTGCGGTCACGACGCGACGAGCGCGCCGACCCGCTCGATCCCCTCGCGCAGGACCTCGGGCGAGCACGCGAAGTTGATGCGCACGTGACCCTTGCCTTCCTCGCCGAACAGCGGTCCGTGGTGGAACGCGACCCGCGCCCTGCGGCGCAGGACGGTCGCGGGGTTGTCGCCCCAGCCGTAGGCCGAGACATCCACCCACGCGAGGAAACCCGCGTCGGGCACCCGGTATTCCGCCTTCGGCAGATGCTCGGCGATCAGATCGGCCAGCAGGTGCCGGTTGGCGTCGAGAGTCACGAGCAGGCTGTCGAGCCACGCGTCGCTCTCGGCCGAGAAGGCGGCGTTGTTCGCGATGGCGCCGAAGAGGCCCGTGCGCCACTCGACCTCCCACGGCAGGGCGCGGAGGACCTTCGCCTGCTCAGGACCGCCGCCGATCATCACGGCGCACTTCAGGCCGGCGAGATTGAAGGTCTTGCTCGCACTGGTCACTGCGTACCCGACAGCGGCAGCTGTGTCGGAGGCCGCGAGGAACGGGGTGAACCGCACCCCGTGGGCGAGAGGTCCGTGGATCTCGTCGGAAACCACCACGGCACCGTAGCGCGCCGCGAGGTCGGCGAGGGCTGCGAGGCTCTCGCGCGAATGGACCGTCCCCGTCGGGTTGTGCGGATTGCAGAGCAGCACGGCACGCGCCCCGGCTGCGAGCGCCGCCTCGATGCCGTCGAGGTCGAGCTCCCAGCCCCCTTCGGTGCGGGCGAGCGGAACGCGCTCCACCACAGCGCCCGCCTCCTCTACCGTGTCGAAGAACGGCGGATAGACCGGCGTCGTGACGACCACGCGGTCGCCCGGCGCAGTCACCGCGCGCAGGATCTCGACGACGCCCATCATGACGTCGCCGGTCCAGAACACCGTCTGCGGGTCCACGTCCCAGTCGAAGCGGCGTGCGGCGAAGTCGACGAAGGCTTCGCGCACACCCGGCTCGGGCGGCGTGTAGCCCGTGTCGCCCAGCTCGACGGCGCGCAGGAGCGAGCGCGTGATCGCAGGCGCGAGCGGGTAATCCATCTCGGCGACGAAGAACGGCAGGATGTCGTCGGAGTACTTGCGCCATTTGGTGCTGGAGCGCTTCCGGAGCTCGTCGAGAGGAAGGGCTTGGAGGGGGGTGGCGCTCACCCCCCGAGCCTAACGAGGGGGCGGATGCCTCGCCCGGACGTGTCTCTGCGTTGCGGCGTCAGCCCAGCATCCCTACGACGTCACCGGCTGAAGCTGCCGAGGCCCTCCTTATCGAAGTACTCGAGCACCAGGGAGTCGCCGTCGAAGGTCGCCCGCGAGATGCTGCCGGGAAGCGCGTTCTCGCTCTCCGGCCGGAAGACGAAGACGTCTCCGTCCCAGTGCTCGAGGGGCCACTCGCCGGTCGGGCCGAGGCGCAGCTCGAGCGCATCCCCGGCGACGGCGACGGTCGCAGGGCCGAAGTAGTCGTTGGCGTACTCACCGGCGTACTCGGCGAGCGGGCGGGCAGCGGCCGGAGCCGTCGGCGGATCCTCGCCCACCAGCTCTCCCGATGGCACGTTCATCTGTGCGAACACACCGGTGAAGAGGTCGAGCCAGTCGCGGCGCTCGCTGCCGAACTGGGCGATGTCCATGAAGCGGGCGGCGATGCCCTCGACCACGCCGTTGGCCGAGGCATTGGCGAGGACGATGATGCCGAGGCCGGCCTCCGGGAGCATCTTGACGACGGTCCCCGTCCCCAGGGCGAAGGCACCCGAGTGGTTGACGTCGACCATGCCGCCCGCGGTCGTGCCGACGTTGAAGCCGTAGCCGTAGTAGCCGGAGCGCGAGCCGATCGACGACGCACGCGACGAGACGGACTGGGTCGTCATGGCGGGCAGGAGCGACGCCGGATCGATGAACGTCTCCCCCGTCGACGTCCCCGTCGGCGAGCAGCATCCTCATCCAGATCGCCAGGTCGTCGACGCTCGAGCTGACCCCGCCCGCCGGCGACTGCTCATCGGGCTGCCGCTGATCGGGGTTCACGACCCACTTCCCGTCGACCTCGACGTGCCCCAGCGCGCGATCGTCGCGCTGTTCGAGGTCCGAGAAGCGCGAGCTCGTAGACGTCATGCCGAGCGGCTCGTAGAGGAGGCGCTCGGAGAGATCGGCCCACTCCTCGCCCGCTGCCTGAGCGACCGACTCGGCGGCGGTCGTGATGTCGAAGTTGCCGTAGTGATAGGTCGTGCGGAACGGCTCGAGCGGGATCTGCCGGAGCCGATCGATGATCGTGGCGCGGTCGTAGCCGATCTCCTCCAGCTCGTCGCCGGCATGCTCGTAGAGTCCGGACCGATGCGCGTACATGTCGCCGATCGTGACGTGCGAACCGACATACGCGTCCGACAGCGCGAAGCCCGGAAGGTGGTCGGCGACCGGTGTGTCCCACGTCACGGTGCCCTGGTCGATCGCCCGCGCGATGACACTCGTGCCCACCGACTTCGAGACCGACGCCAGCGCGAAGACGGTGTCGGGGTCGACCGGGTCGCCGCTGTCGACGTCTCTCACGCCGTAGCCCTCGGCGAATCGCAGTTCGTCGTCGTACACGACGCCGACCGCGATCCCCGGGGTGCCTGTGGCATCCATCGCCGCCTTCACCGAGGCGGGCAGATCGGCGATCGCCGCATCGACACTGTCGGAGGTGACCTGTGCGACGGCGTCCGTCCCGGGGTTTTCATTCGCGGGAACGGATGCCTCAGCGGAGGACTCCGCCGGCGCAGACGACACCGTGCAGCCGGTCAGGGCGGCGATCGAGGCGACGACGACGAGGATGCCGGAACCCCGGCGAAGCAGCCCGCTCATGTGCCGAGTGTGGCACAGCGGGCGGGCACGCGCCCGGCGTCAGATGGCGAAGCCGAGCGCCCTCATCATGTCGCGACCGTCATCGGTGATCCGCTCAGGTCCCCACGGCGGCATCCACACCCAGTTGATGCGGAACCGCTCCACGACGTCGTCGAGGGCCTGAGCCGTCTGCTCCTCGAGGACGTCGGTCAGCGGGCAGCCCGCCGACGTCAGTGTCATATGGATGACGAGAGCATCGTTCTCGTCATCCCAGGCCAGGTCGTAGATGAGGCCGAGGTCGACGACATTGATCCCCAGCTCGGGGTCCATGACGTCTTTCAGCGCTTCGGTGACCTCGTCGAACTTCTCGGGTGTGAGCGTCGCGGTCATGCTGCGATCTTACGCCTCGGCGTCAGCCGAGGCCTCGGCGAGGGGCTCGAGGAACCGGTCGTAGCCCTCGTTCTCGAGACGCTCGGCGAGTTCCGGGCCGCCCTCCTCGACGATCCGCCCGGCGACCATGACGTGCACGAAGTCGGGGTGGATGTAGCGCAGGATGCGCGTGTAGTGCGTGATGAGCAGCACACCGAGGTTGGTCTCGCCCTTGGCGCGGTTGACGCCCTCGGAGACGATCTTCAGCGCGTCGACGTCGAGGCCGGAGTCGGTCTCGTCGAGCACGGCGATCTTCGGCTTGAGCAGCTCGAGCTGGAGGATCTCGTGGCGCTTCTTCTCGCCGCCCGAGAAGCCCTCGTTGACGTTGCGCTGCGCGAACTTGCCGTCCATGCGCAGGTGCTTCATCGCCTCCTTGACGTCCTTCGTCCACGTGCGGATCGAGGGCGCCTCGCCGTCGATCGCGGTCTTGGCGGTGCGGAGGAAGTTCGTGACGGTGACGCCGGGGATCTCGACCGGGTACTGCATCGCGAGGAAGAGGCCTGCGCGAGCGCGCTCGTCGACCGTCATCGCGAGGACGTCCTCGCCGTCGAGCGTGATGGTGCCGCTGGTCACCGTGTACTTCGGGTGACCGGCGATCGTGTAGGCGAGAGTCGACTTGCCCGAGCCGTTGGGGCCCATGATGGCGTGCGTCTGCCCGGTCTGGACCGTGAGGGTGACGCCGTTGAGGATGGGCGTCGTCCCCTCGTCGGTCTCGACGGTGACGTGGAGGTCTCGGATCTCGAGGACAGGCATGCGGGTCTCTTCTTTCAGTTCGCTTCTTTGGTCACGGCGGGGTCGACGAGCACGTCGTCCCCCTCGATCGTGACGGCGTAGACCGGGACCGGCTCGTACGCGGGGAGGTTGAGGGGCTTGCCGCTGCGCAGCGAGAATGCCGAGCCGTGGGCCCAGCACTCCAGCGTGTCGCCGTCGACGAAGCCTTCGGCGAGCGAGATGTCGCCGTGGGTGCAGGTGTCGCCGATGGCGTGCACCTCGCCGTTGGAGTCGAGGACGACGGCCATGGGGACGCCGTCGACCTCGAAGCGCTGGGCGGCGTCCTGCTCGAGGTCGCTCAGAGCGCAGATGCGGGTCGCGCTCATGCGACGGCACCTTCCGCGAGCTCGCGTTCGATCGCCTCCGACAGCTCCTGCTCGAGCGAGGGCAGACCGATCTTCTGGACGATCTCGGCGAGGAACCCGATGACGACGAGGCGACGGGCCTCCTCCTCGGGGATGCCGCGTGCCTGCAGGTAGAACAGCTGCTCGTCGTCGAAGCGACCCGTGGCGCTCGCGTGACCGGCACCCTGGATGTCGCCCGTCTCGATCTCGAGGTTGGGGACGGAATCGGCGCGGGCCCCGTCGGTCAGGACGAGATTGCGGTTCGCCTCGTACGAGTCGGTTCCCACGGCATCCGGTCCGATGAGCACGTCGCCGATCCAGACGCTGCGGGCGCCGACGCCCTGGAGCGCGCCCTTGTAGAGGACGTCGCCCTTGGTGTGCTCGCCCTTGTGGTGCAGGTAGACCTGGCTCTCGAGGTGCTGTCCGGCGTCCGAGTACGACAGCCCGAAGAGCTCGGCCTCGGAGCCGGCTCCGGCGAGCTCGATCGACGGGTTCACCCGGACGACTCCTCCGCCGAAGCTGACCACGATGTGACGGAGGTACGCGTCCTTCTCGACCCGCGCCTGGTGGGCCGAGAGGTGGAGGGCGTCGTCCTCCCACTCCTGCACCGTGATGACCGTGAGCTTCGCGCCGTCACGCACGAGGATCTCGATGTTCTGCGAGTGCTGGGCGGAGCCCGTGTGGCGGAAGAGGACCGTCGCGCGCGAGTTGGCACCGGCCTCGACGACGACGTGGGCGTGCGCGAGGCCGCCGCTGCCGGTCAGGTTGACAACGACCGGCTCTGCGAGCTCCGCGTCGGCCGGGATGCGGATGAGCGGCGCCTCGGTCTCCTGCGTCCAGGCGATCGCACTCGGGAGGTCCTCGGGACGGAAGATCTCGCCGCGGGGGGCCGCGCCGGGGGCGAGGCGCGAGTGCTCGACGCCCTCGGGCGCCTGCACGTCGACCTCCATGACGCCGTGCGGGCCCGCGACATCCTCGAACAGCGGAGCGAGCCTGTTCACCGGCGTGTAGCGCCAGTTGACCTCGCGGCCCGTCGGGACGGCGAAGTCGGCCGGGCTGAACGAGCTCGGGCGCTCGGACCGGGTCTGCACGGGCACGAAGGCACCGGCCCCGTCGGAGTGCGCTCGGGAACCCGGCACCACTCGGTCGTCGGTCTCGGACACGGGTGCCTCAGTCGTGGTCGTCATTCAGCCGACCGATCCTTCCATGCCCATCTCGATGAGCTTGTTGAGCTCCAGGGCGTACTCCATGGGCAGTTCACGGGCGATCGGCTCGATGAAGCCGCGGACGATCATGGCCATCGCCTCGTCCTCGGGCATGCCGCGCGACTGCAGGTAGAAGAGCTGCTCCTCGCTGACCTTCGAGACCGTGGCCTCGTGTCCGAGCTGCACGTCGTCGACGCGGATGTCGATCGCCGGGTAGGTGTCGGAGCGCGAGATGGTGTCGACGAGCAGGGCGTCGCAGCGGACCGTGTTGGCCGAGTGGTGCGCGTTCGCGTCGACGCGGACCTCGCCGCGATAGCCCGCGCGGCCGCCGCCCCGCGCGATCGACTTCGAGACGATCGACGACTGCGTGTACGGCGCCATGTGGATCATCTTGGCGCCGGCGTCCTGATGCTGGCCGGGGCCCGCGAACGCAACCGAGAGCGTCTCGCCCTTGGCGTGCTCCCCCATGAGGTAGATCGACGGGTACTTCATCGTCACCTTCGAGCCGATGTTGCCGTCGATCCACTCCATCGTCGCGCCCTCGTGCGCGATCGCGCGCTTCGTGACGAGGTTGTAGACGTTGTTCGACCAGTTCTGGATCGTCGTGTACCGAACGCGGGCGTTCTTCTTGACGATGATCTCGACGACGGCCGAGTGCAGGGAGTCGCTCTTGTAGATCGGGGCCGTGCAGCCCTCGATGTAGTGCACGTACGAGTCCTCGTCGGCGATGATGAGCGTCCGCTCGAACTGGCCCATGTTCTCGGTGTTGATCCGGAAGTAGGCCTGGAGCGGGATCTCGACGTGCACGCCCTTGGGGACGTAGACGAACGAGCCACCCGACCAGACGGCCGTGTTGAGCGCGGCGAACTTGTTGTCGCCCGCCGGGATCACGGTGCCGAAGTACTCCTCGAAGAACTCGGGGTGCTCCTTGAGGGCCGTGTCGGTGTCGAGGAAGATGACGCCCTGCGCCTCGAGCTCCTCCTGGATCTGGTGGTAGACCACCTCGGACTCGTACTGGGCCGCGACGCCGGCGACGAGGCGCGAGCGCTCCGCCTCGGGGATGCCGAGCCGCTCGTACGTGTTCTTGATGTCGTCCGGGAGGTCCTCCCACGACTGGGCCTGCTTCTCCGTGGAGCGCACGAAGTACTTGATGTTCTCGAAGTCGATCTCGCTGAGGTCGGCGCCCCACGTCGGCATCGGCTTGCGGCCGAAGAGCTGGAATCCCTTGAGCCGGTTCTTGAGCATCCATTCGGGTTCGCTCTTGAGCGCGGAGATGTCACGAACGACGGCTTCGCTCAGGCCGCGCTTCGCGCTGGCTCCGGCGGCGTCGGCGTCATGCCATCCGAATTCGTACACCCCCAGACCATCGAGCTCGGGGCGGTCGATCAGCACATCGGACATCGTCACACTCTCCTCATGGACCGAAACGGTGTCAGCCGCCCCGGCATTCCTGATCTTCCTGGGAGTTGGGAAGGGGGGATGCCGCTCTGGGCCCTCATCGGCGGCGCCAGGCCTGCGCGCCTAAACTGTCAGTGGTGCGCGGCGCCGACGGCACTCGCACGCAACCCCTCGATTCTACAGGCTCGCGCCGAGGCCCGTTCGCGAGTCGTCCCCCGCCGGCTCATGGCGGGCTCGTCAGGAGGCGACGATCCATGTCCGCTCACGAGAGCGCCCCCCGCCCGCACCGGCCTGCTGGGCCGCCTCTGGCGGAGGCTGCCCGACACGGTTCGGACGAGCACGCGAGTCCTCGCCTGGCTCGTCCTGCTCAGCAACGTCGTCATCGTGGGCACCGGAGGCCTCGTGCGCCTGACGGGCTCGGGGATGGGATGCCCGGACTGGCCGTACTGCACCGAGGGCTCGCTCGTGCCGACGGCCGCGCTCAGCTGGCACAGCATCATCGAGTTCGGCAACCGCACGCTGACGGGCGTGCTGATCATCATCGCGCTGCTCGCGTTCCTCTCGGTCGTCCGGCTCCGCGCGACGCGACCCGAGCTCTTCGCGCTGACGCTCGCGAACGGCATCGGCATCATCCTCCAGGCGATCGTGGGCGGAGTCATCGTGTGGCTCCACCTGCCGCCGAGCCTCGTCGGCATCCACTTCGTGATCTCGGCGGCGCTCGTCGCGAACGCCGCCGCCTACGTAGCGCGCGTGTACGGCGGACCCGGTCCGCGCCGCCGTGCAGTTTCCCGCGGATTCGCGGTCCTCACCTACGTGACGACCGCAGCTGTCGCGCTGACGGTGCTCATCGGCATCCTGCTCACGGGCGCCGGCCCGCACGCCGGCGACGACCTCGCGGCGCGGAACGGCCTCGACCCCGTGCTGTGGCAGCACATCCACGCCTGGCCGGCCTACGTGCTGTTCGCGCTGACGCTCGTGCTCTTCGCCGCCTCCTGGCGCACTCCCCCGGCGCTGCGCCTGAGGTTCTTCACGGGCCTGCTCCTGGCCGTCGAGCTCGTTCAGATCGCCGTCGGCCTCTGGCAGGCGCGCACGGGGCTGCCCATCGCTCTCGTGAACATCCACATGGTGCTCGCCGTGAGTCTCGTCGCCGCCATGACGGCGGTCGTCATGCACCTGAAGACGACGGATGCCCCGACCGATGCCCCGACCGAGGCCGCGGCATCCGTCCCCGCCGTCCGTTCGGGGTCGGTCCAGGCGCACTGAGGAGCAGGGGGCATGCGGTCGGGGCCGTTCGCCCCACGCCGCCTCATAGGAGACTCATCGGCGCCGCACACGGACGGATCGGACGCGATGCGACAGACTAGGTGGCCGCGGGCCGATCGGCCTGCGTGTTGAAGGAGAGTTCCCCACCATGACCGCACGTCCCAGCCTTGTCCGCAGCATCCCCTTCTGGATCCTGCTCGTCGGCTCACTCGCCAGCACCGTCGTCGGCATCTGGCTCGTCGTCGACCGGATCGGCACCATGAACGCCACGCTTACGGATGGCTCGGCCACGGGCGTCGAGGTCTACGGCGGCCAGGCCTGGGTCACGCTCGGTGCTGCGCTCGTCGGCGCCGGCCTCGTCGGATTCGTCGCGGCGCTGTTCCTCGGCGTCCTGCGCTCGTTCGTGCGCCCGGCAGCGGTCGAGGTCGGCGCGCCCGTCGCGGACGAGCTCGCCTACGAGCCGGCCGTCGCGATGACGGATGCCGCGGCCCCCGCCGCCGCCTACGCTCCGGTCGCCGACGCCCCCGTCGCCGAGACCCCCGTCTCGTCCGCCGCCGAGGCCCCTGTGTCCCCCGCCGTCGATGAGCCGGTCTTCCGTGCCACCGAGGCACCCATGTCCCCGGCCACCGAGGCGCCGGCCACCGATGCCCCGGCCGGTTACACCCCCGCGCCGAGCGGCCCCGCGGACGACTCCGCCACCCCGCGCTGACCCCACGTCTCGCAGACCACAGCGTCGGAGATAGCCACATCGTCGGACGAAACCACGGGTTTCCCTCCGACGTAACGGCGATCTCCGACGCTGTGGCGTTCATCGGCCGACGTGAAGGTCTTGGGCAAGCGCCTGCATGATCAGCCACTGGACCGTGGGCCAGTCATCCACGACCTGGCGATAGCCCACGCGGATCACCGTGTAGCCGAGAAGGCGAAGCGCCGCGTCGTGCTCGTTGTCCGAGAGTCGCTGCGCGTTGACGTGATGCCCTCCGTCGATCTGGACGACGAGACGATCCCCGATGAGATGGTCGACGTGGTGGCCGGCGATCCAGATCTGGGCACGGATCCGCACGCCGAACCGCTTCAGCCGCGTGGCGAAGATACGTTGTGGTCTGGCCCGGGGGCCGAGCGCGCGGCAGCGCGGCGGGTCAGAAGGGAAGGAGCGGGTCGATCGCGATCGCGACGAAGATCAGCGTGAGGTACGTGATCGAGGCGTGGAAGACGCGCATGGGGCGTGGCTCGGTGCCGCGCACGGCGCGGTTGTAGAGCCGGTGCGACTCGTAGATGAACCAGCCGCCGAAGACGAGCGCTGAAACCGTGTAGACGAGGCCCATGTCGGCGACGGGGATGAGGAGCAGCGAGCACGCGACGGTGGCCCACGCATACAGGATGACCTGCAGGCCCACCTGTGAGCCGCTGCGGGTCGCTCCGAGCATCGGGACGTCGACGTCGTCGTATTGGTTCTTGTACTTCATGGAGAGCGGCCAGTAGTGCGGCGGCGTCCAGAGGAAGACGAGAAGGAACAGGATGAACGGCGGCCAGGCGAGCGAGCCGGTGACGGCGGTCCAGCCGATGAGCACCGGGAAGCAGCCCGCGATGCCGCCCCACACGATGTTCTGCTCGGTGCGGCGCTTGAGGATCATCGTGTAGATCACGACGTAGAAGAAGATGGCCGCTGCCGAGAGCGTCGCGGCGAGCCAGTTGGTCGTGAGCCACAGCCACACGGTCGACACGACGGCGAGCGTCCACGCGAAGATCAGCGCACCTCGCGGCGACACCTCGCCGGTGACGAGCGGCCGGTTCACGGTGCGCTGCATGTGCGCATCGATGTCGCGATCGAGGTACATGTTGAACGCCGCGGCGGAGCCGGCACTCAGCGAGCCGCCGATCACAGTGGCGAGTACGAGCCAGAGGTCGGGCAGACCGCCCTGCGCGAGGATCATCACCGGCACGGTGGTGACGAGCAGGAGCTCGAGCACACGCGGCTTCGTCAATGCGACGTAGGCGCGGACCGTCCGGCCGAAGGTGCGGGGAGCCGCGGGCGTCGTCACGTGGGCCGTGCTCGAGATGTCCATCGCCCCCCGTATCGTGCGCCCGGTGTCAAACGCCCTCAAGTCTATGGCATCGGCATCCGCTCGCCGGCCGACGGGCCGCCTCACGATCGCGTGCACCGAGCGGTGAACCACTCGTCACGCGGGCGACACGTGGACGCAACGATCGAGAGCGAAGCCCGTGCCACTCTTGCGAAGCGCCTGGCCTTTGTGGCAGTCACACAACGGCACACATGACCTGGGGGGCATAGCCCTTCGATATGCTGAAAACCACAGGCGCGACCCCGCGCGAATCCCCCTCCCGCCAGAACTCCTCCAGAGCTGTGCGGCGCGGCCGCCGGGGCGCCGAAACCTTCAGACGAAAGGCGGTCCCGTGTCGGAACTGCGTTGGGAAGAGATCGACAAGCGCGCCGTGGACACGGCCCGCGTGCTGGCGGCGGACGCTGTCGAGAAGGTGGGGAACGGACACCCCGGCACGGCGATGAGCCTCGCCCCGGCGGCCTACCTCCTCTACCAGCGGGTGCTGAACCACGACCCCGCCGACGTGCACTGGCCCGGGCGTGACCGCTTCATCCTGTCGGCCGGCCACTCGTCGCTCACGCAGTACGTGCAGCTGTACCTCGGCGGCTTCGGACTCGAGCTCGACGACCTGAAGTCGCTGCGCACATGGGGCTCGCTGACCCCCGGCCACCCCGAGTACGGCCACACCGACGGCGTCGAGATCACGACCGGCCCGCTCGGCCAGGGGCTCGCGTCCTCTGTCGGCTTCGCGTACGCGGCCCGCTACGAGCGCGGCCTGTTCGACCCCGAGGCGCCGGCGGGCGAGTCGCCCTTCGACCACTTCGTCTACGTCATCGCGTCGGACGGCGACCTGCAGGAGGGCATCACCTCCGAGGCGTCGTCGCTCGCCGGCCACCAGGAGCTCGGCAACCTCGTCGCCATCTACGACTCGAACCAGATCTCGATCGAGGACGACACCGACGTCGCATTCACCGAAGACGTCGCCAAGCGCTACGAGTCGTACGGCTGGCACGTCCAGACCGTCGACTGGAAGAGCACGGGCGAGTACGTCGAGGACGTCCCCGAGCTGTTCGACGCCATCGAGGCCGCCAAGGGCGAGACGAGCAAGCCGTCGATCATCATCCTCAAGACGATCATCGGGTGGCCGTCGCCGGGCAAGCAGAACACCGGCAAGATCCACGGCTCGGCGCTGGGCGCCGACGAGCTGCGCGCGACCAAGGAGGTGCTCGGCTGGAACCCCGACGAGACCTTCGAGGTTCCCGCCGAGGTGCTCGAGCACACCCGCTCCCTGCGCGAGCGCGGTGAAGAGGCCAAGGCCGCGTGGCAGCAGAAGTTCGACGCGTGGGCCGCGGCGAACCCCGAGCGCAAGGCGCTCTTCGACCGCCTGCAGGCGCGCGAGCTGCCCGCCGACGTCGAGGCCGCTCTGCCGGTCTTCGAGGCGGGCAAGGATGTCTCGACCCGCGCCGCTTCGGGAACCGTCATCAACGCGCTCGCCGACGTGCTGCCCGAGCTGTGGGGCGGCTCGGCCGACCTCGCGGAGTCGAACCTCACGACCATCAAGTCGGCGAAGTCGTTCATCCCGAGCGAGTGGTCGACTCACGAGTGGGCCGGCGACCCCTTCGGTCGCGTGCTGCACTTCGGCATCCGCGAGCACGCGATGGGCGCCATCGTGAACGGCATCGTGCTCCACGGCCCGACGCGTCCGTTCGGCGGCACGTTCCTGATCTTCAGCGACTACATGCGCCCTGCCGTGCGCCTCGCGTCGCTCATGAACATCCCCTCGATCTACGTCTGGACGCACGACTCCATCGCCCTCGGCGAGGACGGGCCGACGCACCAGCCCATCGAGCAGATCGCGGCGCTCCGGGCCATCCCGAACTTCACGCTCGTCCGCCCGGCCGACGCCAACGAGACGGCCGTCGTGTGGCTCGAGCTGCTCCGCCGTCACGGCGGCCCCGCGGGTCTGGCGCTCACCCGCCAGAACATCCCCGTGTTCGAGCGCGGCGAGGGCGAGGCATCCGGCGACACGTTCGCCTCGGCCGCCAACGCCACGAAGGGCGCGTACGTGCTCGCCGAGGCGCCGGGCGGCACGCCTGACGTCATCCTCATCGGCACGGGCTCCGAGGTGCAGCTCGCCGTCGCCGCCCGCGAGACGCTCGCGGCCGAGGGTGTCAACGCCCGCGTCGTGTCGGCGCCGTCGCTCGAGTGGTTCGCCGAGCAGGACGAGGCATATCGCGAGAGCGTGCTCCCGTCGGGTGTCAAGGCCCGTGTCTCGGTCGAGGCCGGTGTCGCACTCTCGTGGCGAGGCATCGTCGGCGACGCGGGACGCTCGGTCTCGATCGAGCACTTCGGCGCCTCGGCCGACTACAAGACCCTCTTCCAGAAGTTCGGCATCACCGCCGAAGCCGTCGTCGAGGCGGCGCGTGAAACCATCGCCGCCGCGGCGGGGAACTAAGGAGACAACGCATGAGCACCCCCACCGAAAAGCTCGCCTCCGAGGGCGTCAGCATCTGGCTCGACGACCTCTCGCGTGACCGGATCACGACGGGCAACCTCGCCGACCTGATCGCCACCCGCAACGTCTCGGGCGTCACGACGAACCCGACGATCTTCGCCACGGCGCTGTCGAAGGGCCACGCCTACGAGACGCAGGTCGCCGAGCTCGCCTCCAGCGGCGCGACGACGGATGACGCGATCTTCACCATCACGACCGACGACGTCCGCGACGCCGCCGACATCTTCCGCCCCGTCGCCGAGGCGACGAACGGCGTCGACGGCCGCGTCTCGATCGAGGTCTCCCCCGACCTCGCGCACGACACCGAAGCGACGATCGCCGAGGCCAAGAAGCTGTCGGCCGCCGTCGACCGTCCCAATGTGCACATCAAGATCCCCGCGACGAAGGCGGGCCTGCCCGCCATCACCGAGGTCATCGGCGCCGGCATCTCGGTCAACGTGACGCTCATCTTCAGCCTCGAGCGCTACGCCGAGGTGATCGAGGCCTACCTCGCGGGCCTCGAGAAGGCGCAGGCCGCCGGCCACGACCTCTCGAAGATCCACTCGGTCGCCTCGTTCTTCGTGTCGCGCGTCGACACGGAGGTCGACAAGCGTCTCGCCGCGATCGGCACGGACGAGGCATCCGCCCTCAAGTCCAAGGCCGGCGTCGCGAACGCCCGTCTCGCCTACGAGCTCTACGAGCAGAAGTTCGCCGAGGACCGCGCCAAGGCGCTGACGGATGCCGGGGCCAACGTGCAGCGGCCCCTCTGGGCGTCGACCGGCGTCAAGGACCCGTCGCTCCCCGACACCCTCTACGTGACCGAGCTCGTCGCTCCCGGCACCGTCAATACGATGCCCGAGAAGACGCTCGAGGCGACGTTCGACCACGGCGTCATCGACGGCGACCAGGTCACCGTCAACTACGCCGACGCGCACGGCGTCTTCGACCGCCTCGCTGCCGTGGGCGTCGACTTCGCCGACGTCACGCAGGTGCTGGAGGACGAGGGCGTCGAGAAGTTCATCGTCTCGTGGCACGAGCTGCAGGACACCGTCACGAACGCGCTGGCAGCGGCCCCCGAGGCCGCTCGATGACGTTCGATCTCCACCTGACCGGGCACGTCAAGTCGGTCGTCGACCAGACGCTGCCCGGCCTCGTGGCCGACCTCGTCGCATCCGGCATCACGGCGGCGGACCCCACCCTGTGGGGCGAGGCCGCCGAGCCCGAGGCGTCGAAGCGGCTCGGGTGGATCGACGCGGTCAGCGTCTCGCGTCCTCTCGTCGCGGAGATCGTCGCCCTGCGCGAGGAGCTGCGGGCGAAGGGCGTGACGCGCGTCGTCCTCGCGGGGATGGGCGGCTCGTCGCTCGCCCCCGAGGTCATCGCGCAGACCGCCGGCGTGCCGCTCGTCATCCTCGACTCGACCGCTCCCGGTCAGGTGCTCGCCGCGATCGACGGCGACCCGGAGGCGGGCGGGCTCGGCCAGACCGTGCTCGTCGTCTCGTCGAAGTCGGGGTCGACGGTCGAGACCGACTCGGCCAAGCGGGCCTTCGAGGCCGCCTGGCGCGATCTCGGGATCGACCCCACGGAGCGCATCGTCGTGGTGACCGACCCCGGATCGCCGCTCGACCAGTCCGCACGCGACGAGGGGTACCGCGTCTTCAACGCCGATCCCAACGTCGGCGGCCGGTACTCGGCGCTCACGGCGTTCGGCCTCGTGCCGACGGGTCTCGCCGGCGTCGACATCGACGAGCTCCTCGACGAAGCCGACGCGACGCTCCTCGAGGTCGCGATCGACAGCCCCGACAACCCCGCCCTCGTGCTCGCTGCCGCGATCGCCGGCGGCGACCCGCGCCGGGACAAGCTCGGGCTCATCACGGACGGCACGCACATCGTGGGCCTGCCCGACTGGATCGAGCAGCTCGTCGCCGAGTCGACGGGCAAGGACGGCACCGGCATCCTGCCCGTCGTGCTGCTCCCGGTCTCGCCCGAGGTCGAGAGCGCGCCGTCGGACCTGCAGATCGTGCGGTTCGTCGACGAGGCGAAGGCCTTCCACTTCCGCGAGCGTCACCCCGGCGAGGTCCTCGTGAGCGGCTCGCTCGCGGCGCAGTTCATCGTGTGGGAGTACGCCACCGCCATCGCGGGACGGATGCTGGGGATCAACCCCTTCGACCAGCCCGACGTCGAGTCGGCCAAGGCTGCGGCGCGGGGTCTGCTCGACGCCCAGCCCGAGCCCGCAGCTCCGGCGTTCACCGTCGCGGGCGTCGAGGTGCGCGTCTCGGATCCGGAGCTCGCCGCGAGCGGCACGGTCGCCGGCGTCCTCGACGCGCTCTGGTCGCGCCTCCCCGCCGACGGCTACGTGTCGATCCAGGCCTACGTCAACCGCCTCGCTCTCCCCCAGCTGGAGGGCCTGCGCGAGCTCGTCGCGGCGGACTCCGGCCGCCCCACGACGTTCGGGTGGGGACCCCGGTTCCTGCACTCGACCGGGCAGTATCACAAGGGCGGTCCCACGAACGGCGTGTTCCTGCAGATCCTCGAGTCGACCGACGTCGACCTGGAGATCCCGGGGCGGCCCTTCACGTTCGGCCAGCTCATCCAGGCGCAGGCCGCAGGCGACGCCTCGGTCCTCGCGGAGGGCCACGGCCGCCCGGTCGTGACCCTGACCCTCACCGACCCCCAGCTCGAGGTGCTCACGCTCTTCGAAGCCGCCCAGTAGGAGCATCCTTCCGATGACCGTGGAGATTTCGCGCGGGCACAACCCCCTGCGCGATCCCGATGACCGGCGCCTCAACCGCATCGCGGGTCCGAGCGCGCTCGTCATCTTCGGCGTGACGGGCGACCTGTCGCGCAAGAAGCTCATGCCCGCCGTGTACGACCTGGCCAACCGCGGCCTGCTGCCCCCGGGCTTCGCGCTCGTCGGGTTCGCACGGCGCGACTGGGAGGACCAGGACTTCGCCGAGGTCGTGCACGAGGCCGTCAAGCAGTACGCGCGCACCGAGTACCGCGAAGAGACGTGGAAGCAGCTGCTGCAGGGCATCCGCTTCGTCTCGGGCACGTTCGACGACCCCGACGCGTTCCGGCGCCTCCGCGAGACCGTCGAGAAGCTCGACGTCGAGCGCGGCACGATGGGCAACCACGCCTACTACCTGTCGATCCCGCCGAAGGACTTCGCCGTCGTCGCGGAGCAGCTGAAGTCGTCGGGACTGGTCGACGAGAAGGCCGACGGCGAGGACCGCTGGCGCCGCGTCGTCATCGAGAAGCCCTTCGGGCACGACCTCGAATCGGCGCGCGCCCTCAACGACGTGCTCCGCTCGACCTTCCCGACGGACTCGATCTTCCGCATCGACCACTACCTCGGCAAGGAGACGGTCCAGAACATCCTGGCGCTGCGCTTCGCGAACGAGCTGTACGAGCCCCTGTGGAACCGCAACTACGTCGACCACGTGCAGATCACCATGGCCGAGGACATCGGCGTCGGCGGTCGGGCCGGGTACTACGACGGCGTCGGAGCGGCACGCGACGTCATCCAGAATCACCTCCTGCAGCTCATGGCGCTGACGGCGATGGAGGAGCCCATCACCTTCAATGCCGCTGACCTGCGCGCCGAGAAGGAGAAGGTCCTCGCAGCCGTGACGCTTCCCGAGGACCTCTCGCTCGCGGCGGCCCGCGGCCAGTACGCGGGTGGCTGGCAGGGCGGCGAGAAGGTGCGGGGCTTCCTCGAGGAGGACGGCATGGCGCCCGACTCGACGACCGAGACCTACGCCGCCATCAAGCTCGAGATCAACACGCGCCGCTGGGCCGGCGTGCCGTTCTATCTGCGCACGGGCAAGCGCCTCGGCCGCCGCGTGACCGAGATCGCGGTCGTCTTCAAGCGCGCGCCGCAGCACCTCTTCTCGCGCAGCCAGACGTCCGAGCTCGGCCAGAATGCGCTCGTCATCCGCGTGCAGCCCGACGAGGGCGTGACGCTGCGCTTCGGCTCGAAGGTTCCGGGCGCCGGTTCGCAGGTGCGCGACGTGACGATGGACTTCGGCTACGGGCACGCCTTCACCGAGGCGAGCCCCGAGGCCTACGAACGACTGATCCTCGATGTGCTCCTGGGCGATCCCCCGCTCTTCCCGCGGCACGAGGAGGTCGAGCTGTCGTGGAAGATCCTCGACCCGTTCGAGAAGTTCTGGGCCAAGCAGGGCGGTCCGCTCGACCAGTACTCGCCCGGATCGTGGGGGCCGGCGTCCGCCGATGAGCTCCTCGCCCGCGACGGAAGGACCTGGAGGCGGCCGTGATCATCGAACTTCCCGACACAACAGTCAGCAAGATCTCCCGCGCCCTCATCGATGTCCGTGAAGAGGGCGGTGCCGTCGCACTCGGCCGCGTGCTGACGCTCGTCATCGCGACGCGCCACGGCGCCGAGGAAGAGGCCATCGAGGCCGCCAACGACGCCTCGCGCGAGCACCCCATGCGCGTCATCGTCCTCATGTTCGGCGACCGCGAGGCCGAGCCCCGTCTCGACGCCCAGATCCGCGTCGGCGGCGACGCCGGCGCGAGCGAGGTCGTCGTCCTGCAGGCGTACGGGCCCGCGGCATCCAACACCGAGAGCCTCGTCACGGGCCTGCTGCTGCCCGACGCGCCCGTCGTCGTGTGGTGGCCCGACAACCCGCCGGCGGTCCCGTCGGTCTCGCCGCTCGGACGCATCGCGCAGCGCCGGATCACGGATGCCTCGACCCGCCCGTACGACCCGCACCGTCTGGCGGCGCTCGGCGACAACCACGCGCCCGGCGACACCGATCTCGCGTGGACGCGTCTGACGCACTGGCGGGAGCAGCTGGCAGCAGTGCTCGACCAGCCCCCGTATGAGCCGATCACCGGCATCGAGGTGCGCGGCGCGAGCAGCTCGCCTTCGACGGCGCTCCTGGCCGCGTGGCTGCGGCTCATGCTGGACGTCCCGGTCGACTGGCGCTACCTGTCGGCAGACGAGTGGCACGACGGCATCAAGTCGGTGCGGCTCACGCGCGAGAGCGGTGACATCCTGCTCGAGCGCTCCTCTCCGGCGATCGCGTGCCTCAGTCAGCCTGGACAGCCCGAGCACGACCTCGTGCTGCCGCGCCGTACCCTGCGGGAGTGCCTCGCCGAGGAGCTCCGACGCCTCGACCCCGACCTCCTGTATGGTCGAGTGATCACCGAGGGGTGGCAGCTGCTGGGGCCGCCCGCGTCGACGGAGGCAGATGGCTGAGTTCTACACCGAGAAGCGCGTGGTCATCAGTCCGGATCCCACGACTCTCGCTGACTCGGTCGCCGCGCGGTTCGTCACGCGACTCGCCAAGATCACCGCCGAGGGCCGCCCCGTGCACGTCTCGCTGACCGGCGGCTCCATGGGATCCGCCGTGCTCGCCGCAGCGTCACGCCATCCCAAGCTCGGCAAGGTCGACTGGTCGCTCGTGCACTTCTGGTGGAGCGACGAGCGTTTCGTCCCACGCGACGACGCCGATCGCAACGAGAAGCAGGCCCGCGAGGCGCTGCTCGACGGCCTCGACATCCCTGCCGCCAACATCCATGCCGCCGCGGCGAGCGATGAGGGTGGGGATCTGGATGCCGCGGCCGCCGCCTACGCACGGGAGCTGGCGCGGTTCCGTCCCGACGGCGGGGCGGATCCCTGGCCCTCGTTCGACATCTGCTTCCTGGGGGTCGGTCCCGACGCCCACATCGCCTCGCTCTTCCCCGACCGCGAGGAGATCCGCGTGACGGACGCCGCGGTGCTCCCTGTGCGGGACTCCCCCAAGCCGCCGCCCGAGCGGGTCACCATGACGCGCCCGGTCATCAACTCGTCGCAGCGCGTGTGGCTCGTGCTCTCCGGCACGGACAAGGCGTCGGCGCTCGGTCTCGCCCTCGCGGGCGCCAGCTACCAGAGCGTGCCGGCGGCCGGCGCGAAGGGGCGGCGCAGGACGATCTTCTTCGTCGACGAGGCCGCGGCATCCCAGGTTCCCGTCGAGCTCATCACCGGCGAGTACTGACGAGGCGACATCGCCGACCAGCGAGCAAAGAAGAAGGACCGCGCGGCGCGCGGTCCTTCTTCTTTACATGAGCGTCTGGGATCAGTCCTCGCCGCGACGCTCGCGCAGCTGCTGCAGCGCGTCGTCGAGCAGGGCCTCGGCCTCTTCCTCCGTGCGGCGCTCCTTCACGTAGGCGAGGTGCGTCTTGTAGGGCTCGGTCTTCGCGAGGGCCGGAGGGTTCTCCTTGTCGCGACCGGCCGGGAGACCGGAGTGGGGCGAGTCGATCGTGTCGGGGATCTCTTCCTCGGGGATGCCGGCCGCGAAGTAGCGGACGGTCTCGTTGCCGAGGGCGTCCCAGTACGAGATCGCGACGCGATCCGCGTGGAAGCCGTGGTCCTGTTCGCCCATCGGACCCGCGCCGACGCGCGTTCCGCGGATCGCATTGCCGCCCGTTGCCATCAGATCCCCTGGAACTTGGTGATGAGACCCAGCGCCACGATCGAGACGAACCAGGCCAGCGCCAGGATGATCGTGAACCGGTTGAGGTTGCGCTCCGCAAGGCCCGACGAGCCGAGCGCGGAGGTGAGGCCGCCGCCGAACATGTCGGACAGGCCACCGCCGCGACCCTTGTGGAGCAGGATGAGGAGGGTCAGCAGGAGGCTCGTGATGCCGAGGAGCACCTGCAGGACGAACTCGAGGATCTGCACAGTCGTTGAAGCCTTCCGCTGCGATCTACGCGGATCGCAGGAATCGGGGCGCGGGCTTGCGGCCGCACCGCGAACATCTGAGCGCGACCCGAGGTCGCACAAAGGACGAGTATACCGGGCGGGTCAGACTCCGACGTGCTTCTGATACCGGATGATCGCGGCGAACTCGTCCACGACGAGGCTCGCCCCGCCGACGAGGGCGCCGTCGACGTCGGGCTCGCGCATGAAGCTCGCGATGTTGCCCGACTTGACCGAACCGCCGTACAGGATGCGGGTGCGGTCCGCGGCATCCCGACCCAGCTTGTCGGCGATCACTTCCCGCAGCGCGACGCAGACTTCCTGTGCCTGCTCGGGCGAGGCGACCTGCCCGGTGCCGATCGCCCACACCGGCTCGTAGGCGACGACGAATTCGGCATCGGCCGGGACGCCCTCCAGCGCCGCTTGCAGCTGCCCGACGGAGACCGCGGTCGGCCCCGACTCCTCGCGCTCTTCCAGCGTCTCGCCGACGCAGATGACCGGGACGAGTCCGTGGCGCAGCGCCGCCTGGGTCTTCGCGGCGACGATCTCGTCGGTCTCGGCGTGGTACTGCCGCCGCTCGGAGTGCCCGATGATGACGTAGCCGCACTGCAGCTTGGCGAGGAAGGCGCCGGAGATCTCACCCGTGTACGCGCCGGAGTCCTGCGCGGACAGATCCTGGGCGCCGAGGCCGAACGGGATCTTGTCGGCGTCCAGGAGCGTCTGCACGGTGCGCAGGTCGGTGAACGGCGGGAAGACCGCGACCTCGACCGAGCCGTCCTCGTGCTTGGCGTCCTTGAGCGTCCAGTGGAGCTTCTGGACGAACGCGACCGCCTGCAGGTGGTCGAGGTTCATCTTCCAGTTGCCCGCGATGAGCGGGGTACGACCGGTCACTGCCATCCGAGGACCTCCAGTCCGGGGAGCTTCTTGCCCTCGAGGAACTCGAGGCTCGCGCCGCCGCCCGTCGAGATGTGTCCGAAGTCGTCGTCGGCGAAGCCGAGCTGACGCACGGCCGCCGCCGAGTCGCCGCCGCCCACGACGCTGAGGCCCTGGACCTCGGTGAGCGCCTGCGCGACGGCCTTCGTACCGGCGGCGAAGGGTGCCATCTCGAACACGCCCATGGGCCCGTTCCAGAAGACCGTGGTCGACGAGCGGATCGCGTCGGCGAACGCCTGCGACGTCCTGGGGCCGATGTCGAGCCCGAGCGCGTCGGGACCCACGGGGGTGTCCTCGATCTTGTCGGCGTCGGTCTCGGCGCGCTCCGCCTCGGCGGAGAACGCCGCCGCGACGATCGTGTCGACGGGGAGGATGAGCTCGACGCCCTTCTCCTCGGCCGTCGCCATGTAGCCCTTGACGGTCTCGATCTGGTCCTCTTCGAGGAGGCTCTTGCCCACCTTGTACCCCTGGGCCGCGAGGAACGTGAACATCATCCCGCCGCCCACGAGGATCTTGTCGGCGCGAGGCAGGAGGTGGGCGATGACCCCGAGCTTGTCACTGACCTTGGATCCGCCGAGCACCACGGTGTACGGCCGCTCCGGGTTCTCGGTCAGGCGGTCGAGGACGTCGACCTCTTTTTCGATGAGATACCCGGCTGCGGAGGGCAGGATCTCGGCGAGGTCGTACACGGATGCCTGCTTCCGATGCACCACCCCGAAGCCGTCGGAGACGAGAACATCGCCGAGCCCGGCGAGCTGCTCGGCGAACTCGCGGCGGGCCGCGTCATCCTTCGCCGTCTCACCAGGGTTGAAGCGGAGGTTCTCGATGACCGCGACGTCTCCGTCTTCGAGCGCCGCGACGGCCTCCTGCGCCGACTCGCCCACGGTGTCGCGGGCGAAGGCCACCGGCTGGCCCAGGAGCTCCGACAGGCGCTGCGCCACGGGCGCGAGGCTGTACTTCGGGTCGGGGGCGCCGTCCGGGCGCCCGAGGTGCGAGCAGACGATGACGCGGGCGCCCTGGTTGATGAGGGCGTTCAGCGTGGGGAGCGTGGCCCGCACACGGCCATCGTCCGTGATGACCTCGCCCTGAAGGGGGACGTTGAGGTCAGCACGGACGATGACACGCTTGCCGGCCAGCGAACCCAGCGAGTCGAGGGTGCGCAGAGCCATGGCGGAGATCAGAGCTTCGAGGCGACGTACTCGGTGAGGTCGACGAGGCGGTTCGAGTAGCCCCACTCGTTGTCGTACCAGGCCGACACCTTCACGAGGTTGCCGCTCACGTTGGTGAGCTCGGCGTCGAAGATCGACGAGTGCGGGTTGAGCTGGATGTCGCTCGACACGATCGGGTCCTCGGTGTACTGCAGGTAGCCCTTGAGGTTGCCGTCGGCGGCCGCGGCCGCGTAGGCGGCGTTGATCTCGTCGACCGTGAGGCCCTCGCGCTCGGTGACGATCGTGAGGTCGACGATCGAGCCGGTCGGGACGGGCACGCGGTACGACGAGCCGCTGAGCTTGCCGTTGAGCTCGGGCAGCACGAGGCCGATCGCCTTCGCAGCGCCGGTCGAGGCGGGGACGATGTTGATCGCGGCGGCGCGCGCGCGACGCAGGTCGCTGTGCGGGCCGTCCTGCAGGTTCTGGTCGGCCGTGTAGGCGTGCGCCGTCATCATGAAGCCGCGCTCGATGCCGAACGCGTCGTTGAAGACCTTGGCGAGCGGCGCGAGGCAGTTCGTCGTGCACGATGCGTTCGAGATGATGTTCATCGACGCCGAGTCGTAGGTGTCCTCGTTCACGCCCATGACGAAGGTGCCGTCGACGTCGGTGCCGGGCGCCGAGATGATGACCTTCTTGGCGCCGCCGGCGATGTGCTTGCCGGCATCCGCGGCCTTCGTGAAGCGTCCGGTCGACTCGATCACGATGTCGACGCCGAGCTCGCCCCAGGGCAGGTTCGCCGGGTCGCGCTCCTCGAACACCTTGATGGCCTTGCCGCCGACCGTGATGGAGTCCTCGGTGTACGAGACGTCCTCGCCGAGCGGTCCGCCCACCGAGTCGTACTTGAGCAGGTGCGCCAGGGTCTTGTTGTCAGTGAGGTCGTTGACCGCGACGATCTCGAGGTCAGCCCCCTGCGCGAGAGCCGCGCGGAGGAAGTTGCGTCCGATGCGGCCGAAGCCGTTGATTCCGATCTTGACAGTCACGGAATTTCTCCTGAAGGTGTCATGCGCGAGTGCGCGGTTGTTGCAGTTTCAGACGAGTGGACAACGGCGTCCCGGCGGCGCATCCGCCGGGACGGCCGCACTTGCTATGACAGTACCAGCAGGCCGGAGGTCTTCTGGCGGGCGGCGTCGAGGCGCTGCGCCACGTTCTCCCAGTTGGCGATGTTCCAGACCGCCTTGACGTAGTCGGCCTTGACGTTGAGGTAGTCGAGGTAGAAGGCGTGCTCCCACATGTCGAGCTGGAACACCGGGATCGTGCCCTGCGCCGTGTTCGACTGCTGATCGAACAGCTGCTGGATGATGAGCTGCTCGCCGATCGGGTCCCAGCTGAGGACCGCCCAGCCGGAACCCTGGATGCCGGTCGCTGCGGCCGTGAAGTGCGCCTGGAACTTCTCGAATCCGCCGAAGAACTCATCGATGGCGGCCGCGAGCTCACCCTCGGGCTGCCCGCCGCCGTCCGGCGAGAGGTTGGTCCAGAAGATCGAGTGGTTCACGTGGCCGCCGAGGTTGAACGCCAGGTCCTTCTCGAGCTTGTTGACGTTCGCCAGGTTGCCGCTCTCACGCGCCTCCGCCAGCTGCTCCAGCGCCGTGTTGGCGCCGGTCACATACGTCTGGTGGTGCTTGTCGTGGTGCAGCTGCATGATCTTGCCGCTGATGTGGGGCTCCAGCGCGGCGTAGTCGTAAGGGAGGTCGGGCAGCGTGTACTTCGCCATGGTCTCTTCTTCCTGTCGGCGCTGCGCCAGGGGATCCCCGGCGTCCAGCGAGGGTGACGAGTTCATCCTAATGAGAGGCAACGCACCGGCGGGGGGCTTGCTTCCCTGCGTGACAGGGCCTATCCGAGGCGCGGAATCCGCCCGGAGGATCAGTCGGCTGCGCCCGCGGGAACGGCCGACTCGGTGCCCGGCAGCCCCTCGGCCTCGGCCTTCTTGTCGGCCATCGCCAGGAGGCGGCGGATGCGTCCCGCGACGGCATCCTTCGTGAGCGGCGGGTCGGCGTGGTGACCGAGTTCGTCGAGGCTCGCGTCGCGGTGGGCGAGGCGCAGGTCCCCCGCCTGCTTGAGGTGGTCGGGCACCTCGTCGCCGAGGATCTCGAGAGCCCGCTCCACGCGCGCACAGGCCGCAACGGCCGCCTGGGCCGACCGACGGAGGTTGGCGTCGTCGAAGTTGACGAGACGGTTGACCCCCGCCCGCACCTCCCGACGCTGGCGCAGCTGGTCCCACTCCGCCGCCGCGCGCACAGCGCCCATGGCGGCGAGGGCCTGCCGGATGGCCTCAGCCTCGCGCACGACGACGCGCGGGACTCCACGCACTTCCCGCGCCTTGGCGGCGATGCCGAGGCGGTGCGCGGCGCCGACGAGCGCCATCGCGGCCTCGCCGGACGGGCACGAGATCTCGAGGGCCGCCGAGCGCCCGGGCTCGCTGAGCGAACCGGAGGCGAGGAACGCGCCGCGCCACACGGCGGCGAGGTCGGGGCGCGCTCCGGTCGTGAGCTTGTTCGGGAGTCCGCGCACCGGGCGGCGGCGCTGGTCCAGGAGGCCGGTCTGGCGGGCGAGCGTCTCACCGCCCTCGATGACGCGGACGGCATAGTGGCTGCCGCCCCGGCCGCCCGATCCCTGCACGTGCACGAGCTCCGGCCGCACGCCGTAGATCTCGACGAGGTCGCGCGCCACGCGCCGGGCGAGGACGTCGGAGTCGAGCTCGGCCTCGACCGCCACGCGGTTCGCGATCGAGTGCAGGCCGCCCGAGAACCTCAGCAGCGACGTGAGCTCTGCGACGCGGGCGGTGGGCCTCGGGTCGCGGACTGCGGTGAGCTCGGCTTTGACGTCGGCGGTCAGCGACACAGGACTCCTCGCGGTGCGGGTTTCAGGAACGAGGGTCTAGCCTACTCGCGGCCGAGGTCGCGATGCTTGACGCGGACGGCCACACCGGGCACCTGACCGAGCCGCGCGGCGAGCTCGTTGGCCATCACGACGGAGCGGTGCTTGCCGCCCGTGCAGCCGATCGCGACGACGGAATGCCGCTTGTTCTCGCGCTGGTAGCCCTCGAGCACCGGGAGGAGCGCGGTGGTGTAGGCGTCGATGAACTCGGTCGCGCCCTCCTGCCCCAGGACGTACTCGCGCACGGCGTCGTCCTCGCCCGTGTAGGGCCGCAGGCTCTCGTCCCAGAAGGGGTTCGGAAGGAAGCGCATGTCCGCGACGAGATCGGCATCCGGCGGCAGGCCGTACTTGAAGCCGAAGCTCTGGATCGTCACCGTGTGCTTCGCCTCCCCCTCCTGCGCGAAGAGGTCGACGATCTGGGTCGCCAGCTGGTGGATGTTGTAGTTCGACGTGTCGACGATGAGGTCGGCGCTCTCACGGACGCGGGCCAAGGCATCCCGCTCCCGGCGGATGCCGTCGAGGATCGTGCCGTCACCCTGCAGCGGATGCGGCCGGCGCACCGACTCGAAGCGGCGCACGAGGACGTCGTCCGAGGCATCCAGGAACAGGACGCGAAGGTGCTGTCGCGCTTCGCGCAGCGCACGAGTGACCTCGGGGAGCTCGCGGAAGAGATCGCGTCCGCGGACGTCCACGACGACCGCTACCCGCGGCAGCGCGCCGCCGGCCAGTCCCGACAGGTCGAGCAGCGGCTTGAGCATCTGCGGCGGGAGGTTGTCGACGACGTACCAGCCGAGGTCCTCGAGCGCGTCGGCCGCGGTCGACCTGCCGGCGCCGGACATGCCCGTGACGATCAGGACTTCCCCTGCGTCCTGCTGCTCCTCCGGCATGACCACCCCCGTCGTCCCGTTCAGCCTATCGACTCCTCCCGGCGGCGGGTGGACCGCGCAGAGCTCACGAGTCCGCGAGATGGGAGTGGATGGATGCCGCGAGCTTGGGACCGACGCCCGGAAGCTCTTCGATCTGCTCGGTCGTGGCGCGCTTCAGCGCCGCGACCGAGCCGAAGTGGCGGAGCAGCGCCCGGATGCGGGCCTCGCCGAGCCCGGGGATCTCGGCGAGCACGCTCTGGATGTCGCGCCGCCGGCGCTTGCGCTGGTGCGTGATGGCGAACCGGTGCGCCTCGTCGCGGAGTCGCTGGAGCAGATACAGCGCCTCGCTCGTGCGCGGGAGGATGACGGGGTAGTCCTCCCCCGGCAGCCAGACCTCCTCGAGGCGCTTCGCGATGCCGCACAGGGCGATCTCCTCGTGCCCCGCGTCGCGCAGCGCGCGGGCTGCGGCCTCGACCTGCGGCTTGCCGCCGTCCACGACGAGGAGCTGCGGGCGATACGCGAAGCGCGGACGGCGGCGCTCGGTCACGAAGTCCTCGTCGGCGCTGAGGGCCGTGGCCGCGGCATCCGTCGTCGACGCGATCGCCGTCTCGGCGCCCGGACCGATCCCGCGGTCGGTCGAGAGGTCGTCTCCGCGATCGACGTAGGCGAGGCGCCGTGTGAGCACCTGGTAGAGCGAGTCGGTGTCGTCGGTCGTCTCATCGACCTTGAAGGAGCGGTACTGGTCCTTGCGCGGCAGGCCGTCCTCGAAGACGACCATCGAGGCGACCACGTTGGTGCCGCCGAGGTGCGAGACGTCGAAGCACTCGATGCGCAGCGGCGCCTCCGCCAGATCGAGCGCCTCCTGCAGGTCGGTGAGAGCCTGCGTGCGGGCGACGTAGTCGCTCGTGCGACGGGTCTTGTGGAGCATGAGCGCCTGCTGCGCGTTGAGGGTGGCCGTCCTCATGAGCTCGGCCTTGCGCCCGCGCTGTGCGACCTGGATCGACACGTTGCGGCCGCGGCGCTCGCGCAGCCACTCTTCGAGATCGGCCGCGTCCTCTGGCAGCGCCGGCACGAGCACCTGCTTCGGGATGTCGGCCTCCGCGGCTCCCCCGTAGGTGCGCTGCAGCACCTGGTCGACCAGATCGGCGCCCGTGATGTCGAGCTCCTTCTCGATCGTCGTGGCGCGCACGCCGCGCACGCGCCCGCCGCGGATCACGAAGTGCTGGACGTTCGCCGCCAGCTCGTCCTCGGCGATGCCGAACAGGTCGGCGTCGGTGTCGGGCGAGAGCACGAGGGCGCTCTTGTTCAGCACCGCGTCGATCGCCTGGAGCTTGTCGCGGTAGACGGCGGCGGACTCGTAGTCCATGGCGGCGGATGCCTCGCGCATCCGCGCGGTGAGCTCCCGCGTGAAGCGCTGATCGCCGCCCGACATGAACGCGACGAAGTCCTCGACGATCGCGCGATGCTCCTCGATCGTGACCTTCATCGAGCACGGACCGCCGCAGCGGCCGATCTGTCCCGGGAAGCACGGACGTCCGGTCGACATGGCCTTCTTGTACGACGAGTCGCTGCACGTCCGGATCGGGAAGACCTTGATCATCAGATCGATCGTGTCGTGGACAGCCCAGACCTTCGGATACGGGCCGAAGTACTTCGCACCCTTGATGCGGCGGTTGCGCGTCACGATGACCCGGGGCGCCTCGTCGGCGAGCGTGATCGCCATGAAGGGGTAGGACTTGTCGTCCTTGTAGCGGACGTTGAAGGGCGGGTCGAACTCCTTGATCCACTGGTACTCGAGCTGCAGCGAGTCGACATCGGTCGCGACGACGGTCCATTCGACGGATGCCGCGGTCGTCACCATCCGCCGCGTCCGCTCGTGGAGGGTGTGCAGCGGGGCGAAGTAGT
The DNA here is from genome assembly GCF_011046485.1 of Microbacterium sp. 4R-513. Taxonomy (NCBI): domain Bacteria; kingdom Bacillati; phylum Actinomycetota; class Actinomycetes; order Micrococcales; family Microbacteriaceae; genus Microbacterium; species Microbacterium sp. 4R-513. The sequence goes on from NZ_CP049256.1 coordinate 3,641,910, forward strand.
TCGACAGCCGGGCCCGGAGGTTCTTCGCCTTGCCGACGTAGAGAACCCGGCCGTCGGCGTCGCGGAACCGGTAGACCCCGGGATTGGTCGGGATCTCCCCGGGCCTCGGCTTGTACGCGACGGTCGGAGTGCGGGTGGTGGCGCCCATCCCGCTCAGCCGGCCTTGCGCGCGACCGTCTCGTCGGCCGACGCGATCCCGAGCACCTCCGCGAGGAAGGCGCCCGTGTGGCTCGCCTCGACCCGCGCGACCTGCTCGGGCGTGCCCGTCGCGATGATCTCACCGCCGCCCGAGCCGCCCTCCGGACCGAGGTCGATAATCCAGTCCGCCGACTTGATGACGTCGAGGTTGTGCTCGATCACGATGACCGTGTTGCCCTTGTCGACGAGGCCGTTCAGCACCTCGAGCAGTCGCCGCACGTCTTCGAAGTGAAGGCCTGTCGTCGGCTCGTCGAGGACGTAGATCGAGCGGCCGTTCGACCGGCGCTGCAGCTCCGTCGCGAGCTTGACGCGCTGCGCCTCGCCGCCCGAGAGCGTCGTCGCCGACTGGCCTAGCCGGACATAGCCGAGGCCCACGTCGACGAGCGTCTGCAGGTAGCGATGGATCGCCTGGATCGGCTCGAAGAACACCGCCGCCTCGGCGATCGGCATCTCGAGCACCTCGGCGATGTTCTTGCCCTTGTAGTGCACGGCCAGGGTGTCGCGGTTGTACCGCTTGCCGTGGCAGACCTCGCAGTCGACATAGACGTCGGGCAGGAAGTTCATCTCGATCTTGATCGTGCCGTCGCCCGAACACGCCTCGCAGCGCCCGCCCTTGACGTTGAAGCTGAAGCGCCCGGGCTGGTAGCCCCGCACCTTCGCTTCGGGGGTCTCGCTGAAGAGCGTGCGGATGCGGTCGAAGACGCCCGTGTAGGTCGCGGGGTTCGACCGCGGCGTGCGGCCGATCGGGCCCTGGTCGACGTGCACGACCTTGTCGAGGTCGTCCGTGCCCGTCACCCGCGTGTGCTTGCCCGCGACCCGGCGAGCGCCGTTGAGGCGCGACGCCAGCACCTCGTAGAGGATGTCGTTGACGAGCGACGACTTGCCCGAGCCGCTCACGCCCGTGACGGCCGTCAGCACGCCGAGCGGGAAGTCGACCGTGACGTTCTTGAGGTTGTTCTCGCGCGCGCCGACCACTGTGATCTGCCGGCGCTTGTCGAGCTTGCGCCGCTTCTTCGGCGTCGGGATCTCGCGACGGCCCGCGAGGTAGTCGGCGGTGATCGACGTGCGGTCCTCGAGGAGCGAGGCGAGCGGACCGGAGTGCACGACCTCTCCCCCGTCGACGCCCGCGCGCGGGCCGATGTCGACGACCCAGTCGGCGGCGTGGATCGTCTCCTCGTCGTGCTCGACGACGATGAGCGTGTTCCCGAGGTCGCGGAGCTTGATGAGCGTCTCGATGAGGCGCCGATTGTCGCGCTGGTGCAGGCCGATCGACGGCTCGTCGAGGACGTAGAGCACACCCGTGAGCCCCGAGCCGATCTGGGTCGCGAGACGGATGCGCTGCGCCTCGCCGCCCGAGAGGGAACCCGCGGAACGGCTGAGGTTGAGGTAGTTGAGGCCCACCTGGATGAGGAACTCGAGCCGCAGGCGGATCTCGCGCAGCACCTGCGCCGCGATGATCGCCTCGCGCTGCGTGAGCTCGAGCTTCGCGAAGAACTGCTGTGCGTCGGCGAGGCTCAGGCGCGAGGCATCCGCGATCGAGTGCCCGTGCACGAGCACGGCGAGCACCTCGGGCTTGAGGCGGTCGCCGTTGCAGACCGGGCACGGCACTTCGCGGAGGTAGTCCGCCCAGCGCTGGCGCTGCGTGTCGGACTCGGCCTGCATGTACTGCCGCTCGATATAGGGCACGACGCCCTCGAACCCCGAGGAGTACCGCATCTCGCGCCCGTACCGGTTCTTCCAGCGGACGGTCACCTTGTAGTTCTCGCCGCGGAGCACGGCGTCCTTCACGACCTCGGGGAGCCGCTTCCACGGCGTGTCGAGGGAGAAGTGGAGATCGTTCGCGAGCCCCTCGAGAAGGCGCTCGTAGTACTGGAAGAGCCCCTTGCCCTGGGTCGTCCACGGAATGAGGACGCCCTCGCGGATCGAGAGATCCTCGTCGCCGAGCATGAGCTCGACGTCGACGGACATGCGGGTTCCCAGCCCCGAGCAGGCCGGGCACGCGCCGAACGGGGCGTTGAACGAGAATGTCCGCGGCTCGATCTCGGTGAGCTGAAGGGGGTGACCGTTGGGGCACGCCAGCTTCTCGGAGAAGCTCTGCCACGCGGCATCCCCCTCCTCGTCGACGAAGTTGACCTGCATGACGCCGGCAGCGAGCCCCAGCGCCGTCTCGACGGAGTCGGTCACGCGCGCGAGGATGTCGTCGCTCGCGACGAGTCGGTCGACGACGACCGCGATGTCGTGCTTGTAGCTCTTCTTGAGGACCGGCGGCTCGGCCAGCTGGATGAGCTCGCCGTCGACGATCGCGCGGGCGTAGCCCTTCGCTCCGAGCTCGCGGAAGAGGTCGACGAACTCGCCCTTCTTCTGCGTGACGACCGGTGCGACGATCTGGTACCGGGTGCGCTCGGGCAGCTCCATGAGCTGATCGGCGATCTGCTGGACGGTCTGGCGCTGGATGACCTCGCCGCACTCGGGACAGTGCGGGACGCCGATGCGGGCCCAGAGCAGACGCATGTAGTCGTGGATCTCAGTGATCGTGCCCACGGTCGAGCGCGGGTTGCGGTTCGTCGACTTCTGGTCGATCGACACGGCGGGGCTGAGGCCCTCGATGAAGTCGACGTCGGGGCGGTCCACCTGGCCGAGGAACTGGCGGGCGTACGCGCTCAGCGACTCGACGTACCGGCGCTGGCCCTCGGCGAAGATCGTGTCGAACGCGAGGCTCGACTTGCCGGACCCCGAGAGGCCCGTGAAGACGACCAGCGAATCGCGAGGGATGTCGAGGTCGACGTCCTTCAGGTTGTGCACCCGCGCTCCGCGGACACTCAACTGCCCGGTCGAGCCGGGCTTCACGGCTGGGTTCGGGCTGCTGTTTGCGGGCGCGACGACAGGGACGATGGGCACCCGTCAAGTGTAGGCGGGGCCTCCGACACCGGGCTGGGAGAGCCGTTCGCCCGTCGCGAAGGGCGGGCGGGAATAGCGGATGCCGCGGGGCTCAGCGGCCCCGCGGCATCCATTGTGCTGTCAGCCTCGCGTCAGAGGACGAGCAGCGGCACCTTCGGCGCCTGCGACGGCTTGACGGTGTCGCTGCCGCTGTAGGACGCCCACAGCAGGTGCACGCCCTTGCTGAGCTTGGGCAGCTTGACCTTGACGCGACCCTCGTCGTCCGCGGTGAGCGCGACCGTCGTGATGAGCGTCGAGCCGTCGTAGATCGACACCTCGCCGGTCGGGACGACGCCGTCCTCGGCCCACACACGGACCGTGTACTGCACCGCGCCGTTCGCCTTCGTGACGATCTTGTTCGGCCAGCCGACCGTCGTGGAGTCGGCACGATCGAACGTCGTGAGGGGCACGACGATCGAGGTTCCCGTGCTGGCACCCGTGAGCGTCAGCTGCGTCGCACCGACCGGAGCGTCGGCCGGGAGCGTCACGGACACCGACGTCATGCCGTAGTCGTCGTACGGCGCCGTGCCGATCGCGTTGTCGAGCGGGAAGCTGCCGAGCACTCGATCGCCGAGCGAGACGACGACCGACTGGTCCTTCACATCCACGGCCGTGGACATCGACCACGACTTGACGTCGAACTTCACCGTCGAGCCGAGCTCGTACTGAGCGGGCGCGTCGGCCGGGAACTGCACCTGCACGGCGTGCTGCGCGTAGTCCACCGGGAGCGGCGTCGTCGCGGCGAAGGTCGCCATGTAGTCCACCATCGCGGCGAGATCGATCTTGCCCGTGTCGCGCTTGGCGGTGCCCTTGGCGAGCTCGCGGAAGTTGTCGCCGCCCGTCGAGAGGAACGAGTTCACGGTGACCGAGTAGGTCGCCGCGAGATCGATCGGCTCGTCGTTCAGCCACATGCCCGTGATCGTGCCCTTGGGCGCGACGACCGGCTCCAGCGACTCGTCCTTCGGCGTCGCAGGGTCGTCCTGCTGCGCCTCGGTCACGATCTGCTGCGAATAGGTGTACTCGAAGCCGTCAGAGACGCCGAGACGCAGGAACGGCCGCGTGGGAACGCCGTTGTAGATCGTCCGCTGCCACTGCTGCTCGAGCACCGTCTTGATCTGCGCACCGGTGAGCTGGAGGTTCACGAGCGTGTTGGCGAACGGCTGGACGACAGCCGCCTGCTTGTACGTCAGCGTGCGCGGGTACGATCCGTTCCCCGGATCGGTGCCCGTCATGTCCGCGCGAAGACCGCCCGGGTTCATGAAGGCGATCTGTGCGGCACCGGACTCCGGCTGTTCGGTGGCCCAGCGCTGCACCTCGGCGACGAGGTTGCCCAGCGTCGACTCGCCACCGCGGTTCTCGATCGGAAGTCCGGTCTTGGGGTCGACCGAGCTCAGCTGTGCGCGGTTGAACGCTCCGGCGATCTGCCCCAGCGGCTGCGCCCCGAGGACGTCCGCCTGCGACTTGGCCGCGGCGACGATCGACGCGACACCCGCGTCCGCGGGGTAGCCGGCGAGGGCGAGCACGTTCTGGGACTTGGCCGTCACATTGCCGGCTGCGTCCACCGTGTAGATCAGCTGGTTGAGGTTGGTGCCGTACTGGCCGGCCGACACGACGGGACGGTCCGTGACCGCTCGGTTCTCCGCGGCCCACTGCGCGACCGGGAACGAGCAGTTGTACTGGAGGTGCGTGTGTCCGGAGACGATCGCGTCGACGTCGGGCGAGATGCCGTTGATGATGTCGGCCCACTTGCCCGAGTCATCCATCGTCGCGCAGTCCGTCGAGGGAGCACCCTCGTGAACGAGCATCACGACGAGGTCGGCGCCGTTGGCGACGAGATCGGCCGCCTCGGTGTTCACCGAGCTGACGATGCCCTTGACGTCGATGTCGGCGATGCCGCCGGGGCTCACGAGCGACGGAAGCTCCTCGGTCACCGCGCCGACGAAGCCGACCTCGACATCGCCGAAGTCCTTGATCCAGGTGGCCGGGACGGCGTCGTCGCCGGTCGCCTTCATCTTGAGGTTCGCGGCAAGGTACTGCCACTGCGCCCCGCCGTAGGGGTTCGTTACGGCGTCGTAGGGGGCCATCACGCGGTTGACGAGGTCGTTGTAGCCCTGATCGAGCTCGTGGTTGCCCACGGCCGAGACTTCGAGGCCCGCCGCGTTGAGCGCGTCGATCGTCGGCTTGTCGTGCTGGATGAACGACTCGAAGGTCGATGCCCCGATCAGGTCGCCGGCCGCGGCGAACACCGTGTTCGGGTTGGCGGCGCGCAGCTGCTTCACGGCTCCCGCGAGCTTCGCGGCACCGGCCTGGGCACCCTCGTCGAGGATGCGACCGTGGAAGTCGTTGGTCGCGAGGATCTGGATCTGGGTGTCCGCAGCGTGGGCCGCGGGGGCGACGAGGACGCTCGCGCCGAGCGCGACCGCCGTGGTGAGTGCTCCGACCGCAAGTCTGCGGATGCGTGGTGCTGAAGCGTGGTCTGGGTGTGACCGAACTCGCATGTGTTTTCCTCTTCGTGGGCCGACGGGACGGTGTCTCGGGCACTGCCGTTCGGGCGCGCCGACGCACCATTAAGAAAGCCTAAGAACTTCCTGGGAGTTCGTATAGGAGAACGGCGAAAATGAGGAGGAGTTCACCGGATCGTCAAGCGACGGATGCCGCGGCATCCCATTCCGGAACGGCGCCGGCGAACGGGGTGAGCGATCTGCGGAGAAGGTCGAGCTTGTCGACGGTGAGGCCCGTGCGCGCCATGATCTGAGGCGGGACCTCGAGCGCTTGCGCCCGCAGCGCTCGACCGGCCTCGGTGAGCGTGATGTCGAGCACGCGCTCGTCGTCGGGCCGGCGGGACCGGGCGACGCGGCCCTGGACCTCGAGGCGCTTGACGAGGGGCGAGAGGGTCGCGGGCTCCATCGCGAGCTCTTCGGCGAGCTGACCCAGGGAGCGCGGGGACTGCTCCCACAGGGCGAGCATGACGAGGTACTGAGGATGTGTCAGCCCGAGCGGCTCGAGCACCGGCCGGTAGACCGAAACCACGTTGCGTGCGGCGGTAACGAGCGCGAAGCAGAGCTGATTCTCGAGCTTGAGCAGGTCGTCTCGGGGATCCATGCGGCCCATCCTAGCAATTAGTTAGTACACTAATGATCATGACGCAAAGGGATCCTGCTGCCGAGCCCTCGACGCTGCGCGACCGCGTGCGAGAAGCGGGCGGGTGGTACGCGTGGTTCAACAGCCGGCTCATCCGGCTGGCAGGCCCCGCGGCGGTCGGCCCCTACGAGACGACGCCGCCCCCCAGCGTGGCCGAACGCGCTGAGCGCGCGTGCCCGCTGTGCGGCGCGCCGATGTCGGAGCACACCTTCGACCGCAACGGCCCCAAGCCGCTCATGCACTGCCCGTAGCGCGCCCGCGGCGTAGCGCGCCCGCGGCTCAGGCGTGCCCCGCGCGCTCCATCGCGCGAAGCTCCCTCTTGAGATCCTGCACTTCGTCACGCAGGCGCGCGGCGAGCTCGAACTTGAGCTCCCCCGCCGCGGCGAGCATCTGGTCGGAGAGGTCGGCGATCGTCGACTCGAGCTGCTCGGCGCCCTCGGCCGCGATGCCCTCCCGCCGCAGCTGCGGCGTCGGCGACTTGCCCTTGCCGGACTTGGTCTTGGCGGCCGCCTTGCCTCGCAGCATCCGGTCGGTGTCGGATGCCTCGCGGGCCAGGACCTCGGTGATGTCGGCGATCCGCTTGCGCAGGGGCTGCGGGTCGATCCCGTTCGCCAGGTTGTAGGCGATCTGCTTGTCGCGCCGGCGCTCGGTCTCGTCGATGGCGTTGCGCATCGAGTCGGTCATGTTGTCGGCGTACATGTGCACTTCGCCCGACACGTTTCGCGCCGCTCGGCCGATCGTCTGGATGAGCGACGTGCCGGAGCGCAGGAACCCCTCCTTGTCGGCATCGAGGATCGCGACGAGCGAGACCTCGGGGAGGTCGAGGCCTTCGCGGAGGAGGTTGATGCCCACGAGCACGTCGTAGACGCCTGCGCGCAGCTCGGTCAGCAGCTCGACGCGCCGGAGCGTGTCGACGTCGGAGTGCAGATAGCGGACTCGCACCCCGTGCTCGCCGAGGAAGTCGGTGAGCTCTTCGGCCATCTTCTTCGTCAGCGTCGTGACGAGCACGCGCTCGTCGCGCTCGGCCCGAATCCGGATCTCTTCGAGCAGGTCGTCGATCTGGCCCTTCGACGGCTTGACGATGATCTGCGGGTCGACGAGGCCCGTCGGGCGGATGATCTGCTCGACCACGCCGTCGGCGATGCCCATCTCGTAGCGGCCGGGCGTGGCCGAAAGATAGACCGTCTGGCCGATGCGGTTCTTGAACTCGTCCCACCGCAGCGGCCGGTTGTCGAGGGCGCTGGGCAGGCGGAACCCGTGATCGACGAGCGTGCGCTTGCGCGAGGCATCCCCCTCGTACATCGCCCCGATCTGCGGAACGGTCACGTGCGACTCGTCGATGACCATGAGGAAGTCGTCGGGGAAGAAGTCGAGCAGCGTGTGCGGGGGCTCGCCCGGCATGCGCCCGTCGAGGTGCCGCGAGTAGTTCTCGATCCCCGAGCAGAAGCCGAGCTGCTGCAGCATCTCGAGATCGAAGGTCGTGCGCATGCGCAGGCGCTGGGCCTCGAGCAGCTTGTTCTGGCCCTCGAGCTCCTTCAGCCTCTCCTCGAGCTCGTGCTCGATCGTGCCGATGGCCCGCTGCACGGTCTCGGTGCCCGCCGCATAGTGCGTCGCCGGGAAGATCGGCACGGAGTCCATCCGCTGCACGACGTCGCCGGTGAGGGGATGCAGCATGTACAGCGCCTCGATCTCGTCGCCGAACATCTCGATGCGGATCGCGTACTCCTCGTACACCGGGATGATCTCGATCGTGTCGCCCCGCACCCGGAAGTTACCGCGCGAGAAGTCGACGTCATTGCGGTTGTACTGCATCGCGATGAACTTGCGGATGAGGGCGTCGCGGTCGTACCGCTCCCCCACCTGGAGCGCCACCATCGCACGCAGGTACTCCTCGGGCGAACCGAGGCCGTAGATGCACGAGACGGTGCTGACGACGATGACATCGCGCCTGCTCAGCAGGGAGTTCGTCGTCGAGTGGCGGAGGCGCTCGACCTCGGCGTTGATCGACGAGTCCTTCTCGATGAAGGTGTCGGTCTGCGGGACGTACGCCTCGGGCTGGTAGTAGTCGTAGTAGCTGACGAAGTACTCGACCGCATTGTTGGGCATGAGGTCGCGGAACTCGTTCGCGAGCTGCGCCGCGAGCGTCTTGTTGTGCGCGAGCACGAGCGTCGGCCGCTGCACGGCCTCGACGAGCCACGCCGTGGTCGCCGACTTGCCGGTTCCCGTCGCACCGAGCAGCACGACATCGGTCTCGCCCGCATTGATGCGGGCCGCCAGCTCGGCGATCGCCTGCGGCTGGTCACCACTGGGGGCGTACTCGCTGATGACCTCGAACGGGCGCACGGAACGTGTCGTTTGCACCCATCCAGGTTAGGCGGGGCCTCCGACACCGGGGCCGGCGTTCGCGGGGGGCGGATGCCGGGCACCCGCGGCGCTCACCCGGGTCGGCGCTCGCGGCGCTCCGCGATGAGCTTCGGAAGGCGCTCCCACACGTCGTCGGTCTGGCCCAGCGTCTCGTCGATCGATCCGGCTGTGTCGATCACGACGTCCGCGACGGCGAGCCGGGCCTCGTCCGGCACCTGCGATCCGATGCGGGCCGCGGCATCCGTCTCGGACATCCCCCGCAGCTCGACGAGCCGGCGCTGCCGCACGTCGGCGGGAGCGTGCGCCACGATGATGAGCTCCCACGGATCGTCGACGCGCGCCTCGACGAGAAGCGGCACGTCATACACGACGACGCCATCGGCGTCGTCCGCGAAGGCCTTGGCGAACCTGCGGGCCGACTCCAGGCGCACGGCGGGATGGACGATCGCGTTGAGGCGCTTTACGGCCGCGTCGTCGCCGAACACCCGTCCCCCGAGGGCGGCGCGGTCGAGCGACCCGTCCGGCCTGATCATCGATGCCCCGAACTCGGCCGCGATGTCGGCGAGCACGGGCGATCCCGGCTGCTGCACGTCGCGCACGATCTGGTCGGCGTCGACCACGACCGCCCCGTGCTCGGCGAGGCGGGCGGCGATCGTGGACTTGCCCGAGGCGATGCCGCCGGTGAGCGCTACGAGAGGCATGACATCGAGGATGCCACGTCCCGCCGCCTCCCGATCGGCGGAGAGGGGGGCTCGGCGACGCGAGTCAGAACCCGAAGTCTCCCCCGCCGAAGTCGCCGCCGCCGAAGTCTCCGAAGCCACCGCCGTCGCCGCCCCAGCCGGAGCCCGAGTCGCCCCACGCGGATGCGTCAGCTCCTGCGTCGGCCCCCGCATCCGTCCCCGCATCGGTTCCGCCGTCGGCACCCGAGGCGTCCGAGCCGTCCTGATAGCCGGCGTCGTAGGCGAACGACGGCGCCATGAACGAGCTCACGATGGCGGAGCCGATGACGTAGCCGGCGACGGTACCGAGGAGCGAGCCGCCGACCATCGAGCCGAACGACGGGCCCTGACGGCCCTGCGGTCCGAGCGTGCGCTCCATGAAGCCGGGATTCATGTACTCGGCGCGCGTCGCCGCGCGGGCGAGGGTCTGCGGGTCGCTCGCCTGCGGCTGCTCGTACGGCGGGAGCCCGGCCTTGAGCTCGGCGAGCACCTGCTGGCGCTGCGCCGGCGAGAGCTTGGAGAACGCCTCGGCGTGCACCTGCTCGATCGTCTGCGGCGGGGCCGTGCGCAGGAGGTAGCGGTACCGCTCGATCGCCAGTTCATCCTCGCTCTTCGGCGGCTGCATCCCGGGGGCCGAGGGCGGCTGACTGTAGCCCTGCTGCTGGCCGAGGCCGGGACTGTAGGGGTTCTGCGGAACGGGCGGAACCTGAGGCTTCGAGCTGTTCGTGCCGAACAGGCGGTCCAGGAATCCCATGCTGTCCTCCGAGGTCTGTGGGACTCCTCACGCTATCTGGAAGGGCTCGGAGTGCGCTGTGGATCGCTTTTGGGTCGCATCGAACCCCCTCCCGTCGCCCTCACCCGTGCAGAGCGATCGCTTCGCTCATCCACCGGGCGTAGCGGTCCCACGGCTCCACATCGCCGCGCACGGTGTCGATATGGGCGCGCAGCAGATCGGAGTGGGCGAACCACTCGGTCCTCCCGAATCGCTCCTCGGCGAACTGGGCGTGCCGGTGCTGCTCGAGCCGTCTGTCGCCTCGCTCCATCGCGAGAACGTCGTCGTGCCAGATCGCCGCGAACCGCTGGCGCGGATTCGACGTAGTGCCGATCTTGATGCGATCGGCGTACCGCAGGTAGTACACGACATCGATGCGGGGCGGGGCGAGGTCGCCGTCGACGAGATCGCCGTACCGCCACTCGCACGTCGCGCAGATCCAGCCGGACGGGTAGTGGATGCCGAGCCGCGACCCGCAGAGGCGGCACGGCGCGGGCAGGACATCCGTGACGCCGTGGGCGGCCGCCACCCAGTCGGCCGCGGCGGCGAGATGAAGTTCGCACAGCGCGAGAGGCGCGTCGTCGGGCACCGGACCGCGGCATCCGGTCCCGGCTGCCAGGCAGCGACGCGGTTCCTCAGGCACGTCCCGCAGTGTACGAGCCGGCCCCGACATCGCGGCGCTTCGCGCGCGCCGGACCTGGCCGCCCGATCACGACAGCACGTCGCGGGTGCCGAAGCGCCACAGAGCGAGGGCGCCGGCCGCGACGATCCATGCCGCCTGAAGTACGGCGTTCTCCGCGAACGAGTCCCACGAGATCGGTGATCGCAGGAGGTCTCCGAAGTCGAGCCACTTGTCCGTGAACAGGAACGGATGGATCGCCGAGAGCTGCGGGATCTGGCCGACGATCTGCGCCGCGACCGCGAGGATCGCGGTGGCGGCCATCGCTCCGACCGGGACGGTCGTCAGGGTCGACAGCAGCACCCCGATCGCGGACAGCCCCAGCATCGACACCGACACGTACGCCACCACGGCGAGGCAGCGCAGGAGTCCCTCGCCGAGGCTCACCTGGGCTCCTGACAGGAGCGTCACGGGACCGGCTCCGAAGAGGAGGCCCCCCACGAGCACGCCGATCGCGACGACCGTGAACGTCGCCGCGACGCAGAAGACGGCCGCGACGACGTACTTGACGACGAGCAGGGCGCTCCGCCCCGACGGCGCGACGAGCAGGTAGCGCAGCGTGCCGAGGCTCGCCTCCCCGGCGATCGCATCGCCGGAGACCACGCTGATCGTGAGGGGAAGGAAGAGCGGGATGGCGACCGTCAGAGCGGCAAGCCCCACGAAGACCCCGTTGTCGGTGATCTGGTCGAGGAAGGGCGGCCCGCCGCCGGGGTCAGCACCTCCGGCGATGCGCACGGCCACGGCGAGGAGCACCGGGACCAGCGCGAGCGCGCCCAGCATGGCCCACGTGCGCCAGCGGCGGAAGAGGGTCGCCGCTTCGCTCCCGAGGAGCCCGGGGAGGCCGCTCCCCCGCGAGGCGACGTCCACCGGAGGCACCGTCGAGGGCGCGGTCTTCGCCGGGGCGCGAACGGCCTCAGGCGACGACATCGAAACCCTGCCCGGTGAGCTCGACGAACCGGTCCTCGAGGCTCGTCTGCTGCACCGCGAATCCCCGCACCCGAACCCCCGCCGCAACGAGCGCGGCCACGAGCTCTTCGGGCTGGGGCGCGCCGGCGCCGAGCGTCCCCGCGAGGGTGAAGGCGGCGGCGTCCGTCGCCTGTATGCCGGCCTCGGCGAGCACGCGGCGCGCGGCGTCGAGGTCGGGGGTCTGCAGTTCGACGCGCGCCGCCCCGCTCCCCCGCCGCAGGTCGTCGAGCGTGCCCGACGCGACGAGTCGTCCGGCGCTCATGACGCCGACGTGGGTGCAGACCTGCTCGACTTCGGCGAGCAGATGGCTCGAGACGAAGACGGTCGAGCCCTCGGCGGCAAGCGAGCGGATGAGGCCGCGCACCTCGCGAGTGCCCTGGGGGTCGAGGCCGTTCGTCGGCTCGTCGAGCACGAGCAGTTCCCGAGGCATCAGCAGGGCGTTGGCGATGCCGAGGCGCTGCTTCATGCCGAGCGAGTAGGCGTGCACCTTCTTGTCGGCAGCTGCCGCGAGCCCCACGCGCTCCAGGGCTTGATCGACCCGCCGGCGACGAGTCGCGGATGCCGCGTGCCGGGCCGTGGCGTCGTACCGGCGCAGATTCTGCCGACCCGTCAGGAACGGCGCGAACGCCGGCCCTTCGACCAGCGCCCCGACGCGCGGAAGGACCGTCTGCAGTGCGTCGGGTACGCGACCTCCCAGCACGTGCGCCTCGCCGGCCGTCGGCCGCACGAGTCCGAGCAGCATCCGGATCGTGGTGGTCTTGCCCGACCCATTCGGGCCCAGGAATCCGAAGACGGCGCCGTGCGGCACATCCAGCTCGACGGCGTCGACCGCCGTCTGAGCGCCGAATCGCTTGGTCAGGCCAGACGTCTGAATGGCGAGGTCGGTCACGCGGGTCAGCCGTCGCCGGCAGCGACGGCGGCGAGACGCTCGGGCGTGACGGCACCGGCGAAGACGCGGCCGTCGTCGGCGAACAGCACCGTGACGAGCGCCGTCTCGAGCACGCGGCCCCCGGCGACCTCCGTCGTGAGCCGGTCGAGCATCGCGGTGTCGTCGGCCGACCCTGCGCTGGACGATCCGTCGAGGCCGTCGCTCGAAGGCAGCTCGATGACGGCACTCCATCCGTCGCCGTGGACGATCGGTCGCTCGTGCTCCGCCGCGGAGCCGTCGTCCGGCGCGCCCTCCTGCCGGGCCTGGTCGAGCTGCTCGGGCGTCGGGAGTGCGATGTCCTTCTCGACGACGGTGAAGCCGTCTGCCGGAACGAACTCGAGGTCGGACGAAGGGGGCGCCTCGAAGGAGACGTCGGTGAAGCCGACGCGGAACGCGGGCTCGTCGGCTCCGCGCGCGGTGACCGAGGCCGCGAGCGCGGCACCGGTCTGCCCGTCGATCGCGAAGCGGACTTCGCCGACGAGGGTGTCGTCGGTCCGCGGTTGCAGCACGAGCTCGTACACCTCGCGACCTGCGACCCGCCCGTCTGTGCCCACCGAGACATCGGTCGACTCGTCGAGCTGGGCCAGAGCGTCGTCGAGAATCTGCTCGGGCGTCGGCATCGGCATTCCGAGCTGCTCCTCGGCAGCCGCCCGCTTCGCATCGGCGAGGGACTCGAGGTGCTCCGCGAGAGCGTCGCGGTCGCCGGTCAGCGCGAAGCGCGTCGCCGTCTGCGTCTCGGAGTCGACGAACCATCCTTCGCCGGCCTCGCCGTCGACGTACACGTTGCGCTCCGCGAGCCGGTCGAGCACCTGCAGGCGCACCCTGTCCTCATCGCGGTAGATGTTCGCGGTGTGGGAGCCGATCAGCAGGTCGAGGACATCCGCGGGGCCCGCAGCGGAGCCGCCGTCAGCCCCGGGGCCATCTTCGTCCCCGAAAAGGCCCTGGAGGTCCGGGAGGCCGAGCTCGGATGACTGCTCGATCGTGCCGGTCATCGCCTCCACATCGCTGCCGGCCGCGAACTCGACGAGCTCGGCCGCCGTCTTGTCGGGCAGGTCCACCTGCGCGCTGGCTGCGAGCGGGACGGCGACGGCGGCGATGAGCGCGCCGGCCGCAACAGCGGATCCGGCGACGATGGGCCAGCGTCGGCGCCTGCCCGCCGCGGAAGCGCGTGCCTCTCCAGAACGCATGGACCCAGGGTACGTCCGCGGCGGCCCGCAGGCGGGGGTGTGCGGCGAACCTTCAGCTTGCCGGCACGCGAAAAGGCCGCCACCCGGAGGTGACGGCCTTTCGCGATCTCGACGCGCTCTCAGCGCATCAGAGGGATCTATGCCGGATCAGCGACCCGAGAGCTTCTCGCGAAGAGCCGCGAGAGCCTCGTCGTCCGCGAGCGTGCCGGCGGGGCCGGACTCGCTCGAGAACGAGCCGCCGAACGAACCGGAGTCCGTCGGGTTCGCAGCCTCGGCCTCGGCGGCCTTGGCGACGGCGGCCTTGTGGGCCTCCCAGCGACCCTGGGCCGCGGCGTACTCCTGCTCCCACTTCTCGCGCTGCTCGTCGAAGCCCTCGAGCCAGGCACCCGACTCGGGGTCGAAGCCCTCGGGGTACTTGTACTCGCCACGCTCGTCGTACTCGGTGACCATGCCGTAGAGAGCCGGGTCGAACTCGGTGCCGTTGGGGTCGACCGACTCGTTCGCCTGCTTGAGCGAGAGCGAGATGCGGCGACGCTCGAGGTCGATGTCGATGATCTTGACGAAGACCTCTTCGCCGACCGACACGACCTGCTCGGCGAGCTCGACGTGCTTGCCCGAGAGCTCCGAGATGTGCACGAGGCCCTCGATGCCGTCGGCGACGCGGACGAACGCACCGAACGGAACCAGCTTGGTGACCTTGCCCGGAGCGATCTGACCGATCGCGTGCGTGCGGGCGAAGACCTGCCACGGGTCCTCCTGCGTCGCCTTGAGCGACAGCGAGACGCGCTCGCGGTCGAGGTCGACCTCGAGGATCTCGACGGTGACCTCCTGGCCCACCTCGACGACCTCGGACGCGTGCTCGATGTGCTTCCACGAGAGCTCGGAGACGTGCACGAGACCGTCGACGCCGCCGAGGTCGACGAACGCACCGAAGTTGACGATCGACGAGACGGTGCCCTTGCGGACCTGGCCCTTGTGCAGGTTGTTGAGGAACGTGGTGCGCGACTCGGACTGCGTCTGCTCGAGCAGAGCGCGGCGCGACAGGACGACGTTGTTGCGGTTCTTGTCGAGCTCGAGGATCTTCGCCTCGATCTCCTGGCCGAGGTACGGCGTGAGGTCGCGGACGCGGCGCAGCTCGATGAGCGAGGCCGGGAGGAAGCCGCGGAGGCCGATGTCGACGATGAGGCCACCCTTGACGACCTCGATCACGGAGCCGGTGACGACACCGTCGTTCTCCTTGATCTTCTCGACGTCGCCCCAGGCGCGCTCGTACTGCGCGCGCTTCTTGGAGAGGATGAGGCGGCCTTCCTTGTCCTCCTTCTGGAGAACGAGGGCTTCGACCTCGTCGCCGACCTTGACGACCTCGTTCGGGTCGACGTCGTGCTTGATGGAGAGCTCGCGCGAGGGGATGACGCCCTCGGTCTTGAACCCGACGTCGAGGAGGACCTCGTCGCGGTCGACCTTCACGACGGTGCCTTCGATGAGGTCTCCGTCGTTGAAGGACTTGATGGTCTTCTCGACCGCGGCCAGGAAGTCCTCAGCAGATCCGATGTCGTTGATGGCGACCTGCTTGGTGGCCGGGGCGGTCGTTGCGATAGTCATGTAGTGGGTTGTCCTTGTTGGTTTGGGATCTCGGGCTCCGATTCCAGCCGCCGCCGCACAAGGGCGAACGGATGCCACGAACCGAAGCGAAGCGGATTTTTTCGTGCGATGTCACTTGGGCGCGTTGTACCCAGGCGTGGCGAGATGGCCACACGAGTGACGCTCCAGAGTATCAGAACGCGCTGGTCAGCCGCGATGTTCCCTCCCCTTCTGTTTCAGGGCCTCGGCGTCCCCGCCCGCTCGTAGACTGACCGCGTCCGGGCGCGCGGGGGCGCGTCTCATCCAGGGGGTGGGCATGACCGAATCACCTGTCGCGGCGTGCGCGGCCGGGACGTTCCGCGGGGCGTCGTCCGACGGCGTCGACGTCTGGCGAGGCATCCGGTACGCCCTCGCCCCCACGGGCGAGCGCCGCTTCCGAGACCCGGTCGCGCCGGCGCCGGCGGGCGAGGTCGATGCGCTGTCCTTCGGCGCCGTCGCTCCCCAGCAGCGTCTGCCCGTGCTCGACCTCGGCGCCGACGCCCGCATGGACGAGGACTGCCTCTTCCTCAACGTGTGGCGCCCGGCGGGCGCTGTCGGCCCGCTACCCGTGATGGTGTGGCTGCACGGCGGCGCCTACACCTACGGCGCGGGCAGCCAGCCCATGTACGACGCCCGCAGCCTGGTCTGCGCGGGCGACGTCGTCGTCGTGACGCTCAACTACCGCATCGGGGCGGTCGGCTTCCTCGACCTGTCGTCGTTCTCCACCGCCGACGAGGAGTACGACGGCAATCTCGCGCTGAAGGATGTGCTGTTGGCGCTGCGATGGGTGCAGGACAACATCGCCGCGTTCGGCGGCGACCCGAGCCGCGTGTGCGTCTTCGGTGAGTCCGCGGGCGGGGGCCTCGTGACCACGCTCCTCGCGACGCCGTCTGCCGCCGGCCTCTTCCACCGGGCGATCGCCGAGTCCTCGCCCGCCACGAGCATGTACGGAACGGCGCGTGCGCGCGGCGTCGCGCAGCAGTTCCTCCGCGAGGCGGGGCTGGATGCCTCGACCGCCGCCGGCGCGCGGAGCCTCAGCGTCGACGCGGTCGTCGCGGCCGGCACGGCGGTGTACGCCGCGGTGCCCACCGGCGCCCCGGGAACCCTCGCATTCGCGCCCGTCGTCGACGGCCACCTCCTGCCGGAGCCGCCGGCCGACGTCCTCTCGTCGGGTCGGGGCCTCCCCGTGCCGCTCATGATCGGCACGAACCGGGACGAGGCATCCTTCTTCACGCGCATGAAGAGCCCCCTCATGCCGGTGACCGAGGAGCGCCTGCTGAAGATGTTCGCCGACATGCGCGCGGAGCGGCCCGACCTGCCGCTGCCGACCCGCGCACAGGTGCTCGAGGCCTACGACGGCGTTCGGCAGAGGGCGGTCGGAGCGGGGGTCGCACGCGACATCGCGTTCCGGCTGCCGACGCTGTGGGTCGCGGAGGGCCACAGCCGCGTCGCCGACACGTGGCTCTACCGGTTCGATCATGCAACGCGCGCCCTCGACGCGCTGGGAATCGGCGCGACGCACGGCGCGGAGCTCGCCTACGTGTGGGGGAACTTCCGCCGGGGCCGCGTCGACCCGACCTTCTGGCTCGGCGGCCGGCGGGCCGCCGAGGCGGTCTCTCGGCGCGTGCAGGCGCGGTGGCTGGCCTTCGCCCACGGCGAGGCTCCGGACGCGGGAGGCGATGCCCCCTCCTGGCCGGCGTACGACGCCGAGTCGCGGTGGACGCTCGTCATCGACGACCGCGACCGGGCCGTCCCCGATCTCGATGCGCCGCTGCGCCGCAGCTGGGGCGACCGCGTGCTGTCCTTCGGCTGACGCGCCCGGTTTCGTCGCGGATCCGCCGCGATCAGCGCGGAACGTCTATCGGAGCCGTCGTCGTGCGGTCGGGGTCGAAAGGGTCCGAGCGCGCCGCCTCGGGGCCGGGTCCGGAGCGGCCCCGGCGCAGTCCCTCGAGGTGCTCCTCTTCCCGGCGGTGGGCGTCGGCGAGCCAGTCCCAGCCCGCGGGCTCGCCGGCCGGCCGCTGCGGCAGCGGCGGGCGCGGGGGCACGACGACCTCGCTGCCGGTGTCGTCGGTCTCGAGCGCCTCGACGTGGTCGCCGTCGTCGGCGTCGTCGTCGGGGGTCGGCTGCGGCATCCGTCCCCCCCATGCCCAGGGGGTGACCCGACACGAACCCGCGCAGGCCCGCCTGCTGGATAACCCGTTGGATCGTCAGGCCGCGCGCGTCGGGGTCGCCGACGAAGCGGATCTCGCGCAGGCCCTGCTCCTGGGCCGCCGATTCGAAGACGAAGTGGCCGTAGCCGAGGATGCGGCCGACGAACGGCTTGTGGACCGAGATGTCGAGGATGCGCGAGAGGGGCATGGTCGCGATGCGCTGGGACAGGATGCCGTGCACACGGAACACGCGCATGTTCGTGATGACGAAGCGGTCCATGCGGCGCTCGAGGATCCGCCACCCCGCGTGCACGACGATCGCCGCGCCGAGGAGGAAAGGGACGAGCGGCATCCACGACACCTGCGCGGGCGTGAAGGGCGACAGCAGCACGAGGAGCAGCCCGCCGCTCAGCTCCAGCATCGCCACGACCATCGCGGCCCAGTGCTTGCGCACCTCGTCGACCACCACCTCGCCCTGATCGGCGATGAGGTGCTTGTCGATCCGCGGATCGAGCAAGGTCAGCCGGCGGCGAGGGTGCCGAAGAAGCTGACGACCGCGGCGCCGGCCCCCCAGACGGCGCCGACGGCGCCCTGGACGGCGTTCGCGGCATCCTCTGGTCTGGTCACGAGATAGAACACGGCGAAGGCGATGACGAGCCCGATGGCGACACGCTTGACGATCTTCACGGCGAGGAGGGTCCCTTCGGGTAGCAGAAGAAAGCGATCCCCCCGGACGCATACCGTGTCTTTCTATCGCACGACCGGCCGTCGACGGTCGACCGACACGATGATCGGCGCGTCGCACCCCCCATCAGCGCACGTAGGCTCTGTGTTCGTGAGCACCTCGGCACCGCCCCTTCGCATCGTCACCCCGCGCGGACGGCTCATCGCGCTCGCGATCGTGTGCGCGGTCATCGCGGCCCTCGGCGTCGTGGTCTATCTCGTCAATCCGCAGGAGCCGCTGAACATCATCCTCGGTGCGGCCGCCGTCGGCGTGTTCGGCGTCGGCGGGGGCATCTCGCTCGTCAGTCAGTTCCGTCGCAGCACCCTGCTCACCGCCGACGAACAGGGCATCCGCATCGAGGGTCGTGTGACCGTCCCCTGGTCGGCGATCGACCGGATCGGCACGACGCAGACCGCAGTCGGCATCCGTCTTCGGGACCCGAAGGCGGTGGCGGATGCCGCCCCCGGCGTCTACACGCTCGAGGGACTCAAGGCGAACCGGTCCGCGACGGGCTGGGACCTCACATTCGAGGAGCGCCTGCTCGGCCGCCCGCCGCGGGAGGCCGCGGCTGCCTTGCGCGCCCGCCAGCCCTGAGCCCGGCTCAGGGGCGCAGCAGCACCTTGATCGCGCGGCGCTCGTCCATCGCGGCGTAGGCCTCGGCGGCTTCGCCGAGCGGGAGCTCGAGGTCGAAGACGCGGCCCGGCTGGATGGCTCCCGAACGCACGTCGGGGAGGAGCTCCTCGATGTACCCGCGCACCGGCGCGACGCCGCCGTTCACGCCGACGTTTCGTCCGAACATCGCCCGCACCGGCAGCTCGGGGCCGCCGTTGGGAACGCCCACGTAGCCGACCATTCCGCCGGGACGGGTGGAGCGCAGCGCCTGGTCCATCGACTCCTTGGTGCCGACGCACTCGAGAACGCGGTCGGCGCCGATGCCACCGGTGAGCTCCTGAACGCGGGCTACACCCTCGTCGCCGCGCTCCTCGACGATGTGCGTCGCGCCGAACTCGCGCGCGAGCGCCTGGCGCGTCTCGTGCCGCGACATCGCGATGATCGTGGTCGCGCCGAGGCGCTTGGCGGCGATGATGGCGCACAGGCCCACCGCGCCGTCGCCGACGACGGCGACCGAGTCGCCGGGGCCGACACCGGCCGAGACGGCGGCGTGGTGGCCCGTGCCCATGACGTCGCTCAGCGTGAGCAGGCCGGGGATCTCGTCGTCGTCCACCGGCCCGGGCACGACCGCGAGCGTTCCGTCGGCGAGCGGCACGCGGACGCGCTCGCCCTGCCCGCCGTCGGCGAAGCCGCCGAAGCGGTCGTCACTGCCCCACCAGCCACCGGTGAGGCACGACGTGCTCACGCCGTTGCGGCAGTTCGCGCACGTGCCGTCGCACACGTAGAACGGGGCGATCACGAAGTCGCCCGGCTTGACGTCGCGCACCTCGGGGCCGACCTCTTCGACGACGCCGACGAACTCGTGGCCGATGCGATGCGGCTCGCGGGTCGGCGTGACGCCACGGTAGGGCCACAGGTCGGACCCGCAGACACACGCGGCGACGACGCGCACGAGGGCGTCGCCGCCGGTGGACAGGGTCGGGTCGGGGACTTCTTCGACACGGATGTCGCGGGCGGCGTGGATGACGGTTGCGAGCATGATCCGAGCCTACGGGCGGTTCAGGATGCCGCGGACCTGAGCGCCTCTTCGATCGCGACGTCGCCCGCACCGAACCGGAAGGTGCGCCCGATCGTCGAGGCCGGGTCGTCGAGCACCGCCGCCACGACGGCGGCGACGTCGGCCCGCGAGACGGCGTCCTCACCCTCCGCGGGATCGAGTGCGATGCGCCCGGTCGGCGGATCGAGGGTGAGAGTGCCCGGCGCGAGGATCGTCCAGTCCAGACCGCTCGCACGAAGATGCTCGTCGGCGGCGAGCTTGGCGTCGGCGTAGGGGAAGAACGAGCTGTCCTCGGGGACGCCGTGGTCCTCCTTCGAGCCGACCCACGACACCATGACGTACCGCCGCACGTCGGCCGCGACGGCGGCGTCGATCGAACGGATCGCGGCATCGCGGTCGACGGCGTACGTGCGCTCGGGGTCGCCGCCTCCGGCGCCCGCGGACCACACGACGGTGTCGTTCCCTGCGACGAGATTCGTCAGTTGGTCGAGGTCGAACTTCTCGATGTCGGCGAGGAGGAACTGCGCCCCCGTCTCGAGCACGTCGTCCTGGTGCTCGGGATTGCGGATGACGCCCGTCACGGTGTCTCCGCGTTCCGCCAGGATGCGCTCGAGGAGGAGAGCGACTTTGCCGTGTCCGCCGATGATGAGGATGCGCGCCATGGATGGTCCTTCCGTCTCGCTCAGCCTAGGGAGGGCGGCGATGCCGAGGCAGGGCTTGCGCGTCGCTCAGCGAGACCGTAGGAGGCCGCGTCGCCGGAGAACGCGAAAGTCGTGCGGGACCCCGCGCTTGTTGCCACGATGGACCCATGTGGATCGGCTGGATCGAGTTCGACATCCTCCTCGGCGACGTCCACTCCCTCAAGGAGAAGCGCAGCCTCATCCGACCGCTCATCGCCGAGCTGCGGCGTCGAACCGAGGGATCCGTCGCCGAGGTGGGGCTGCAGGATCTCCACCGGCGCACGTCGGTCGGAGTGGGGGTCGTGTCGGGAGACCCCGCGCATGCCCGCCACATCCTGGATCATGCGGAGTCGGTCGTGCTGGAGCATCCCGAACTGACCCTCCTCGCCGCCCGGCGACGCCTCGCCTCGAGCGACGACGACTGATCATCGCGCCAGACCCCGCCGCAGCGTCTCGATGCCGAAGGTGAAGGCGGCGTCGATGTCGCCGCCGAGCCGGAACGCGCCGGCGAGCTCCATCTGCACGAAGCCGGTGGCCCATGCGGTGACGAGACGGGCGGCGTCGAGCGCGTGATCGGCTCCCGCGAGCCCGCCGGCGCTGCGGACGACGGTCACTCCAACACGGTCGAGCACCTCCTGCGGCGCCGCCGTCGCGAACATCAGGCGGAAGCCCTCGGGTCTGTCGTGGGCGAAGGACCGGTAGGTGCGGGCGAGGCCTTCGAGGGAGCCGTCGGACGCCTCGAGCCGCTCGGTGAGGTCCGCCACGGTCGCCGCTGCGACGGCCGAGACGAGGGCCTCCCGGTCCCGCACGCGCTTGTAGAGGGACGGCGCCCGGACCCCCACCCGCTCGGCGACGCGCTGCATGGTGACGCCGGCGGGACCGCCCTCCTCGAGGAGCTGGCGCCCGGCTTCGACGATGGCGGCATACGACGTGCGATCTGGGGTCGGCATCTGGCCTCCTACGGATGGCTATTGACAGTAGCCATGATAGCTAACTATCGTAGCCATGACAATCTTCCCACCGAAGGGACGCCACCATGAAGCTCGCACCCCATCTGCACCGCATCGGCAACGACATCGTCGCGGCCTACCTCATCGTCTCGGACGACGGCATCACCGTGATCGACGCCGCGCTGCCGGGACATTGGAAGGATCTCGAGCGCGAGCTCGCCGAGCTGGGCCGGACGCCGCGGGACATCCGCGGGCTCATCCTGACGCACGGCGACAGCGACCACATCGGCTTCGCCGAACGCCTCCGCCGCGAATACGGTGCGCCGGTCTTCGTGCACGAGGCGGATGCTCACCGGGCGCGCACGGGCGAGAAGCCGAAGGTGTCCACGGGGCCGATGCGTCTCGTCCCCACGCTGGGATTCTTCGCCTATGCGCTGCGCAAGCGGGCGATCCCCACCGCGTACGTGTCGGAGGTGGTCGAAGTGCACGACGGCGATGTGCTGGACCTTCCCGGACAACCCGTGATCGTGGGGATGCCGGGGCACTCGCCGGGCAGCATCGCGGTGCACTCCCGCCTGGCCGACGCCGTCTTCGTGGGCGACGCCCTCACGACCCGCCACGTGCTCACGGGTCGCAAGGGACTGCAGCCTGCACCCTTCACCGACGATCCCGCCGAGGCATCCGCGTCGCTCGACCGGCTCTCGGGGCTCGACGCGTCGTGGGTGCTCCCGGGTCATGGGGCGCCGTGGCGCGGATCGCCCGCGGAGGTGGCTGCCGCGGTCCGGGCGGGCGGCGCCTAAGCAGCCGCCTCCACGTCACGTTCGGCGACGATCGCCCGCACCGCGTCGCGCCCGGCGCGGTTGGCGCCGACGGTCGACTGCGATGGCCCATATCCGATGAGGAAGAGCCTCGGCTCGTCGATCGAGCGACCCTCCGCGACGCGGATGCCGCCCTGCGGCGTGCGCAGGCGCAGGGGCGCGAGGTGGTCGATCGCGGCGCGAAAGCCCGTCGCCCACAGGATGACGTCCGCGGGCTCGAACGATCCCTCGGGCATGCGCACGCCGTCCTCCTCGATCGACGCGAACATCGGATGCCGCACGAGCACTCCCCGTGCCTGAGCAGCCCTGGCCCACGGGGTCCAGTGCATGCCGGTGACCGAGATGACACTCCCGGGCGGGAGTCCCTCGCGCACCCGTGCCTCGACGCCCGCGATCGCGGCGACGCGCGCCGGGACGTCGAAGTCGTCCTCGACCCACTGCGGCTCGCGCCGTGTCACCCAGAAGGTGTCGGCCACCCGCGAGATCTCGTCGAGCAGCTGCACAGCTGAGATTCCGGCGCCGACGATCACGACGCGCCTGCCGGCGAACTCGTCGGCCGACACGAAGTCGCCGACGTGCAGCTGGCGGCCGCGGAACCGCTCCTGCCCGGGGTAGTGCGGCCAGAACGGCCGCGTCCACGTGCCCGTCGCATTGATGACGTAGCGTGCCGCCCACGTCCCGGCGTCGGTCTCGACGAGGAGCCGACCCGCCGGATCGTCGTCTTCGCGGCGTACCGCCCGCGCGGCGACCGGACGCTGCACGTCGAGTGCGAACCGCTCCTCGTACTCCGCGAAGTACGCGGGGAGGATGTCGCGGCTCGCCGCAGCAGGATCGGCCGGCGGCACGGGGAAGCCCGGCAGCTCATGAATGCCGTTGACCGTAGCCATCCGCAGCGACGCCCACCGGTGCTGCCACGCTCCGCCCGGGGCGTCGTCGGCATCGAGGACGACGAAGGTCTCGTCGCTCGCGACCGCCCGCCCGTCGGGCACGAAGCCGCGGCGCTGAAGGTGATACGCGGCCGAGAGTCCCGCCTGCCCTGCCCCGATGACGACGACGTCGACGGGGCGCGGGCTCATGACTCGTGGAACGCCGCCGACCCCGCGTCGATTCCCTCGGCGAGGAACGCCAGCACGGCCTCGGCAGCTTCCTCCCACGGAACCCCGTCGAGCAGATCGGCGGTCGCCAGGGCCGCCACTCCGTGCACCGAGGCGAACGCCACGAGCGCGAGGCGTGCGGGGCCGCCGCCCTTGGCCTGGCCTGCCGCCTGGCCTTCCTCGATCAGGTCGATGAGACCGCGCATGCCGGCGTGGCTCTCTTCGAGGAGCTCGGCACTCGCATCTTCGTGCTGCTTCGCCGAATACATGACACCGAGGATCGCGGGATGCGCGACGGCGAATTCCACATAGGCGCGGCCGGCAGCCCGCAGCCGTGTGGGGAACGAGGCATCCGTCCCCACCGCCTCCGCGAGACTGCGGTTCATGCGCTCGAACCCCTCGAGCGCGATCGCGTCGAGGAGCGCCTGCCGGTCGCGGAAATGACGCGCCGATGCTCCGTGGCTGACGCCGACGTCGCGGGCGAGACCGCGAAGAGAGAGCGCCTCGGCGCCGTCTTCGTCGATCACGTCCCACGCGCGCGCGAGCAGCGCAGCGCGGAGATTGCCGTGATGGTAGGAGCGGTCTGTCACCTGCTCAGCATAGGGCAATGTAGACATTGACAACAATGCTGTCACTGTCTACATTGATGGGCATGACCATGACGTACCGCGGGACCACCGCCCTCATCACCGGCGCGAGCTCCGGCCTCGGCGCCGAGTTCGCTCGCCAGTTCGCGGCGCGTGGCGCCGATGTCGTTCTCGTCGCTCGCCGGGAAGACCGCCTCGCGGAGCTGGCGGCCGCCCTCGAGGCCGAATTCGGAACCCACGCGACGCCGATAGCCCTGGACCTCGCTGACAGCGATGCCGTCGCCCGGCTGCGCGCAGAGCTCGACGGACGAGGCATCCGTGTTCACTCCCTCGTGAACAACGCGGGATTCGGCATGAAGGGCGCCTTCGCCGAGGCGGATCCCGCGCGCATCGCCGAGATGGTGCAGCTGAACGTCGCGGCGCTCGTCGCTCTCACGCGCGAGTTCGTTCCCGATCTCGTGCGGGCGGGCGACGGGGCGCTCGTGAGCATCGCGAGCACCGGCGCCTACCAGCCCTGCCCGAACATGGCCGTCTACGGTGCGACGAAGGCCTTCGTGCTGAGTTTCACCGAGGCACTCGCGTACGAGACCCGCGGGTCGGGGCTGTCGGTGCTCGCGGTGAGCCCCGGCGCGACCCGCACCGAGTTCTTCGACGTCGTCGGCACCGAGGACGCCGCCGTCGGCCGCTTCCAGACCACGGAGCAGGTCGTGACGCGCGCGCTCCGCGA
Source organism: Microbacterium sp. 4R-513 (assembly GCF_011046485.1). Classification (NCBI taxonomy): domain Bacteria; kingdom Bacillati; phylum Actinomycetota; class Actinomycetes; order Micrococcales; family Microbacteriaceae; genus Microbacterium; species Microbacterium sp. 4R-513. The sequence goes on from NZ_CP049256.1 coordinate 3,666,820, forward strand.
GCTCGACCGGGCGAACACCCCGCCGAGCTTCGTCTCGGGTCGCCTGAACGCGCTGACGGCGCGCCTGGTGGGATGGATGCCTCGGCGCACGACTCTCGCCGTCTCGGGCCGGGTGCTCCGCTGACGAGCCGCGGCGCCCGACACGGCACCGGCGGAGACGGGGATACGACGACCTACTCCCCCGCTTCTTCTCGCGCCTCGGCGACCGGGTCGCCCAGCACGCTGTGGTGTCGACCCCACAGCAGGTAGAAGGCCATGACGATCGCGAGCCACAGGAGGAACCACAGGTAGGTCGTCCAGGGCAGTCCCGACAGGATGTAGAGGCATGCGATGACCGAGAGGACGGGCACGACCGGGTAGCCCGGCACCCGGAACCCGCGCGGCAGATCGGGCCGTGTGCGCCGCAGCACGATCACGCCGATCGAGACGACGATGAAGGCGATGAGCGTGCCGAGCGAGACGAGGTCCCACAGATTCGACAGCGGCACGAACCCGGCGAGCGCGGCGACCGCGATCGCGACGACGACCGTCGTGAACTCGGGGGTGTGGGTCTTGGGGTTCACGCGGGCGAAGATCTTCGGCAGCATCCCGTCACGGCCGATCGTGAAGAGGATGCGCGTCTGGCCGAAGAGTGTCACGAGCGTCACCGAGAAGATCGAGATGACGGCGCCCGCCGCGAGCACGGTCGCTGGCCAGGATGCTCCGACGACGTCCTGAAGGATGACGGCGAGCCCGGCCTTCTGCTGCTCAGGATCTGAGAAGTCCTGCCACGGCTGCGTGCCGAGCGCCGCGACGGCGACGAAGAGGTAGACCACGACCACGACCACGAGGGCGAGCAGGATCGCGCGCGGAAGGGCTCGCTGAGGATCGCGCACCTCGTCGCCCGCGGTCGACACGGCGTCGAGCCCGATGAAGGTGAAGAAGATCGTTCCGGCCGCGGCGGTGACCCCGCCGGCGCCGCCCGGCGCGAAGTCGGCGAAGTTGTCGGCGTTGAAGGCGGTGAAGGCGATCGCCCCGAACATCACGAGCACACCGAGCTTGATGAGCACCATGACCACGTTGACGACGGCCGATTCGCGCGTGCCGCGGATGAGCAGGACCGCGCACAGACCCACGAGCACGACGGCAGGCAGATTCAGGATGCCGCCCTCCCCGGGCGCGGCGCTGAGCTCCGGCGGGACGCTCCAGCCGAACAGGTCGTCCAGCAGCACGTTGAGGTACCCGCTCCAGCCCGAGGCGACGGCGGCCGTCGAGACCCCGTATTCGAGGACGAGGCACGCCGCGACGCCGATCGCGACGACCTCCCCGAGCGTCGCGTACGCGTAGGAGTACGTCGACCCCGAGACCGGCACGGCCGAGGCCAGCTCGGCGTAGCAGACGGCGGAGAGCCCGGCGGCGAGTCCCGCGAGCAGGAACGACAGGATGACGGCGGGACCGGCCAGCGGGACGGCCTCGTGCATGACGAAGAAGATGCCGGTTCCCACGGTCGCTCCGACGCCGAGCATCGCCAGCTGGAAGGTGCCGAGACGTCGTTGGAGCCCGCCGGGGTGCTCGGTGGGAGGGACGATCGGCTTGCGTCGCAGCAGCTGCTGTCGAAGACTCACGGATGCCCCTTCCGTCGCGTGGTCGCCAGCGTAGGGGCGGCGGCTCAGCCTTGTCGACCGGGCGCGCCCGCCGCGACGGCTTCGGCCACGTCGTGGATCTGAGCCGGGCCGACGCGACAGCATCCGCCGACGAGCCGTGCTCCCGCCGCGAGCCAGCCGCCCACCTGTCCCGCAAGCTCTCCGCCGTGCCCCGACCAGGAGCGGTCGTCGGCGTCCCAGACCTCCCCGCTGTTCGGGTACGCCACCAGCGGCTTGTCGGTGACGGACCGTGCCAGAGTGAGCGCGGCCTCCACGTCGACCGCGTCGCAGCAGTTGACTCCGACGGCGACGATCTCGTCCGCGGCGTCCGCGATCGCGAAGGCCTCCGCGAGGCTCTCGCCCGTCCGAAGGCGGTCTCCGGCAATCGTGACGCTCAGCCATGCCGGCACGCCGAGTCCGCGCAGCTCGGCGGCGATCGCCGCCACCTCATCGAGCGAGGGGATGGTCTCGATCGCGAGCACATCCGGGCCGGCGCCTGCGAGCGACTGCAGGCGCGGCCGGTGCCACTCCCGCAGCTCCGCGGTCGTGAGGCCGTAGTCCCCCGTGTACTCGCTGCCGTCGGCGAGCGTCGCGCCATAGGGGCCGACGGATGCCGCGACCCACGCGTCGTGGTCGTGGCCGGTGTCGGCCCGTGCCCGCCGCGCGAGCGCGACGCTGCGCATGAGCAGCAGGTCGACGGTCGGGGCGTCGAGCCCCTCGGCCTCGAGCGCCTCGTAGCTCACCTGGTAGGACGCCGTGATCGCGACGCGGGCACCCGCGGCGAAGAAGGCCTCGTGCGCGGCGCGGATCTCGCCCGGCTCGTCGAGGAGCAGCCGTGCCGACCAAAGCGACGACGAGAGGTCGTTGCCGCGCTCCTCCAGCAGCGTGCCGAGGCCGCCGTCGAGGACGACGGGACCGGCCGCAAGGGCGTCGGTGAGGCGCAGCATGCGCGTCAGTCTAGGTCGCGCGCGCCCTCACGCACGTCGCGGATCGGTCAGCCCACTTCGCCCTCGAGGTACCACCAGCGGTCGCTCTGGAACACGAACCGGCTCACCTCGTGGAGGGTGCCGGTGTCGCGACCGTCACGCCACCCGGCGCGGAACTCGACAGTTCCGCGCTTCTCGCCGGACTGTCCTCCCGTCGTCCCCACCACCTCGAGGCCCGTCCATCGGAGGTGCGGGTCGAGGTCGAGCTTGTCGGGCCGCGTCGCGGGATGCCACGATCCCTTGAGATGGCGCTCGTCCCCCACGACGAAAGCCGAGTAGCGCGAGCGCATGAGACGCTCGGCCGTCGGCGCCGGCTCTCCGCGCAGCAGCGGAGCGCAGCATCCCTCGAAGCGTCCCCCCGCTCCCGCAGGGGCACAGGTCGCCGTCGGCGACCGTCACGAATCCGTCGCGCGGAGCCCGCGAGGCACCACGCCCGAACGACATCAGCCACCCGCCTTCGCCGCGCAGTCGACGCAGCGGGTCGCGGTGGGGCGCACCCGCAGCCGCTCGACCGGGATCCGGCGCCCGCAGTCGACGCAGACGCCGTACGTTCCGTCGGCGACGCGCGCGAGCGCGGCATCCACTTCCCCCAGTTCGGCGAGCGCACCCGAGCGCAGCCCTTCGAGCTTGGACCACTCGCCCGACAGCGTCGCCCCCTCTGGGTCGTGCTCGTCGTCGGCAGACTCCCGCCCACGGTCGAGGCGCAGCTCGGCGATCTCGGCGTCGAGGAGTTCGAGGCGCGCGAGCGTCGCGGCGCGCTCTTCGGCGAGGAGGTCGGCCGGGTGCTTCACGGGCACTCAGCCTAGGCCCCGTCCCCGGGCGGAGGGCCCCGACTACCCGGGCACTTCGACCGTCACGGTCGCGTAGTCGCCGTTGCCGCTGTAGTCCCAGACGGAGAGGTCGAGGGTGAGGACGACGCCGGGCGGCATGTCCTCCACCACATATTGCAGCGCCTCCACATCGGCCTTCAGGCCGTTGACGTGCGTGCGTTCGTAGACCCAGTCGTCATCCTCGGTCGAGATGAGGGCGATCGGGTAGAGGAGGCCGTCGGGGTCGGGATCGAGCGCACCGAGGGCTCCGGACTCGTCGCGTCCGTACAGGTTCTCCTGGATGATCGTGCCGTCGTCGTCGAGCACGAGGGTCAGCACGGCGTCCTGATACTCCGTGGAGGGGTCGTCGGCATCGGGGGCGACGTAGTCCATCGGGATGTCGATGACCGTGTAGCCCGTGTCGAGATCGGTGGTGACGTTCTGGTACACCAGTGCCTCCTCCGTGCCGTCGCTGATGTCGAGGTAGGTGAGGTCGTAGTCGGCCTGGATGCCCTGGACGCCGTCCTGCTCCGTGGGAAGCGCGGGCATCTGAGCCACGTACACGAGCTCGCCATCCTCCTCGTAGCCGATCGAGACGGTGGCGTCCGTGAGCGACTCGACCGCCGTGTCGGTCATCGGCGCGAACACGCTCAGACCGTCGTCGCCGAACGACACAGTCGGCTCATCCTCGTCATGGAAGCGTGCGAGCGAAGCGGCGTTGAGCGTCGCGCCGCTGCGATAGAACTCCGAGAGCGTCGCCGGCCAGACCGGAACGTCCTGCAGGTCGCGGTAGCTCTGATAGAAGTAGTCCTCGATCGGCGGAAAGTAGATGGACATCCCCGTCGATCCGGCGCGCGCCGGCCCCTCGGTGTGCCGAAGGACCGAGGCGTCGAGCGCCGCGCGAGCAGTCGCCGCGGCCGCGGCGAGGTCGTCGCCTCCGTTGGCCGCCAGGTTGTCGAGGAACTCGCCGAGGTCGATCTGATAGAAGCTCGCCTCGGGGTCGGCGTCGCGTCCGAACGACACGACCCCCTGCTGGGCACGCGCCAGGTCGGGACTGTACGCGCCGGGGTCGGCGGTGAAGGCGTCGGCCACATCGGACATCGCCGCGTCGAGGTCCGCGATGGCGCCCAGGTCGATGAGTCCGAGCGTCACATCCGCCGACGTCTCCTCCTGCTCGGCCTGCGCGTTGAACCCCTCGATGATCGCGTCCGCGAGGTCGGGCGCCGTCGTCTGCGGATCGTCCGCGAGGATGCCGAGGCTCTCGTAGTTCCAGCCGTGCCCGGGCTCGACCTCCTCCGAGGCGACGAGATAGTCCGCGTACGGCGCGAGCGTGCTCGCCACCTCGTACGTCGCCATGAGGCACGCGTCGAAACCGAGGAGGTCGATCCTGTCGACACCCGCAGCCGAGAGCCCTTCGTCGACGCCCTGGGCGATCTCGTCGAGCTCGAGTGCGTCTTCGCCGTTCGTCTTGTCGGCGCCCATGCCGAGCCATCCGCCGCCGTGGTCCCACAGCATGAGGGCGTAGTGCTCCGCGGGGTACTCCGTCACAGACGCCTCGATGAAGTCGGCGAGCGTCGTCGCCTCGCCCGTGTCAAGCTCTCCGAGGTCGGCGAGCTCCGTGAACTCCCCGTCGTCGACCTGCAGGAACTTCGTATCCTCCCAATCGTCGAGGTTCGCGAGGCCGTCGGCCGAGTAGTCGGGGTTGCGATCGACCATCGCGACGATGTTGACGTTCTCGTCCGATCCGACGGACGCCATCTCGGTGAGGTCGTCGAGGGCGTAGGGCTCGAGATCCGTGTCGCCCATGACATACGCCATGAAGGTCCACGACGCCTCGGGTCGATCCCCTGTCGCGACCGGCCAGTCGGCCGACGTCTCGTCCTCGGCTCCGGCGGCGGCCACGGTGCTGGCCCCCGCTCCTGTGACGACGAGCGCCACCACGACGACGGCGACCACCGCCAGCAGGACGACTGAGATGATCCAGCTCCGCTTGCCCACCGCGTACCCCCTCGGACACGAGTCGGCGAGCGCCCGCCCCCCGACGACACTCGCCAACATAGAGATCGCGGGATGCCGGGGAACAGCGCTCGTTCGCGCTCCTCGCCCGTTTCAGGTGAGCGGGATCGGTTCCGACCGGCCGCAGACGCAGGCCCGGCTCAGCAGCCGTTCATAGGATCCGCAAAGGCGGGATGCCGATCGTGGATGCATGACGACCTCCGCGACGATTCCGGCCACCGCGACGGCCCCTACGGCCGTGCCCCGAGCCGCACGTCGCTCGACACCCGCGAAGGCCTGGAACGCCGCTGCCGTCACCGTCATCTGGCTCACGAGCCTGTTCGTCGTGGCGCTGTGGGTTGCCGGCGGCGGCCTTCACGCGCTCGCCGGGATGGATGGCGAGACGATCACGAGCCTCGGGCGCATCGCCGGCCTCGTGTCAGCGAATCTGCTGCTGTATCAGGTGCTGCTCATGGCCCGGGTGCCGCTCTTCGAGCGCGGCTTCGGGCGGGACGGCATCACGCGGATGCACCGGCGCGTGGGCTTCTGGTCGTTCTGGCTGCTCCTCGCGCACATCGTGCTCGTCACCGCGGGCTACGCCGTCGCGGCGCAGGTGAACGTCTTCGCGCAGCTGTGGACCCTCGTCGTCGACTACCCGGGCATGCTGCTCGCGACCGCCGGAACGGTGCTCCTCATCATGGTCGTCGCGACGTCCATCCGTCGCGCTCGCAAGAGGCTCCGCTACGAGTCCTGGCACCTCCTCCACCTCTACGGCTACCTCGGCGTAGGGCTCGCCCTCCCCCACCAGCTGTGGACGGGCGCGGACTTCCTCTCGTCGCCGGCCGCGACCACCTACTGGTGGACGCTGTGGGCGGTGGCCGCGGCATCCGTCGTCGTCTTCCGCGTCGGCCTGCCGCTCGCGCGCTCGTGGCGGCATCGTCTCCGGGTGACGGACGTCGCGGCCGACGGCAGCCGCGGGGTCACCGTGCGGGTGACCGGCCGGGAGCTGCACCGCCTCGGCGCGAAGCCCGGCCAGTTCTTCGTCTGGCGCTTCCTCGACGGATCGGGATGGACGCGCGGGCACCCCTTCTCGCTCGCCGCCGCCCCTCGTGCGGAATCGCTCGAGATCGGGGCCCAGGTGGTCGGCGACGGCACCGCCCGCCTCCGGAGCCTGAAGCCGGGCACGCCGGTGCTCGTCGAAGGCCCGTACGGCCGGATGACGGGCGACGCGCGGACCGGCACCAAGCTGCTGATGATCGCCGCCGGCGCGGGGATCGCTCCGCTGGTGTCGATCCTGGAGGGCGAGCGCTACGCGCCGGGTGATGCGACGCTCATCACCCGGGACCATGACGTCGAGTCCGGTCTCTTGCGTGGATCCGTCCGAGAGCTCATCGCCCGCCGCGGGCTGCGGCACTTCGAGCTTCCCGGCGGTCGCTCGCGCGGTTCCTCGCCCTGGATCCCCGCGACGCACGACGCATGGACCGGTCGGGAACTCATCCGCTACTTCGCTCCCGATCTCGAGGCGTACGACGCCTACGTCTGCGGGCCGCAGTCCTGGATGGACGCGGTCGTGCGCGACCTGCGGGCAGCCGGCATGCCCGCGCACGCCATCCACACCGAGTCGTTCACGGTCTGAGAGGAACCCATGAAACGCATCGTCTACGCCGTGCTCGCGACGGTCACCGGACTCGTCCTGCTCTTCAGCTACCGCACCTCGCTCGAAGCCGTCCCGCCCGTGGCGGCGGGGACGGCGGATGCCGGGGCCACCGGCTCGTCCTCCGACACCGGCTCGACCGGGTCGCACTCGTCCGGCTCGACGGACCCGGGAACGACGGACGGATCGGGGTCGGCAGAAGACTCGACCGACTCGAGCGGGTCGAGCGAGTCCAGCGGGTCCACCGGTTCGTCCGCCTCGACGAGGCTGGCGGACGGGACCTACACGGGATCCGCGGCCAGCACCCGTTTCGGACCGGTGCAGGTGCAGATCACGGTGTCGGGCGGCACGATCACGGCGGCCGAGGCCGTGGACTACCCGACCGAGAATCGGCGTGACCAGGAGATCAACCAGATCGCGATCCCCCGCCTCGTGTCCGAGACGCTGGCGGCGCAGAGTTCGGAGATCGACATGATCTCCGGCGCGACCTACACGAGTGACGGCTACATCCAGTCGCTGCAGAGCGCGATCGACCAGGCGACATCATGACGACCCTCACGCACCCACATCGCCGGACGTGGACCCATGAGGTCATGGGCAGCGTTGCGACGGTGCGGCTCGTCTTCGACCGCCCGCAGAACTCGGCGGGCGAGGCATCCGTCGCCGTCGCCGCATGCTTCGCAGAGCTCGACACCATCGATGCCCTCTTCTCGCCCTATCGCGTCGACTCAGAGATATCGCGCATCCGCCGGGGCGAGACGACAATCACGGACGCGCATGCGCTCGTCCGGGTCGTGGCGGACGCGTGCCGCGAGGCGGCGATGGCGACCGACGGCCGCTTCGACGCGTGGCTCGGCGGATCCTTCGACCCGACGGGACTCGTGAAGGGGTGGGCGGTCGAACGCGCGGCCGGCACTCACCTCGGGGACCTTCTCGGGCGGGATGGATGCCTCGCCGCCGGCCTTTCGGTCGGCGGCGACATGCAGCTGCTCACCGCCGAGGGCGCGGACTGGACCTGGCACGTCGGCATCGCCGATCCGTCGCATCCGGGCGAGATCGTGGCGACGCTGGACATTCCGCGGGGAGCCGTCGCGACGTCCGGCACCGCGGAGCGGGGCGACCACGTGCTCGACCCGCGGACCGGACGTCCGGCCGTCGGCACGGTCGCCTCCGCCACCGTCGTCGCCGACCGGCTCACCTGGGCCGACGTGTGGGCGACGACGGCCGTCGTCGCCGGCTTCGACGATCTCTCGTGGATCACCGGCGCCGGGACGACGACGGGTCTCCTCGTGGCGCCCGGCGGCCGCACCCGACGCTGGCTCGGTGCCACCGAGGTGGCGGTCGAGACGGCGGGCGCCGGCATCCCGGACTGACACGGACGAAGCGGGTGCGACGGGGACCCGCCGCACCCGCTTCCTCACGAGCCTGAGCCCGCTCCGCGTCTGGTCCCGGTGTGTGCTTAGGGAGCGTCGCCGGTCGTGCGATCCCGGTCGTACAGCGGATCGTCGTCGACCTCGAGGCTCGACCGGGTCGTGTCGTCCTCGGCCAGGTCCGTGTCGGTCACGACGACGGGCATGGCGGTGTCCGGCGTGCTCTCCGCCCACGCGGAGTCCTCGCTCGGATAGGTCTCGACGGTCTCGACGGTCTCGGTGCCCGTGACAGGTGTCAGCGTGACGTCACCCGCCACGTCGTCGTCCTTCTTCGACCCGGCGGCAGCGGCGACGCCCGCGGCGGTCGCGGCTGCGGCGGCGAGCCCGACGCCCGCGGCCACCTTGCCGGAGACTCCGGCCTTCCCGCTGTCACCGCGCGACTCCGCGGCGGCGTCGATCCCCGGCTCGCGGGAACCCGACTCCGTACCCACCGAACCCCGCCAGGCTCCGGTCGCGTAGCCCTCCGACTCGATGAACGCCTTGAAGCGGTCCAGGTCGCCCTCGGCGCGATTCTCGACGACGTGGAGCTTGTCGCCGATCTTCTCGACCAGTCCCTCGGGCTCGTACTCGAGCACGAGGTGGACCTGGGTCTGGCCGCCGCCGACGTCCTCGAACGTCACCGCGCCGGAGTTGGTCGCGCCCTCGGTCGCAGCCCACGACACCTTCTTGTCCGGAACCTGCTCGACGATCTTCGCGTCCCACTGACGACGGACGCCCGCGATCTCGGCGACCCAGTGCAGGTGCTGGTCATCGCGCTGCTCGACGGACTTGATGCCGCTCATGAAATGCGGGAACTCTTCGAACTGCGTCCACTGGTTGTATGCGACGCTGAGGGGGGACGTTGACGAGGATCGTCTTCTCCACCTTCGTGCTCATGGCGACTCCTTCTCTCGGGTGTGTGTACTCCGGGGTGATCGTGCGGGTGCGCACTCTCCAGCGACCGTAAGCAAGCGGCCTCCCGACCGTTACCCCCTTGCATTCGGGAATGAGGACGGGGAGGATGCCGCGGCCTACCGTGGAGTCCATGCGCATGCCCGCCACGATCCGCGCCCCACGTCGCGCGCCCCTCCTGCAGGTAGTCAAGTCAGCGGTCGCGACCTCCGCCGCCTGGCTCATCGCGGGCTTCCTCATCCCGGGCCCGCCGCCCGTGTTCGCGGCGATCGCGGCGCTGCTCGTCGTGCAGCCGAGCCTCAACCAGTCGCTCACGCGTGCGATCGAGCGCAGCGTGGGCGTCATCGCGGGGGTCGTCATCGCGTCGGTGCTGAGCATCCTGCTCGGCACGTCGACGTGGGTCATCCTCCTCACGACGATCGTCGCGCTGCTCATCGCCTGGGCGCTGCGCATGACGCCGGGCACGGCGAACCAGGTCGCGATCAGCGCGATCCTGGTGCTCGCCCTCGGCACGGCGACGCCGTCCTACGCCGTCGACCGCATCCTCGAGACGCTCGTCGGCGCGGTGATCGGCATCGTCGTCAATCTGGCGATCGTCTCCCCGGTCGCGGTCGCACCGGCACACAGGGCCGTCGACGAGCTGGGCGATGCGCTCGCCGACGCACTCGACCGGCTTGCGAAGGCGCTCGAGTCGCCGCAGACGCCGTCCGAGCTCGCGCGGCTGCTCGAGGGCGCCCGCGCCGTGCGGCCGAAGCTCGACGCGGCCGAAGAGGCGATCGCGGCCGGGAACGAGTCGCTGACGCTCAACCCGCGGGGGCGACGTCATCGCGATGAGCTCGAGGCGCTCCAGGCCATTCTCGAAACCTTCCGCCCCATCGTGACGCAGATGATCGGCATGACCCGCGCCTGCAGCGAGCGCTACGACCCGACCATCGACGAGGAGCCCGCGGTGCCGGCGATCGCCGACCAGCTGCACCGTGCGGCGCACGACGTGCGGCTGCGCCTGCGCCGCGCCGAGCCTGCGGCCGATGTCGCCGCCGGCCCCGCGGAGGAGCCCGCGGCACTCACGTCGCAGCTGATCGTCCTGCGTCCCTCATCGACGCATTGGATCCTCGTCGGCTCGCTCCTGGAGGATCTGCGCCGCATCCACGAGACGCTGACGGAGCCGGCCGCTAGTCGCTGACCTCGACCGTGAACGTGACGTTCTGGATGCCGCCGTCCGAGTTCTTCAGCACGACCTCGGTCGTGCCCTCGGCGAGCCCCTTCACTCCCGGGTTGTAGAGCGCTCCGCCGTCCTCGTGGCCGGGCACGAACTCGGCGACATTCGGGTCCGAGACCTCGCCGCTGTAGCTGTCGACGGCGAGCGACCCCGTGTCGATGTCGAGCACCTGCCCCACGACGAGCTTCACCGTCTGGCCCTGCAGATCACCGGCTTCCATGACGACCGGCTCGATCACCGGCGCCGCCGGCTGCGCGCACCCCGTGAGCGCCAGCGCCATGAGCGTCAGCGTGAACGACGCGATTCCCCATGCTGTCATCCGCTTCACGGGCTCAGCATGGCACCGGGGTCGGCGCGGGGTCTATGCCGCGCCGATCATGCCGGTCCTGTGCCGCACGAGGGTCCGCACGCGCTGCAGCCCCCTCACGACGGCGCGCAGAGGCATCCCGATCACCTTCGCGGCGGCGCCTCCGATCGTGCGGTCGCGATCGCCGAGCACGAGCTTCCGCTCCCAGGCGTCGCGCAGCCGCCCTCCGGGTCGTGCCAGTGGAGCCTTCGGGGCGAGGCGCCCCTCCCGCCGACGTGCGATGAGATCGCCCAGCAGCATCGTCAGGTCGTCGTCGGCGGGGTCGTGGAAGTAGTTGTCGCGCAGCCACGCAGACGACGGATGCCGCAGCCGCCGTGCCACGACATCCTCCTCGCTCCCGAAAAGACCGCTGTCGACGAAGACCTCGTTGATGAGCCGCCGCGAGACGCCGAACGTGTCCAGGGCGATGACGGGGATGCCACGGGCGACCGCCTCGATCGCCGCCGTGGAGCTCACCGTGACGAGCCCCTCCGCCGTTTCGAGCGCGGCCGACATGGGCTCGGTCGAGAACACGAGGTTCGGTGGAACGGGCCCCAGAGACTCGACGAGCTCCGTCAGGGCATCGTGCTCGGCGTGGGTCTGGTGCTCGCCCGCGCTCGCCCGGAGCTTGAGGACGACGCGACGCGACGGCTGGGCCTCCGCCGAGCGCACGAGGAGCCGGGCGATGCGAAGCCGGTCCTCGCGCTCGCGCGGCACGATCGCCTGCGCCGCGAAGACGAGGTCGGTGCCGGTCCGAGCGGGATGCGAGCCGGCGGCACGCCGGTCCGCGGCGAACGGCAGCCGCGTCAGCGCGAACCGCTGCGAGAACCCGCGCGACCGAGCGAGGGCGTCGAACTCCCGCACTTCGCGGCGGGAGTGCAGCACGAAGAGGTCGCACTGCGTCCGGTAGACGAGCGCCTTCCGCGTGGCGGGGGTCGAGATGCCGGGGAGGCCCGAGACGATGACGGGCCGTGGCACGAGTGCTGCCGCGAGACGTGCCACCACTCGCACGAGGGGTCCGCGAGCCGCCACGAGCACGGCATCCGGTCTCTTCTCGGCGAGCCGCTCCCGCAGCGTCTCATACGAGACTCGCGACACCCGCTCGAGGCCGCTGCCGGCCAGCGCCGCGCGCAGCTGCGGATCGCTGACGACGACGGGTGTGTCGAGCACGAGCAGCTCGACCTCCCACTCGCCGGCATCGAAGGAGGCCAGGAGCGCCGCCGCCCACTTGACGTACGAGTCCGTGTCGGCGATCCCGACCACGCGGAGTCGTGCGAGCGTGCCTGCCGTCACGCCGGGACGCGCCGCAGCTTCGCCATCGGCGCGAGCTCGCCCGGGAAGACGCGCTTGACGCCGTCGCCGAGGGCCGCCTCGATGATGCGGATGTCGCGGACGAGGTGATGGAGCCCCGTGGGCTCGAGCGACGCCGCGTGGTCCGAGCCCCACATCGTGCGGTCGAGCGTGATGTGCCGCTCGACCGCCACGGCGCCGAGGGCGACTGCTGCGACCGAGATCTGCAGGCCGCGCTCGTGACCCGAGTACCCCACGGGCACACCGGGATAGCGCTCGCGCAGCACGGGGATGACGCGGAGGTTCGCCTCTTCGGGCTCCATCGGATAGGTCGAGGTCGCATGCATGAGCACGAGCCGGTCGGTGCCGAGCACCTCGATCGCGCGGTCGATCTGGTCGACCGTCGACATCCCGGTGGAGAGGATGACGGGCTTGCCCGTGTCTCGCAGCGCCTCGAGCAGGTCGAGGTCGGTGACGGATGCCGAGGCCACCTTGTGCGCCACGACCCCGAGGTCCTCGAGGAATCCCACCGACGGGACGTCCCAGGGCGAAGCGAACCACTCGAGACCGCGGAGCAGCGCGTGATCCGAGATCTCGATGTACTCGTCGCGGCCGAACTCGACGCGGCGGCGGTAGTCGAGATACGTCATGGTGCCCCAGGGCGTCTCGCGCGGGACCTCGCGCATGTGCTCGGGGGTGGCGAGCTCGGGCGTGCGCTTCTGGAACTTGACGGCGTCGGCTCCCGCGTCGGCCGCGACGTCGATGAGCCGCTTGGCGAGCTCGACGTCTCCGTTGTGGTTCAGGCCGATCTCGGCGATGACGTAAGCGGGACGTCCGCCTCCGATGACTCGGGTTCCGATCGTGACGGTCACCGGGCGCTCCTCTTCTCTTGGGGGACGGGGGATGCCGCGCGCGCGGCGAGGACGCGGTCGGCGAGCGCCCGCACGGCACCGTCGCCGCCGGGGCGATCGACGACGGCTCGAGCGGCCGTGAGCACGAGGGGGTGGGCTCCGGGCACGGCGACGGGCCAGCCCACGAGCTCCAGGCACGCCAGGTCGTTGACGTCGTTGCCGAGATACGCCATGCGTGAGAGCGGGGTGCCCGAGGCATCCGCCCACGCGCGCAGCGCCCGCGCCTTGTCGTCGACGCCCTGCAGCACCTCGACCTGCAGCTTGCGGGCGCGGGCGCTCACGACGGGGTTCGTCTCGGTCGAGAGGATGAGCACGGGCACGCCGGCCCTCCGCAGCAGCGCGACGCCCATGCCGTCCGAGCGACTCACGCGGACCGATTCGCGTCCTGCTCCGTCGACCGCGACAGTGTCGTCGGTGTGCACGCCGTCGAAGTCGGTCACGACGACATCGACATCGATCGGCTCCGGCAGATCGACGAGCGGGGCGAGCGCCTGCGCCTGTTCCAGCTCCGACACCGTGTCGATCTCGAGAGCCGTGCGCTCGGGCACCTCGACGATCCCGATCCGTCCGAAGAAGCGGTGAGCGGATGCTGCGAACCCTGCGGCCCCGAACACGTAGAAGGCCCCGGTCTCGAGGTAGTGGGGGTCGCGGTCCTGGCGGCGCGGGCGGTGGGCGGCGTCGTGGTTGACCGCGACGGCCCGGGACGAGGCATCCCGGGCCCACAGGAAGCCGTACGACTGCACGGCGGCCAAGACGCTGTCGAAGCGGTCCGATCTCACGAGGTCCACGGCTTCCGCGAGGGCCGCCGCGTCGATGAACGGCGAGGTCGCCTGAAGGAAGGCGACGATCGAGACGTCGACGCCGCGCGTGGACAGTTCATCGAGGGCGTGGAGGACCGCGCTCTCGGAGCTCGCCGCGTCGCCCGCGATGTCGGCGGGTCGCTCGACGACGTCGGCGCCCCACTCGCGCGCGACCGCTGCGATCTCGACGTCGTCGGTCGACACGACGACCCGGTCGACCGCCCCGCTGCGGCGCGCCGCGGCGACGGCCCGGGCGACGAGGGGCACTCCCCCGACACGACGGAGGTTCTTGCGTGGCACGCCCTTCGAGCCGCCCCGCGCCGGGATGACCGCGACGACCTCGCTCACGACGTCACGCCTTCCGTGCGCGCGGGCTTCGTGCGGATGGCGAAACGGGCGCCGTCGAGCACGAGCGGCAGCGTCGTGGCCGTGCTCGACGGCAACGTGAAGATGTCGAGCGGACCGGGTGCACCGGCGAGCACGAGCTCGGCCGGGAGGCGTACGGCCGAGACGGCGACGCCCCGGATCTCGCGGACCGCGTCGAGCTGCGACTGCGGCTCTCTTCGGTGGGGCAGATAGGTGACGGGACCGGATGCCGCGATCCCCGCGACCCAGCGCAGGTAGTCGCCGAGTCGCATGCGGCCGTCGACGGGCCGGGCGCTGCCCATGAGCACGCGCGGACCGACGTCGGCGCCGGCCGGCGCGCTCGCGCGGACCCAGTCGAAGCGGTGATGAACGACGGCGATGCCCCGGCGCGCGAGCGCGTCGCGCTCAGCGACCTCGAACGCCGTGAACAGCGAGACGTGTCGGGCCGCGGCGAGGCGGAGGGTGCGCTCGAGGGCGAACGGCGCGAGAGTGCTCGTCATCCTCCCCTCCTCGACACCCGGGCGGGCATAGGGACCTGTGCCGACCAGGGCGCGCGCGAACGGGAGGGTGTTGGCGCCGTCGTCGAGGAACGTGAGGGCCTTGGGTCGCAGTACCGTGAGCGCCAGGCGGAACTGCCCCGAGAAGCCGTCGCCGACCAGCCAGTGGTCATGCTGCGACAGGAGCTTCCACGGGATGCCGAGATACGGCTCCGTCACTCCGAACAGCGCACCGCGGGCGATGAGCTCGTCGGCGGTCTCGGACATCTGGGCGGTCAGGCGGCCAGCGACAGGAACGGCGCGGTCCTGCGCGGCGGCCCATTCGGCTGCACCCACGAGCTGCAGGGGCGATTCCACCCAGGCCAGCACCTTGTCGCGACTGCTCATTCGTCTCCCGGTCGTCGGTTGCGCAACCGTTCGCTACACGGTCGTGGGCACAGGTGACGTCGCGCCGGACGAGAGGCTACGGAGGAGCGGACTGTTCGTGAACGATCGGTTGCGATGCCGATCCGTGCGGGGTCGGGGGTGTGGATAAGTGCGGCGAGCGCCCAGACGGCGCGGTTACGGTGGTCGCGTGAAGCCTCGCCTCGTCACGTCGGTCTCAGCGCTCGCGCTCGTGGCGGCCATGACGACCGGATGCCTCCCCCAGCCCTCTCCCGAGCCGACACCGGCGTTCGCATCGGAAGAGGAGGCCTTCGCCGCCGCCGAAGCGACCTACCGGGCGTATGTGGACGCGCTCAATGAAGTCGATTTGAGCGATCCCGAGACGTTCGAGGGTGTTTACGCGTGGACGACCGGCGACGCGAACGCTAACGAACGACAGACTCTGAGCCAGATGCACGCTGACGGATGGACAGTAACCGGCACGACGAAGATTGATCTTTTCGACGGTCGCGAGTTTGACGCCAAGTCCTCCCATGTGGTGGCAATCGTTTGTTCAAACGTCGCCGAGATTGAAGTGGTCGACTCGACGGGCGCATCGATGGTTGGCGCTGACCGTCCAGACGTTTACGCGCTCGAAGTGAGGTTGGTGCCGTCTGGCACGAGCACCGGCCTCTCAATCGAGCGCAGCAACGCCATTGAGGACAAAGCTTGCAACTGATCAGCGTCGCTCTCGTGACCGTCTTGATGGCCGTCGGTGGAACTGTTGGCGGATCATCAAGCTGCGAAGGTTCCTCGGTCTGGACTCACTGTGACGTGTCCAACTCCGGCTCGCAGATCGACATCGGCGCCTCGACCGGCAGCCCGGGCACAGCGGACAGATCGAATGCCTTTGACCGCGGCCAGCGCGATCCGGCCCTGAAGGATCCGGCCCCGAACGATCCGGGACCAGTCGACCCGGCCACGGGTCAGACGTGCGCAAGTCCTCTGTGCCGCACGATCTACTCGGTCGTCAACATCCCCGAGGTGACGATCGACGACCTCGCGTCCTTCAGACCCACCTCCCCGTCCCTGACGGGCGAGCCCGCGGGGTTCGGCGTCGTCGGCATGCCGGCGAACGTGGTGGCCGCGGGATCCGAGCAGCTCATCCCGGGAAATCTGCTCGGATGGGACGTGGTGGTCCGCTTCCGGCCCGCCGCCTATGTCTTCGCGTACGGCGACGGCTCGACCCAGCGGGTGACGACGGGCGGCGCGACCTGGGAGCAGCTCGGGCAGGCGCAGTTCACGCCGACCGCCACGAGCCACGTCTACCGCGAGCGGGGCACGTATCCGGTGAGCGTGACCGTCCAGTACGCGGCGGCCGTGGACTTCGGCACGGGCTGGCGGCCCGTGCAGGGCTACGTCTCGGCGACGACAGGCGGCTACGACGTCCGCGTCGTCGAGGTGAAGACGGCGCTCGTCGACCGCACGTGTGTCGAGAATCCCAGCGGTCCGGGCTGCTGACCGGCGTTCTACCCTTCGACGAGCTCAGGGACCGGGGAGTTCAGGGACCGGGGAAGCTCGGGGACTGGGAAGGCTCGGGGACCGGGCCCGCGGCGCGTCGGCGCGGCGTGACAGGATGAGCGCATGCCCGACCGGCTCATGCTCCTCGACAGCGCCTCGCTCTATTTCCGCGCCTTCTACGGCGTGCCCGACACGGTGAAGGCACCCGACGGCACCCCCGTCAACGCGGTGCGCGGCTTCCTCGACATCATCACGAAGCTCGTGACGCTCTACCAGCCGACGCACCTCATCGCCTGCTGGGACGACGACTGGCGTCCCCAGTGGCGCGTCGAGCTGATTCCCTCGTACAAGACGCACCGCGTCGCCGAGGTCGTCGAGGTCGGACCCGACATCGAGGTGGTGCCGGATCCGCTCGAGGTCCAGGTGCCCATCATCCGCGAGACGCTCGCCGCACTCGGCATCCAGATCATCGGCGCGCCCGAGCACGAGGCCGACGACGTGATCGGAACGCTCGCGACTACGGCGACCCTCCCCGTCGACGTCGTGACCGGCGACCGCGACCTCTTCCAGCTCGTCGACGACGCTCGCGACGTGCGGGTCGTCTACACCGCGCGCGGTATGAGCAACCTCGAGGTCGTCACCGACGAGGTCGTGGTCAAGAAGTACGGCGTCCTGCCGACCCAGTACGCCGACTTCGCCACGATGCGCGGCGACTCGTCCGACGGGCTCCCCGGCGTCGCGGGCATCGGCGAGAAGTCCGCCGCGACGCTCCTCGCCGCGCACGGCGACCTGGCCGGGATCATCGCGGCGGCCGAAGCGGGCCAGGGGATGTCCGCAGGCGTCGCCGCCAAGATCACGAACGCCCTCCCCTACCTCGCCGTCGCACCGACCGTCGTCGAGGTCGTGAAGAACCTCGACCTCCCCGCGGTCGACTCGCGCCTCCGACCGCTCGATGAGAAGCAGAAGACGGATGCCGCGGCCCTCGCCGAGCGCTGGGCGATCGGATCCGCCATGACGCGGATCGTCGACGCGCTCGACGCCGTCGGCACCGGCGCCGCCGAGGCGACCGCCTGACGTGCTCCCGCGGGAGTACGCGGGACCACTCCGTCCGCGCGACGAAGGCCGAGGGGGTCCGGCGTACCATCGTGCGCATGCCGGAACGCGCGTGGGACGAGTTCGAACCGCGCTTCCGGCCCCCGCCCGGGGTCACGCTGTGGCTTCCCGTCGTCCTCTCGTTCGTGATCCAGGTGCCCGCGGCGATCGCGGTGTCGGCGTGGCAGCGCGTACCCGCTCCCTACGGGGCCATCAGCGTTGCACTGGCCGCAGCATCCGCCCTCGCCCTCATCGGAGCACGGCGCTGGCCCGGACCCACCGTCGCCCTCGTCGCCGCGCTCACGACCGTCGACCTCTTCGTGCCGCCCGACGTCGGCCCGATTCTCGTCGCACTCGCCTTCGGGATCATCGGCGCCGTGGTCCGGGGCGCGCGGCTGTGGGCGCTGTTCTCGGTCGGCGCCGCCTGGCTTCTCGCGGTCACGGCGAGCGGTCTGATCGGGATGTCGTGGCATCCATTCCGCATCGCCCTTGCGACCCTTGCGCTCGGCCTCTTCTTCGCGATCGGCGAGGGGATCCGCCTGCGCCTCTCACGCGGGGCCGAGCGCCGCGCACAGCTCGCGGAGCGCCAGCGCACCGTCGAACAGGAGGAGCGATCGCGCATCGCGCGCGAGCTGCACGACGTGCTGGCGCATTCGCTGAGCCAGATCTCGGTGCAGTCCGGCATGGGCTTGCACCTCTTCGACCGCGAGCCCGAACGCGCGCGGGAGGCGCTCGCGAACATCCGCGAGCTCAGTGCGGCGGGGCTCGACGAGGTGCGCGGCGTGCTCTCCTTCCTCCGCGGCGATGAGTCCGGGTCACCGCAGACCGCACCGCTCACGCCCCAGCCGCAGCTGGCCGAACTCCCCCGCCTGGTCGAGCAGCGCACCGCCCTCGGCCTGGTCGTCCGGCTCGACGACCGGCTCGAGGGCGACCGCCCCGCGGGTGCGATCCAGACCACCGCCTACCGCATCGCACAGGAGGCTCTCACGAACGTCGTCCGGCACTCGGCGGCCTCGAACGCCACCGTCACGCTCGAGCGCGCGGGCGACGTCCTCGTCGTCAGCATCGTCGATGACGGCTCGGGGCGCGCGCCGGATGCGGCGGAGGGCGGCGGCATCCGCGGCATGCGCGAGCGCGCGGCACTCGCCGGCGGGAGCCTGCACGTTCATCAGGGAGAGCCGTCCGGCACCGTCGTCGAAGCGCGCCTGCCCTGGGCGGGCCCGCGATGATCCGCGTCGCGATCGCCGACGACCACCAGCTCGTACGAGCGGGATTCCGGGCGCTGCTGAACTCGGAGCCCGACATCGAGGTCGTGGTCGAGGCATCCGGCGGTCACGAGCTGCTGCGCGCCCTCGCGACGCAACCCGTCGACGTGGCCCTGCTCGACATCCGCATGCCCGACGGTGACGGACTCTGGACGACGGAGCAGATCGCCGCAGACCCCGCGCTCACGCACGTCAGGGTCGTGATCGTCACGACGTTCGAGCTCGACGAGTACGTCGCCCGGGCGATCCGCGCCGGCGCGAGCGGCTTCCTCGTGAAGGACACCGAGCCCGTGGACCTGATCCGCGCCGTGCGTGTCGTCGCGGAGGGTGAAGCGCTCCTCTCGCCGAGCGTCACGCGACGCCTTCTCGAACGGGCGGCGGACGGATTGAAGGATGCCCCGGCCGCGCGTGCTCTCGCCGGGCTGACCGAGCGCGAGGCCGAAGTGCTCGCCCTCGTCGCCCAGGGCCTCACGAACGAGGAGATCGCCGCGCGGCTTTTCATCTCGCCGCTCACGGCGAAGACCCACGTGTCTCGCATCATGCAGAAGCTCCACGCCCGCGATCGCGTGCAGCTCGTCGTGCTCGCCTACGAGGCGGGCATCATCCGACCGGGGTGGAACGCCGGCTGACGTACTCCGGCCGGAGCACGGCGATTGCCTTCCGGCGTCGGATTCGCCGGGAACCGCCCACGGCTTGACTCGAAGGGCCGGCAGAGTGCCGGCGTGTCATCCGAGAGGATCCCTCATGTCCGCAACGCTTGCCGCCGCCATGGCAGCTGTGCCCGCCCACTTCGCCGGCCCGTGGGGGTTCGGCTGGTGGTTCCTGCTGATCCCGTTCTTCTGGATCCTCGTCTTCGTCCTGATCTTCTCGATCTTCGGTCGGCGCTGGCGCCGGGGCGCGGCCGAGAACGGCTACGGGCCGTACGGTCGCCGCAACCCGGCCCGCCAGGCGGAGGCGACGCTCGCCGAGCGCTTCGCGAAGGGCGACATCGACGAGGTCGAGTACCGCGCGCGCCTCGAGGTGCTCCGGATCAACGCCGACGACTGACCGCGAGGGGACCTGGATCGACGATCCGGGCCCCTTCCGTCGCGCGCCGGCCGTTCACGGCACCGGCTGCGCCCGGCAGTCCGGTGGTGATGGCCTTCCGCGCCCAGGCGTAGTGGTTCCCGCCGCACTCGAGGCAGAACTCCCCGAGGTGCGACCCCCGGGTCCACGGGTACGCCTCGACGTCGAACAGCTCCTCGTCGGAGTGGGCCCGCAGCAGGCGCTGCAGACCCGCGTGGGAGAGGTCGAGGCGGTACTCGACGTCTTCGAGCGTCGCGTGCTGCCAGCGATCGCGGAGCACGACGTTGAGAGCGTCGAGCTCGCGCCAGGAGTACCCGTCGGCGGGAATCGCGGGCGAGCCGCCGATCATTCCGTCCTCGTACCAGCCCTCGAGAAGCAGATGCCAGGCGAGCAGGTGGGCGAGGACGTCGCGCACATTGCGGTCGCGAGCGTCGCCCGCGAACGCCTCGTCGATGCGCCCGTCGACGCGCAGCTGATCGACGAGCGCCTTGAGCTGCGCGAATTCATCGTCGTTGCGCTGGATGAGAGCATCCCGCTGGTCCGTCGCCATCCGGTTCCCGCCTTCCCGCCACCTCGCGTGGCCGCCCCGCAGCCCGTGCTCACGATACGCTCGCGCGTTGCCGCGCGCGCCGAGGCCTCATCCTTCGCGGCGGAGGCCCGTCCACTCCCGCAGCCGCTCGAGGGGCCACGTCGTCACGATCCGCTCGGCCGGGACCCCGAGTCGCTCGGCGCGCTCGGCGCCGTAGTCGATGAGCGAGAGCTGCCCCGGCGCGTGAGCGTCCGAGTCGATCGAGAAGAGGCATCCGAGCTCCATCGCGAGGCCGATCATCCCGTCGGGCGGGTCCTGGCGCTCGGGGCGGGAGTTGATCTCGACCGCGACGCCGTGCGCGGCGCAGGCCTCGAACACCGCCTCGGCGTCGAACGTGGACTGCGGGCGCGTGCCGCGAGAGCCCTCCACCAGGCGGCCCGTCACGTGCCCGAGCACGTCGACGCGGGGGTTCGACACCGCTGCGACGAGTCGGCCCGTCATGGGCGCCTTCTCCATCCGCAGCTTCGAGTGCGCCGACGCGACGACGATGTCGAGCTCGTCGAGGAGATCGGGCTCTTGGTCGAGCTCGCCCGCGTCGAGGATGTCGACCTCGATGCCCCACAGGAGCGTGAAGCCGTCGCGGCTCTCGGCGGCGACGACGCCGCGCTGCTCCCGCAGGCGCTCGGGAGAGAGGCCGTTCGCCACGCGCAGGCGCGGCGAGTGGTCGGTGAGCGCAAGGTACTCGTGCCCCAGCGACCGACCGGCAGCGGCCATCAGCTCGATCGAGGTGAGGCCGTCGGACCACTCGCTGTGGCTGTGCAGGTCGCCCTTGAGGAGCTTGCGCAGCGTCGATGCCCGCTCGACTCCGGCGCGCTCGCGCAGATCGACGAGGTAACCCGGCGTTCCGCCCTCCAGCGCCTCCTGGATGACCGCGAAGGTCGAGTCGCCGATGCCCTTGCGACGGCGGAGGGATGCGGCATCCCGGAGCTCCTCATCCGTCAGGCCGGCGATCGCGTCGGCTGCCGCGCGGAACGCCTTGGACTTGTACCGCGACGCACGTTCGCGCTCGAGGAGCGTCGCGATCTCGGTGAGGGCGTCGTACGGGTTCACGGCGTCTGTCGCGGTCCTGCGGTCCGTCGGGCCGCGCTCATGGGGCGGCGGCGAAGGCGGTCCGCTTGATCACGACGGGCGTGTCGGCGAGGCGGCGGATGGCCCATCCGAACAGGATCGCGAGGACGCCGACGGCGGCCGCGAAGAGGCACACCCCGTACGCCACCACCGAGGTGTAGAGCGATGCGCGGAGGAACGATGCCTGCATGACGGTGTTGCGCACCGGGTCGTCCTGGTCGAGTTCGGCGTAGGTCTTGCCGCCGGATGCCTCGAGCGCGTGTTTGTTGATGGTCTCGGCCTGCACGTACGCCGTGAGGGGGCCGGTCACCTGCTGACCCGCGAACGCCGAAGCGTCGTCGGGGACGGTGATGTTCTCGGCGGTGAGCTGGCTCGTCACCGCGATCCAGGCGATGATCGCGACGACGATCAGGAGGATGCCGGCGAGGATGCCGAGGATCCCCGCCGCCTTCACGAGGCCCACCCTCTTCACGGGCGGTTCGATCGCGTCGGCGGTGGCAGGTGCGTCGGTCATGTCGTCCTCCTCGGCGGGATGGCAGCTCCACGGGACACGCTAGCGGCGCCGTCCTCCGGGGCGGAAGAGCAGCCGCAGCGTGTCCGATGGCGCCGGATCAGCCCGCGAAGGAGCGAGTGGCGGTGACCCAGTCGTCGAGCTTCGCGGCGGCCCCGCCGTCGTCGATCGCCGCTGCAGCGTCGTCCCGCGCCTCGGCGAGGCGCTCGAGGATCGGACGCTGGACCTGCGTGGCATCCCGGAAGAGCCGGTAGGCCACGATGCCCGCCGCCGCGTTGAGGAGGACGATGTCGCGGACGGGGCCCTGCTCTCCGGCGAACACGCGGTGGACGACGGCGGCATTGTGCGCGGGGTCTCCGCCGAGGAGGTCACCGATCTCGGCGAGCGGGATGCCGAGGTCGCGCGGGTCGAGGTCGTGCTCGTGGATGTCGCCGCGGCTGACTTCCCACAGTCGCGAGTGGCCCGTCGTGGTGAGCTCGTCGAGCCCGTCGTCGCCGCGGAAGACGAGCGCCGTCGCACCGCGGGTCTGGAACACGCCGGTGATGAGCGGCACGCGGTCGAGGTGCGCGACGCCGACCGCGTTGGCCTCGGCGCGGGCGGGGTTGCACAGGGGACCGAGGAAGTTGAAGACGGTAGGCACGCCGAGCTCGGCGCGGGTGGGCCCGGCGTGCCGGAAGCCCGGGTGGAACGCGGAGGCGAACGCGAAGGTGATCCCGGCCCGGCCGAGCACCTCGGCGACCGAGTCCGGCGAGAGCGACAGATCGATGCCGAGCGCGCTCAGGACATCGCTCGACCCCGATGCCGAGCTCGCCGCCTTGTTGCCGTGCTTGACGACGGGGACTCCGGATGCCGCGGCCACGACGGCCGCCATGGTCGAGACGTTGACCGTGCCGAAGCGGTCGCCGCCCGTGCCCACGATGTCGAGGACGGCGGCGTCGACCGGCAGGGGCAGCGCGGCCTCGAGGATGGCGTCGCGGAACCCGACGATCTCGTCGACGGTCTCGCCCTTCGCCCGGAGCGCGACAAGGAATCCGCCGAGCTGCGAAGGCGTCGCCTCGCCCCTCATGATCTTGCGCATCGCCCACGTCGACTCAGAGACGCTCAGGTCGCGCTTGTCGAGCAATGTCGTGAAGATCTCGGGCCAGGTGTACAGCTCCGCCATAAGCCAGAAGCCTAGTCGGCGCCCTCCCAGGGCCCGCGGATGTGACGTCGGCCCGCGCACACCTCCCCCATGCCGAACTCACGGCGTTCTCTTAGGTGCGCCTAAGTTCGATCGAACCGAAATCGATCCCTCCCAGTGCGAATCTCCCCCTCGGAAGTCAGCCATAATGGGGAGCGTGACGACCACGCAAGCGACCTATTCCCAGGCGATGCGGTCCGTCAAGCGACCCGATCCGGTCGCCGTCGGAACCATCGTGTGGCTCGGCAGCGAGGTGATGTTCTTCGCGGGTCTCTTCGCGATCTACTTCACGCTGCGCAACACCTCCCCCGATCTGTGGGCCGAACGCACCGTCCTGCTCAACATCCCCTACGCGACGGTGAACACGATCATCCTCGTGCTCTCGTCCGTCACGTGCCAGATGGGCGTATTCGCCGCCGAGCGCTTCCAGTCCTATCGGACGGGCGGGTTCTTCGACGTCCGCAAGTGGGGCATGGTCGAGTGGTTCTACCTGACGTTCATCATGGGCGCGATCTTCGTTTCCGGTCAGGTCTGGGAGTACGCACAGCTCGTCACCGAGGGGATGCCGATCAATGCGGACTCGTACGCGTCGGCGTTCTACCTCACGACGGGCTTCCACGCGCTCCACGTCACGGGCGGGCTCATCGCGTTCCTGCTCGTGATCGGCCGCGCGTACGCCGTCAAGAACTTCGGGCGCAAGGAGATGACGACCTCGATCGTCGTCTCGTACTACTGGCACTTCGTGGATGTCGTGTGGATCGCCCTGTTCCTCGTCATCTACTTCCTGAAATAGAGCGGAGCTGTACCCCGACATGGCACGAGTGACCAAGCGCCGCTCCAACGGACGCCGCAGCCCCTGGGCCGCAGCGGCCCTCATCGGCATCGGCCTGCTCCTGACCGGAGGCGTCTACGCGGGCGCCTCGGCCGCGATGGCGAGCACCGGCGACACCCAGGTGAAGTCGGCCCTCACGGTCGAGGACGGCAAGAAGCTGTTCCAGGCCAACTGCGCGACCTGCCACGGCATGGACCTGCAGGGCACCGAGGCCGGCCCGTCGCTCTACGGAGTCGGTGAGCTCGCCGTCGAGTTCCAGGTCTCCACCGGGCGCATGCCGCTCGCGGCCCAGGCGCCGCAGGCTCCGCAGAAGCCCGTGCAGTTCACCGAGGACGAGATCAAGGCGATGGCCGCCTATGTGCAGGATCTCGCTCCCGGCCCCACGTACCCGTCCGAGGAGATCCTCGACGGCAAGGGCGACGTCGCCCGCGGTGCGGAGCTCTTCCGCATCAACTGCGCCATGTGCCACAACGTCGCCGGCGCCGGCGGCGCTCTCACCGAGGGCAAGTACGCACCGGCGCTCCACGAGACCAGCGCGCTGCACATGTATGCGGCGATGGTCACCGGACCCCAGAACATGCCGGTCTTCAGCGACATGAACCTCACGACGGAGGACAAGCGCGACATCATCTCGTCGCTGCTCTTCCAGCAGGATTCGGTGTCGGTGGGTGGCTTCACACTGGGATCGCTCGGTCCTGTCTCGGAGGGTCTGTTCATCTGGATCTTCGGCATCGGGACGCTCATCGCGATCACCGTGTGGATCACCGCGAAGTCCAACTGACGTATCACTGACGAGAGCACCAAGAGGAGAACCATGGACCACGAGGACGACCCGCTCGAGCACGAGAGGGCTTCCTGGAAGCCTTCGTCGGGGCTCGCGGTCGCGGTCCCCGACAAGGTGCTGACACCGGAGCTCCCGCCGCACCGCGAGCGGATGACCGACAAAGACCCGGCCGCCATGAAGCGCGCCGTGCGCACGGTGTACACGCTGTTCTACCTGTCGGTCGCCGCCAGCATCTGGGCGATCGCGGCCTACATGCTGTTCCCGATCGAAGACGGCTCGCTCGTCAGCGTTCGCGACAACAACCTCTTCGTCGGCCTCGGCATCGCCCTCGCCCTCCTGGCCATCGGCATCGCCGGGATCCACTGGTCCAAGGCGATCATGTCCGACAAGGAGTTCATCGAGCCCCGTCACGCGACGCGCGGCCGTGACTCCACGCGCGCGGCAGCGGTCAAGGCGTTCGAGGACGCCAACGAGGAGTCCGGCTTCGGCCGCCGCGCGATGATCCGCAACTCGCTCATCGCCGCCGTGGTGGCGTCGGTGCTCCCTGGGGTGACGCTGTTCCGCGGTCTCGCCCCGCAGAACGTCAACCCCGTAGAAGAGCTCAGCCACACGATGTGGGAGAAGGGCATGCGCCTCGCACGCGACCCCGAGGGCACGCCCATCCGCGCGTCCGAGGTCACCCTGGGCTCGGCCTTCCACGTCATCCCCGAGGCTCTCGCCGACGTCGACCACAGCGAGGGCTACCTCGAGGCCAAGGCGAAGGCGATCGTCCTGCTGATGCGTCTGCTGCCCGAGCAGCTCCCTCCGAGCGAGAACAAGATCGAGTGGTCGTACGACGGGATCGTCGCCTACTCCAAGGTCTGCACGCACGTCGGCTGCCCCGTGGCCCTCTACGAGCAGCAGACCCACCACCTGCTGTGCCCGTGCCACCAGTCGCAGTTCGACGTGTCGCGCAGCGCAGCGGTCATCTTCGGCCCTGCGGCCCGCCCGCTCCCGCAGCTGCCCATCACCGTCGACGACGAGGGCTACCTGGTCGCGCAGAGCGACTTCACCGAACCCGTCGGCCCGAGCTTCTGGGAGCGCCATTGAGTACCGGGACTCACCCCACTGAGAACGTGACGCTCGAACCCGCGAGCGCACCCGGCCCGACGCGCGACAAGCCTCTCGGCGGACGCTTCGTCGGCGCCGCGTCGAACTACATCGACGAGCGCACGAGTCTCTCCGGCTTCGTCAAGGAGCTCGGCCGCAAGATCTTCCCCGACCACTGGTCGTTCATGCTCGGCGAGATCGCGCTGTGGAGCTTCGTCGTCGTGCTGCTCTCGGGCACGTTCCTGACGTTCTTCTTCCAGGCCTCGATGGTCCCGACCCACTACACGGGTGCGTACCTCCCGATGCGCGGCGTCGAGATGTCGGCGGCGCTCGACTCCACCCTTCGCCTGTCGTTCGACATCCGAGGCGGGCTGCTCGTCCGTCAGATCCACCACTGGGCGGCTCTGACGTTCGTCGCAGGCATCGGCGTGCACATGCTCCGGGTGTTCTTCACCGGCGCGTTCCGCAAGCCCCGCGAGCTCAACTGGGTCATCGGCTTCGTCCTGTTCATCCTCGCGATGGGCGAGGGCTTCACGGGCTACTCACTGCCGGACGACCTGCTCTCGGGCAACGGCCTCCGCATCATCGACGGCATGATCAAGGGCATCCCGCTCATCGGCACGTGGACCTCGTTCCTCCTCTTCGGCGGCGAGTTCCCCGGGGACCAGATCGTGGGCCGCCTCTACACGCTGCACATCCTGCTGCTGCCCGCGATCCTCGTCGGCCTGCTCGTGGTGCACCTCATGCTCATGGTCATCAACAAGCACACGCAGTTCGCCGGGCCCGCGCGCTCCAACAGCAATGTCGTGGGCTACCCGATGATGCCGGTGTACATGACCAAGATGGGCGGGTTCCTCTTCCTGACCTTCGGTGTCATCGTCCTGATCGCCTCGCTCTTCACGATCAACCCGATCTGGAACTACGGTCCGTACGACCCCTCCCCCGTCTCGGCCGGTACGCAGCCCGACTGGTACATCGGATTCGCCGACGGCATGCTGCGCCTCATCCCGCCGCACCTCGAGACGTACTGGTTCGGCTTCACGTGGTCGTGGAACATCCTGATCCCGCTCGGCGTGATCGGCCTGTTCATCGTGCTGGTGCTCATCTACCCGTTCATCGAGGCGTGGATCACGGGCGACAAGCGCGAGCACCACATCGCGCAGCGTCCCCGCAACGCGGCGACCCGCACGGCGATCGGCGCCGCCGGCGTCACGTTCTACGCGGTCATGTGGGCGGCGGCTTCGTCCGACCTCATCGCGACGCACTTCAAGCTCACGATGGAGGGCGTGATCCACACCCTCCAGGCGCTGCTCATCCTCGGGCCGATCATCGCCTACTTCGTGACGAAGCGCATGTGCATCGCGCTGCAGAAGAAGGACCGCGAGATCCTGCTCCACGGCTACGAGTCGGGCCGCATCGTCCGTCTCCCCGGCGGGGAGTACATCGAGGTGCACCAGCCGGTCGACCAGTTCGACCGCTGGAAGCTCGTCGAGTACGACGCCTACGAGCCGCTTGTGGTGCGCCCCAACTCGCGTGGTCGCATCCCGTGGCACGAGAACCTGCGTGCGGCGATCTCGCGCTGGTTCTTCGAGGATCGCCTCACGCCGGTGACCCAGGCCGAGCTCGACGCCGCCTCGGCGCACCAGCACCACGAGCTCGACCACATCGCCGACGAGAAGGATCTCGAGATCCAGGGCGCTCACGAGCGGGCCGGCGTGCCGGACGCCCCGCACGTCCCGATCGACGACGGCCGCCACGGCGAGACCGCGAACCGTCCCTCGAACGTCATCATCCCCGATGACGACGACTCGAACGGCCGCAGGCCCAAGAGCAGCTGAGTCTGCATCGGACGGATGCCCCGACACTCCCCTCGTGGGGGTGCCGGGGCATCCGTCATTCTGCGCGAAACGCTCCCCGCCGAGGTCGGCAGGAATCCGACCATCCACGTCCTCCCCGGGCGGTCCGGATCCGGATCCCCCTGATTAGCGTGGAGGCATGACCGAAGCGCTCGACTACTTCTCCGCCAAGCTCCGCCTCGAGACCGACGCCTCCGACGTCTACGAGGCACAGAAAGATGGTGAGGAGTTCGTCCTCGTCGATGTGCGCGGCGACGAGGCATGGGCTCAGGGACGCATCGCGGGTGCGGTGCACATGCCGTACCGGCAGATCGCCGAGCGTGCACCTCTTGAGCTCTCGAAGGACGTTCCCGTCGTCGTCTACTGCTGGAGCCCGGGCTGCAACGCCGCCACCAAGGGCGCGGTCGAGTTCGCCAAGCTGGGATACGCGGTACGGGAGATGATCGGCGGTTACGAGTACTGGGTGCGCGAGGGCCAGCCGACGGAGAACGACGAGGGCGCGCTCCCCCGCGTCTTCGATCCGCAGGTCAGAGTCGTGCGGGAGCGCGTCGGCGGCTGACTGCCTGCCCGCGCCGGCTCACGCGACCTACCGCGCCGGCTCAGGCCGACTCGAGTCCCTCGTCGAGGGACTCGATGAAGCGCCCCGACGCGGATCCGTAGAACGCAGGACGGTGAGCCCATTCGGGATCATCCACGATGTCGGCCACCACGACTGTGACGTTGTCCCGCGTGCCTGCGGCCAGCGCAAGCGCGACGATGCTGTCCGCGGCGGCCTGGGCATCGCCTACGGCGAGGAGACCGATGATCTCCTGGTCGGGCACGTAGTCGCTCAGGCCGTCGCTGCAGAGCATCCAGCGGTCGCCCGCGCGGGCCGGCCGTTCGATCAGAGCGATGCGGTCGTCCTCGGCGCCGCGGAGGGAGGCGGTGATGACATTGCGGTGCGGGTGGAACGCGGCATCCGCCGGCTGGACGACTCCACTGTCGATGAGGAGCTGGACGAACGAGTCGTCGCGTGTCTCACGCGACATGGCACCGTCGCGCAGCAGGTAGGCGCGTGAGTCGCCCGTATGGGCGAGCAGCAGGATGCCCGCAGGGCTGACGAAGAGGCCTGTGAAGGTCGTGGCCATGCCGTCGAGCGAGGGATCTCGTTCGACGAGGGCTCTGAGGTCCCAGTTCGCGATGCGCAGCAGAGTCGCGAGCTGCTCGACATCGACCGGGCCGCGGGCGCCGGCGACGAGCCGGTGGACGAACACCGACGACGCGATGTCGCCGGCGGGACCGCCCCCGACGCCATCGGCGACGGCAGCAGCCCAGGCGGCCGTGAACGCGGCGTCCTGATTGACGCTGCGGTGCGGGCCGACGTCTGATGCCGCCGCTGCGCGGAGCCCGAAGCTCGGTGAGATGATCGGCCGCTCAGCGCGCGAAGTGGCCGCGGTAGTACTCGTAGACCCAGCCGACGATCGCCACGACGAAAACGGCGAGACCGATCGGGAAGAGCCACACGCCGACGGCGAGCCCGAGGATGCCGAGAGCCGCCGCGAAGGCCAGCACGATGGGCCACCAGGACCACGGGCTGAACTCGCCGAGCTCCGGGTCGCCGTCGTCGATGTCGGCCGTCAGGACGTCCTCGGGCAGCTCGCCGCGCTGAGCACGATGCACGCGGCCGATGTAGAACGCGATGAGCGCTCCCATGAACGACGTGAACAGCAGTGCGACGCTGCCGACCCACTCGATCCGGTGGTACCACTCGGGCGCATCCGGATGCGCGATGATGCTCCAGGTCGAGTACACGACCGCCATGAGCAGGAAGAAGCCGCTCAGCAGCCACCAGAGACCGACGTTGGTGCGCACGTTACTTGACCTCTCCCTGAGCGGTGTCGACGACGGGGGCGTCGGGCGCGTCCTTGGCCGGGCCGACGCCGACCGGGATGCCGGCCTCGGGGTGGTTCAGGTCGAAGGCGGGACGCTCGCTGCGGATGCGCGGGATCGACGTGAAGTTGTGACGGGGCGGCGGGCACGAGGTCGCCCACTCGAGCGACGCGCCGTAGCCCCACGGGTCGTTGACGGTCACCTTGGGCGCCTTGCGGGCCGTGATCCACACGTTGAAGAGGAACGGGATCATCGACGCACCGAGGATCACGGCGCCGATCGTCGACACCTGGTTCTGCCAGGTGAAGCCGTCCTGCTCCGAGTAGTCGGCGTAGCGGCGCACCATCCCGTCGACGCCCAGCCAGTGCTGGATGAGGAACGTCATGTGGAAGCCGATGAACAGCATCCAGAAGTGCACGTATCCGAGTCGCTCGTTGAGCATGCGACCGGTCCACTTGGGCCACCAGAAGTAGAAGCCCGAGAACATCGCGAACACGACGGTGCCGAACACGACGTAGTGGAAGTGCGCGACGACGAAGTACGAGTCGGAGAGGTGGAAGTCGAGCGGAGGCGACGCGAGGATGACGCCGGTGAGGCCGCCGAAGACGAACGAGACGAGGAAGCCCAGAGCGAAGATCATCGGGGTCTCGAATGTGACCGAGCCGCGCCACATCGTGCCGATCCAGTTGAAGATCTTCACACCCGTGGGGACCGCGATCAGCATCGTCATGAGCGCGAAGAACGGCAGCAGGACGGCGCCCGTGACGTACATGTGGTGAGCCCACACCGCGACCGAGAGCGCCGCGATCGCGATCGTCGCGTAGACGAGCGTCTTGTAGCCGAAGATCGGCTTGCGGCTGAACACCGGGAACACCTCGGAGACGATGCCGAAGAACGGCAGCGCGATGATGTACACCTCGGGGTGGCCGAAGAACCAGAACAGGTGCTGCCACAGCAGGACGCCGCCGTTGGCGGGGTCGTAGATGTGCGCGCCGAGGACGCGGTCGGCGGCTGCTGCCAGGATCGCCGCGGCCAGCACGGGGAACGCCATCAGCACCAGGATGCTCGTGATGAGCGTGTTCCAGGAGAAGATCGGCATGCGCCACATCGTCATGCCCGGGGCACGCATCGTGATGATCGTGGTGACGAAGTTCACGGCGCCCAGGATCGTTCCGAAACCGCTCATGCCGAGGCCGAGCATCCAGAGATTGCCGCCGATGCCTGGCGAGAAGCTCGCGTTGGCGAGGGGCTGATACGCGAACCAGCCGAAGGCGGCCGCACCCTGCGGGGTGAGGAAGCCGGCGACGGCGATCGTCGAGCCGAAGAGGAAGAGCCAGAAGGCGAACGCGTTCAGACGCGGGAACGCCACGTCGGGCGCGCCGATCTGCAGCGGGAGGACGGCGTTGGCGAAGCCTGCGAACAGCGGCGTCGCGAACATGAGCAGCATGATCGTGCCGTGCATCGTGAAGAGCTGGTTGTACTGCTCTTTCGTCGGCACGATCTGCATGCCGGGCTCGAAGAGCTCGGCACGGATGATGAGTGCCATGACGCCGCCGAGCATGAAGAACAGCACGGAGGCGATCAGGTACATGTAGCCGATCGTCTTGTGGTCGGTGGAGGTGATCCACTTGACGATGATGTTGCCCTTGCGCTCGACGTTCGAGGCGCTGAGCAGTGCGGCCTGGCGAGGCGGCATCGTGGTGGGACGGCTCTGAGTCGTCTCCTGGAGTGGGAGCGTCGTTGCCATGATCAGTCGTTGTCCTCGTCGTCGGTGGTGGTCTCGCCGGTACCGGGCAGGTTGCCGAGGCGGTCGTACTCGTCGGTGATGCTGCCCGTCTGGCCCGCATCGCGGAGCGAGTCGAGGTACTGCTCGTACTCGTCCTCGCTCACGACCTTGACGTTGAACAGCATCGCGGAGTGGTACTCGCCGCAGAGCTCGGCGCACTTGCCCGCGTAGGTTCCCTCGCGGGTCGGCGTGAACGACCAGTAGTTCTCACGCCCGATGTACATGTCCTTCTTGTAGAGGAAGTCGATGATCCAGAAGGAGTGGATGACGTCGCGCGACTGCAGCTCGATCTTCACCGACTTGTCGACGGGGAGGTACAGCGTCGGGAGCTTCGACTGATCGACGTCGCCGTTCGCCGCAGGCTGGGCCTGCACGCCCATCGTCCAGACGGCGTCCGAGCCGTCCTCGTCCTCGCCGTTGTACTGGAAGTCCCACGCCCACTGCTTGCCGATGGCCGTGATCGTGACGTCGGGGTTCTCGGTCTGCGTCTCGAGGATCGCCTGGTCGCGCGCCGTGAAGGCGAAGAAGCCGATCACGAGGATGAGCGGCACGATCGTGTAGAAGATCTCGATCGGCATGTTGTAGCGCAGCTGCACGGGAAGGCCGGTCTGGCCCTTGCGACGGCGGTACACGATCGCCGCCCAGCCCATGAGACCCCACGTCACGATGCCCACGACGAGCAGGACGATCCAGGAGTTGACCCACAGGCCCGCGACCATGTCGGTGTGGTTCGTCGCCGGCTTCGCGTTCGGGTCTTCGAAGCCCGGAAGGAACCCGTGGAGCTCCGTCGAGCTGCATCCGGCCAGGACGGCTACCGCTGCGATCCCGACGGGTACCAGGGCCCAGCGGAGACGACGTTTCGAGGGCACGATGCACCTTTCCGGTCACGTAAGAGAACTGTCGCCAGTCTAGGGCAACCTCTCACACGATTCGGGCCAACCGCCCAGCATTCGAGGCTGAAATCCCCGGAAACGCGGGCTTCCGAGCGATACGACGAAACGCCCCGCTCGGTGGTCGAGGGGGCGTTCCGAAGGCGAAGCGAGCGCTGTGCGCTGATGCTCCGGCGGGCTCAGTGGAAGCTGTCGCCGCAGGCGCAGCTGCCGGCCGCGTTCGGGTTGTCGATCGTGAAGCCCTGCTCCGAGATCGTGTCCTTGAAGTCGATCGACGCGCCGTCGAGGTACGGGACGCTCATGTCGTCGACGATGACCTCGACGCCGCCGAAGTCGACCGTCTTGTCGCCCTCGAGATAGCGCTCGTCGAAGTACAGCTGGTAGATCAGGCCGCTGCATCCACCCGGCTGGACGGCCACGCGGAGACGCAGGTCGTCGCGGCCCTCCTGCTCGAGCAGGCTCTTCACCTTGGCGGAGGCCGCGTCGGTGAGCAGCACGCCGTGGGCGGCAGTGGTCTCTTCGGTCGACAGTGCGGTGTCGGTCATGACTCTCCTCGCGGTCGGCGCACTGGGCGCTGCGGATGCCTCGATTCTACGACGGCCCGCTGGGAGGAGGCTCCGCTGTGTCGGCGTGCTTCGACCGCGGTCAGAGCGTCCGCCCGTCGAGCTTCTCGAGCAGCAGCGCCTCGGCCACGAGGGCGTTGCGGAACGTGTCGAGGTGGAGGGACTCGTTCGGGCTGTGCGCACGAGCGTGCGGGTCCTCGACGCCGGTCACGAGGATCTGGGCGCCCGGGAACTCGCGGACGAGATCCGCGATGAACGGGATGGACCCGCCCACGCCCATGTCGACGGGGTCGACCCCGTACGCCTCTCCGAGCACCTCGCGGGCGTCGGCGACGGCCCAGCCGCTCGTGTCGACGAGGAACGGGTTGCCGTAGTCCTGGTGCGAGAACTCGAGCTGCGCGCCGAACGGCGCGTGCGCACGGAGGTGCGCCTCGATCGCGGCATAGGCGTCGCGGGCGTCCTGTCCGGGGGCGATGCGGGCGCTGATGACGACGCTGATCTCGGGTGAGAGCGTGTTCGATGCGTTGGCGACACTCGGCGCGTCGATGCCCGTCACGGTGATCGACGGCTTGTTCCAGATGCGGCTGAGGATCGTGCCCGTCCCGATGGGGCCCACGCCGTCCGGCAGGCCGGCCTCGTCGCGCAGCGTCTCTTCGGTGTACTCGGGGGTCTCGGCATCCCGGACCGTCAGCCCCTCGACCGCAACGGCCCCGGTCTCGTCCCACAGCGTCGAGAGCAGCTTGACCGTCGCCATCATGGCGTCGGGCACCGCGCCGCCGAACATGCCGGAGTGCGAGGCGTGCTCGAGGGTTCGCACGCGGAGCGTGAAGCGCGTGTTGCCCCGCAGCGAGACGGTCAGCGCCGGGGTCTTCGAGTCCCAGTTGCCCGAGTCCGCGACGACGATGACGTCGGCGCGGAGGGCATCGGCGTGGTCCGAGAGGAACTGCGCGAACGAGCGCGAGCCGGCCTCCTCCTCACCCTCGATGAAGAGGGCGACGCCGAGGTCGAAGTCGTCGCCGACGGCTTCCGAGAAGGCGCGCAGCGCGCCGATGTGCGCCATGACGCCGGCCTTGTCATCGGCAGCGCCCCGCCCGTACAGGCGGCCGTCGCGGACAGTCGGCTCGAACGGCGGCGACTCCCACAGGCTCTCGTCCCCCACGGGCTGGACGTCGTGGTGCGCGTACAGGAGGATCGTCGGCCGTCCGTTCTTGGCGGCGCGGGTCGCGAGCACCGCAGGCATGCCGCGCTCCCCGAGCGTCGTCGGCTCTGCCGCCTCCGGGATCTCGGCGTCCGCGATCCGGACACTGTCGAACAGGCCCGTCGCCTCGACGAGAGCCTTCACCGCCTCGGCGCTGCGCTGCACCTGGGCGGGGTCGAATCCCGGGAATGCGACCGATGGGATGCGCACGAGGTTGCCGAGATCGGCGAGGGCGGCGGGCACCGCGGCGGTCGCGGCTTCGCGCACCGCTTCTTGGCGGGTCAGGTCAGAGGTCATGCGGGTAATCTTAAGCGCACACCTTTTCCCGCACTTTTCGAGGTACATCCGTGGCCAAGACGCCTGAAGCACCCCTGAGCGACGCCCCTTCCGAGGGGACCTCGCTGAACGGCGCCCCCTCGGGCAAGGGACGCGCGACTCCCTCGCGTGCCGAGCAGGAGGCCGCGCGCAAGCGCCCGCTCGTGCCCGACACGAAGGAGGCGAAGGCTCGCGCCCGCGCCGAGCTCGCGCAGCAGCGCGACAAGGCCCGTGCCGGTATGGCCGCCGGCGACGAGCGCTACCTCACGGCGCGCGACAAGGGTCCTCAGCGCCGCTGGGTGCGCGACTGGATCGACTCGGGCTGGCACCTCGGCGAAGCCGTCATGCCCGCCATGGTGCTCGTCATCGTCATGACGTTCATCCCGGTCGTGGCGCTGCAGTACTACTCGTTCCTCGGCCTCTGGGTCTTCATCTTCCTCGTGATCGGCGACATGGTGGTGACGTCGATCCGCGTCAAGCGCCTCGCGAAGGCGAAGTGGGGCGACAAGGTCGAGAAGGGGCTCGGCTGGTACGCCGCGATGCGGTCGATCCAGATGCGGTTCCTGCGCCTGCCGAAGCCGCAGGTCAAGCGCGGACAGCGCCCCGCCTGAGCTCCTCCGTCGCCGTTGCGACGGGCGATCAGCGCAGCTTCGCGAGGCCCCTGTTGATCTGCCGGGCCCAGAGCGGGCCGCGGTAGAGGAACGCCGTGTAGCCCTGCACGAGGGTGGCTCCGGCATCCAGTCGCTCCTGGACGTCCTCTGCCGTCTCGACGCCGCCGACGCTGATGACGCAGAAGGTCTGCGGAACCGCGGCGCGTACGATCCGCAGCACCTCGAGCGCGCGAGTCCTGAGCGGGGCGCCGGACAGACCGCCCTCCCCCGCGGCCGCGACGGTCGACGGGTCGGTCGTGAGACCGTCCCGCGAGATCGTCGTGTTCGTCGCGATGATGCCGGCGAGATGCGTGTCGACCGCGAGCCGCGCGATCGCCTCGATCTCGTCGTCGGCGAGGTCGGGGGCGATCTTGACGAGGAGAGGTGTGAGGCCCGCGGCATCCCGAACCGCCTGGAGGAGCGGTCGCAGCGTCTCGACCGCCTGAAGTCCCCGCAGGCCGGGGGTGTTCGGCGATGAGACGTTGACGACGAGGTAGTCGGCGAGCGGCGCGAGCTGTCGGGCGCTGGTGACGTAGTCTGCGGTCGCGTGAGCGACGTCGACGACGCGACTCTTGCCGATGTTGACGCCGAGCACGGCCCGCCGGCGACGACGACGCAGACGGCGCAGGCGGGATGCCGCGGCATCCGCTCCCCTGTTGTTGAAGCCCATCCGATTGACGACCGCGCGATCCGGCACGAGGCGGAAGAGCCTCGGGCGGGGGTTGCCGTCCTGAGGGATCGCGGTCACGGTGCCCACCTCGACGTGACCGAACCCGAGTGCGTAGAGGCCCGCCGCACCCCGGACGTCCTTGTCGAACCCCGCCGCGACGCCGAACGGCGAGTCGAAGTCCCGCCCGACCGCATGAGTCCGCAGCGCAGGGTCGGGGCGCGTGACGGCACGCGCGACCCACGAGAAGGGCGGGATTCCCAGCACGCGGATGACGGCCATCGCAGCGTGGTGCGCCGTCTCCGGGTCGATGCGCGAGAGGACGGTCCGGAAGAAGAGGGGATACATCCCTTCCAGGCTACCGACCCGCGTCGTGCCTCAACGCCCGGCGCGTGTCGTCACGTCACGCGTCCGCGGCGCGGTGTGCGGCCGTGTGGTCGGCGCGGAGCTGCTCGATCGCCGACTCGAAGTCCTCGAGGGAGTCGAACGCCTGGTAGACGCTCGCGAAGCGCAGATACGCCACCTCGTCGAGCTGACGCAGCGGCCCGAGGATGGCGAGGCCGATCTCGTTCGCGTCGAGCTGCGAGGCACCCGTCTGACGCAGCGTCTCTTCGACGGTCTGCGCAAGCACGGCGAGGTCGGCCTCGGTCACGGGCCGTCCCTGGCACGCCTTGCGGACGCCCGAGATGACCTTCTCGCGGCTGAACGGCTCGATCACGCCGGAACGCTTGATGACGTTGAGGCTCGCGGTCTCGATCGTCGAGAAGCGGCCGCCGCACTCGGGGCACTGCCGACGGCGACGGATGCTGAGTCCGTCGTCGCTCGTGCGCGAGTCGATCACGCGCGAGTCGGGGTGGCGGCAGAAGGGGCAGTGCATGGCTCCGACAGACTACGCGAGGAATCGGGCCTCGACGGCCTCGCCGTGCGCGGGCAGGTGCTCGGCGTTGGCGAGCGCGACGATGTCGTCCCGCACCTCGCCGAGAGCGGCACGGTCGTACTCGATGACCTGCTGGGGGCGAAGGAAGGTCGCCGCCGAAAGGCCGGCCGAGTAGCGGGCCTGTCCGCCGGTGGGGAGGACGTGGTTGCTTCCCGCGAGGTAGTCGCCCAGGCTCACGGGCGAGTCGGCGCCGACGAACACGGCGCCCGCGTGGACGAAGTCCTCCGGACGCGGGTCTGCGAGGTGCAGCTCGAGGTGCTCGGGCGCGTACGCGTTGCTGAAGGCCGTCGCAGCTGCGATGTCATCGACCAGCACGATCGCCGACTGCGGCCCGCGGAGCGCCGCTGCGACGCGCTCGGCGTGGAGCGTGCGAGCGGCCTGGCCGGCTGTGTGCGCCGCCACCGCGTCGGCGAGCTTGACCGAGTCGGTCACCAGCACGGCGGCTGCCTGCTCGTCGTGCTCGGCCTGGCTCACGAGGTCGGCCGCGACGAGCATCGGCTCGGCCGAGTCGTCGGCGACGATGAGGATCTCGGTCGCGCCGGCCTCGGCATCCGTCCCGACGAGTCCCGCCACGGCGCGCTTGGCGGCCGCGACGAAGTTGTTGCCGGGACCCGTGACGACGTCGACCGGCTCGAGGCCGATCGACGGCACGCCGTGCGCGAAGGCGCCGATCGCACCGGCGCCGCCCATCGCGTAGACCTCGTCGACGCCCAGGAGTCTGGCTGCGGCGAGGATCACCGGGTGCACGCGGCCGTCGAACTCGCGCTGCGACGGTGAGGCGAGGGCAACCTCCGACACCCCGGCGACCTGCGCGGGCACAACGTTCATGACGACGCTCGAGGGGTACACGGCCTTGCCGCCCGGCACATACACGCCGACGCGCCGCACGGGCTGCCAGCGCTGCGCCACCCGCGCGCCGGGCGCGAGCTCGGTGACGACCGGTGCCGGGATCTGGGCGGCGGACGCGGTACGCACGCGCTCGATCGCGTGTTCGAGGGCCGTGCGGACCGTCGGGTCGAGGCCCGCGAGGGCTTCATCGAGGTGCGCAGCCGGAACACGGATGTCGTGGCCTACGGCCCCGTCGAAGCGCTCGGCCTGCTCCCGCAGGGCCGCCTCGCCGCGGTCGGCGACGTCGTGCACGATCGTCGCGGCCGTCGTCAGCGCCCGTTCGCGCGCCGCGGTCGCGCGCGGAACGGTGGCGATGAGTTCGGTGGAAGTGAGCGTGCGGCCGCGGAGATCGATCGTGCGGAGCATCCGTTCACGATATCGCGCCCGGCTGGGCGGCCCGTGCGTGTGACGTGCGGGTCAGCCGCGCGTGACGTCGCGCACGTCGTGGAGGTAGCCGATGCGGCCGTCCTCGTGGCGCATGACGAAGAGATCGCCGCGATCCTCGATCACGAGCGCCCAGGCTCCCGGGCCGATCCGCCAGATGGGCGCGCCGCTCTCGTCGACCACGTCCCGCTCTTCCGGTGCCAGGGCCCAGAACGCCTGGTGCCGCGGCGGCTCGGCGGAGGCGGCGGCGAACACCGCCGTGTGCTCGGCGGTGTGCTGAGCGGCGTGCTCGCCGGTGTGCGAAGCCTCGGCATACGCGGGCTGGGCGGCCGACGTCTCGTCGGGCGTCCAGCGCTGATCGGCCACGTGCTCGCCGCCGTAGGGCGCGTAAGGGTTGCCGTAGTCGGCGGGTGCGCCGTAGGCGGGTGCGCTGTATGCCGGCTGCTCCTCCTGCGGAGCGGGGGCGGGGCGGGGCGCCGGCGCGGGCCGTGCGGTGATCGGACGGAGGGGGCGGGCATTGCGGTGCGCCACGATCTCGGGACGCAGCCGGAAATCTTCACCCACGACGGGGATGAACGGTGCGAACACCGTGAGGATGACGCCGGCGAGCATGAGGACGAGCTCGACCCACATCACCCACGACCGCAGCCACGGTCCGCCGTCGATCACGAAGGCGACGGTCTCCCAGGCATACGTGAGCCAGACGATCGCGGAGACCGAGAAGGCGACGGAGGCGAACTGGTCGATGCCCAGCGAGCCGACGCGGCGGATCCCGTCGGGCGAGAGCCGACGGAGCGCGATGAGGAACACGGCCACCGACGGCAGGGCGATCGTGAGGATCCACGCGAGGCCGGAGGTCCACACGGAGTCGAAGCGCACCGTACTGAGCGAGAAGAACGACACGATGAAGGCGACGAGCCACACGCCCGCCAGCGCGACCTCGCGGATGGAGAAGGGGCCGACCCCGTACTGCGGAGGCGCCTCGCCGGCGTCCGCCACAGCGGGTGCTTCCTCGAAGGTGTCGTTGTCGTCCAGATGCTCGTCGGCCACGATGTTCCCTTCCCGCGCGCCCATGACGGCGCAACGTCCCGATACTACCCGCGGCCCGTGAGGCCATGATGAGGAACGCGCGGGTGTGCGCTCAACCGAGGCAGGACGGTCCGAGCAGTCCCTTCAGCTCGCCGTAGAGGTCGGCCGTGACCTGGACGGGCATCGGCACCTCGAACACCTTCGCCGTCGATCCCTTGTGCAGCCGGAGGGTCACCTCGGTGTCGCCCCGGTGGCGGTTGAGCACCTCGGCGAGCTCGCTGACGACCGTCTCGGTCGCCCGATGCTCGGGCAGCATGAGCACGAGCGGGCCCGAGGCATCCACCGCTCCGAGATCCGGCGCGAACGCCGACTGCGCGTGCAGGTTGAGGCCATCATCCCGTCGGGAGACGCGGCCGCGCACCACGAGGATCGAGTCGGCCTGCAGCATCGACTGGAACTCGGTGTAGGTCTTGCCCATGAACATGACGGTCACCTCGCCGTCGAAGTCCTCGACGGTGATCATGCCGTATGGGTTCCCGCTGGACTTCGCGACGCGGTGCTGGACGCTCGTGACGAGTCCCGCGATCGTCACCTGCTCGCCGTCGTCGATCGTCTCCGATGCAAGCAGGTCGTGGATGCTCAGAGACGCATGCTTGGC
The DNA here is from genome assembly GCF_011046485.1 of Microbacterium sp. 4R-513. Lineage (NCBI taxonomy): Bacteria > Bacillati > Actinomycetota > Actinomycetes > Micrococcales > Microbacteriaceae > Microbacterium > Microbacterium sp. 4R-513. The sequence continues at coordinate 3,706,685 of NZ_CP049256.1, forward strand.
GAGCGGGATCTCGAGCCCCGCGAGCGGATGATCGGAGACGTACAGTCCGAGCATCTCGCGTTCGAACGCCAGCTTGTCCTTCTTGGTCCACTCCGGACGCGGGGGCACCTTCGGGGGTGCGACCTCTTCGGCGGAGTCGTAGAGGCTGTCGAAATCGAAGCCGATGGCTCCCTGAGCTTCGTTGCGCTTGCGGTCGACGGCCGCCTCGGTGGCATCCTCGTGGATCTCGAGCAGCGCACGGCGGGTGTCGCCCATCGAGTCGAAGGCCCCCGCCTTGATGAGCGACTCGAGGGTGCGCTTGTTGGCGACGTGGATCGGTACCTTGCCGAGGAAGTCGTGGAACGACGAGAACTGCTGTTCCTTGCGCGCCTCGATGATCCCCTCGACGACGTTCGCGCCGACGTTGCGGACGGCGCCCAGGCCGAAGCGGATGTCTTCTCCCACGGCGGCGAAGTAGCGGATCGACTCGCGCACGTCGGGCGGCAGCACCTTGATGCCCATGCGGCGGCATTCGTTGAGGTAGACCGCCATCTTGTCTTTGGAGTCGCCGACGCTCGTGAGGAGGGCGGCCATGTACTCGGCGGGATAGTGCGCCTTGAGGTAAGCGGTCCAGTACGACACGAGACCGTACGCGGCCGAGTGCGCTTTGTTGAACGCATAGTCCGAGAACGGGAGCAGGATGTCCCACAGCGCCTTGATCGCGCCGTCGCCGAACCCGCGCTCCTTCATGCCGTTCGAGAAGCCCTCGTACTGCTTGTCGAGCTCGGACTTCTTCTTCTTGCCCATCGCGCGCCGCAGGATGTCTGCCTGGCCGAGCGAGAAGCCCGCCACCTTCTGGGCGATCGCCATGACCTGCTCCTGATAGATGATCAGGCCGTAGCTGATGTCGAGGATGTCTCGGAGCGGCTCCTCGAGCTCGGGGTGGATCGGCGTGACCTCCTGCTGGCCGTTCTTGCGCAGGGCGTAGTTGATGTGCGAGTTCGCGCCCATGGGACCCGGACGGTAGAGCGCGATGACAGCCGAGACGTCTTCGAAGTTGTCGGGCTTCATGAGACGCAGGAGCGACCGCATCGGGCCGCCGTCGAGCTGGAACACGCCGAGGGTGTCTCCGCGGGTCAGGAGATCGTAGGCCGCCCGGTCGTCGAGCGCGAGGTGCTCGAGGTCGAGCTCCTCCCCCCGGTTCATCCGGATGTTGTCGAGGGCGTCCGAGATGATCGTGAGGTTGCGCAGCCCCAGGAAGTCCATCTTGATGAGGCCGAGCGTCTCGCACGAGGGGTAGTCGAACTGCGTGACGATCTGGCCGTCCTGCTCCCGGCGCATGATCGGGATGATGTCGAGCAGCGGCTCGCTCGACATGATGACGCCCGCCGCATGCACGCCCCACTGGCGCTTGAGCCCTTCGAGTCCGAGTGCTCGGTCGAAGACCGTCTTGGCTTCGGGATCGGTGTCGATGAGGGCGCGGAACTCGCTGGCCTCTTTGAATCGAGGATGCTGCGAGTCGTACATGCCGCTCAGCGGCATGTCCTTGCCCATGACAGCCGGCGGCATGGCCTTGGTCAGCCGCTCCCCCATGCTGAAAGGGAAGCCGAGCACGCGCCCCGCGTCCTTCAGGGCCTGCTTCGACTTGATCGTGCCGTACGTGACGATCTGCGCGACGCGCTCGGAGCCGTACTTCTCGGTGACGTAGTCGATCACCTCGCCGCGGCGGCGGTCGTCGAAGTCGACGTCGAAGTCGGGCATCGAGACGCGGTCGGGGTTGAGGAAGCGCTCGAAGATCAGGCCGTGCTCGAGCGGGTCGAGGTCGGTGATGCGCATCGCGTACGCGACCATCGAGCCGGCGCCCGATCCACGACCCGGTCCGACGCGGATGCCGTTGTTCTTCGCCCAGTTGATGAAGTCGGCGACCACGAGGAAGTAGCCGGGGAAGCCCATCTGGAGGATGATCCCGGTCTCGTACTCGGCCTGCTTGCGCACCTTGTCGGGGATGCCGTCGGGGTAGCGGTAGTGCAGCCCCGCCTCGACCTCCTTCACGAGCCAGCTGTCTTCGGTCTCGCCGTCGGGGACGGGGAAGCGCGGCATGTAGTTCGCGCTCGTGTTGAACTCGATCTCGCACCGCTCCGCGATGAGCAGGGTGTTGTCGCATGCGTCCGGGTGCTCGCGGAAGATCTGCCGCATCTCCTGCGCGGTCTTGATGTAATAGCCGTCGCCGTCGAACTTGAACCTGTTCGGGTCGTCGAGCGTCGAGCCGGACTGCACGCAGAGGAGCGCCGCGTGGGCATCGGCCTCGTGCTGGTGCGTGTAGTGGGAGTCGTTCGTCGCGACGAGCGGGATGTCGAGGTCCTTCGCGAGCCGGATGAGGTCGGTCATCACGCGGCGCTCGATGGAGAGACCGTGATCCATGATCTCGGCGAAGTAGTTCTCCTTGCCGAAGATGTCCTGGAACTCCGCGGCCGCGGCACGCGCCGCGTCGTACTGACCGAGCCGCAGGCGCGTCTGCACCTCGCCCGACGGGCAGCCCGTCGTCGCGATGAGCCCCTTGCCGTAGGTCTCGAGGAGCTCGCGATCCATGCGCGGCTTGAAGTAGTAGCCCTCCATGCTGGAGAGGGAGCTGAGACGGAAGAGGTTGTGCATGCCCTCCGTGCTCTGGCTCCACATCGTCATGTGCGTGTAGGCGCCGGAGCCCGAGACGTCGTCGCTCTTCTGCTCGGGGGTGCCCCACGCGACGCGGGACTTGTCGCTGCGGTGCGTGCCGGGCGTGACGTACGCCTCGAGCCCGACGATCGGCTTGACGCCCGCGGCCTTGGCGGCGTTGTAGAACTCGAACGCAGCGAACGTGTTGCCGTGGTCGGTGACCGCGATCGCCGGCATGCCGTACTCGGCAGCAGCCTGAGTCATGGCGCCGATCTTCGCGGCTCCGTCGAGCATCGAGTACTCGCTGTGCACGTGCAGATGGACGAAGGAATCGGATGCCACGGCTCGAGTCTACGAAGGACCCACCGACACTCCGCCGCTATCGTGGCGACATGCCCACACCCGAGTTCATCCTCACATTGAGGGAGAAGATCGGCCACGACCCGATCCCCCTCGTCGGCGTCACCGCCGTGGTCGTGCACGAGGGTCGGGTGATCCTCGGCCGCCGCAGCGACAACGGCAGCCTGACGCCGGTCACGGGGATCGTCGATCCCGGTGAGGAGCCCGCCGACGCCGCCGTCAGGGAGACCCTGGAGGAGGCCGGCGTGCAGGCTCGGGCGATCCGGCTCGTGCTCGCGCACCAGATCCCCCGTGTGACCTACGGGAACGGCGACCAGGCCGACTACCTCGACCTCACATTCCTCTGCGAGTGGGTGTCGGGTGAGCCGTATCCCGCGGACGGCGAGCTCACCGAGGTCGGCTGGTACGACCTCGACGACCTGCCCGAGCTCGAGCTCCCCGACATGACCGCCCGCATCGCCGCCGCAGTGTCGGGGGCCGCCGAAGCGCAGTTCTACGGCGGCCGCTGACTTCCGTCAGCGCAGGTCGAGCCGCATCAGGACGCGCGGGAACCCGTTGAGCACCGATGTCGTGTCGGAGGCCTTGGTGAAGCCGGCCTTCTCGAAGAGCCGGCGGGTGCCGACATAGGCCATCGTCAGATCGACCTTGGCTCCGGCGTTGTCGACCGGATAGCCCTCGATCGCGGGCGCGCCGTTGTCGCGCGCGAACCGCACAGCACCCGCGACCAGCGCGTGCGAGATGCCCTCGCCGCGATGGCCAGGGCGCACGCGGACGCACCACAGCGACCAGACGTCGAGATCGTCGACGTGCGGGATCCTCCGGTTCGTCGCGAACGCGGTGTCGGCGCGTGGATGGACCGCGGCCCATCCGACAACCTCATCGTCGTCGTACGCCAGCACGCCTGGCGGCCCCTGCCGGAGCAGGGCGGCGACTTTGCGCCCCCTCGCCTGGCGGTGGAGCGCCTGATTCTCTTTCGGCGGCAGCCGATAGCTCAAGCACCAGCACACGTCCGAATCCGGCTTCTTCGGCCCGAGGATCGTCTTGAGGTCGGCGTACTTCGTCGCGGGGAGCACTTCGATGCCCATGCGCCCAGCCTGGCACCGGCATCCGACACCCGTCAGTCGCCGCGCAGCACCGCCAGGGCATGGGCGAGGTCGGCCGGGTAGTCGGAAGTGAACGTCACCCAGTCACCCGTGAGGGGATGCGCGAACGACAGCTCGTGGGCGTGCAACCACTGCCTCGTCAGGCCCAGCCGCGCCGAGAGGGTCGGGTCGGCGCCGTAGAGCGGATCCCCGACGCACGGGTGACGGTGTGCGGCCATGTGCACGCGGATCTGGTGCGTGCGGCCCGTCTCGAGATGGATCTCGAGCAGCGAGGCGCCCGGGAACGCCTCGAGCGTCTCGTAGTGCGTCACGGAGTCCTTGCCCGAGGGCGTGACGGCGAACTTCCAGGAGTGGGTGGGGTGACGGCCGATGGGTGCGTCGATGGTGCCCGCAAGCGGGTCCGGATGCCCCTGCACGACCGCGTGGTAGATCTTGTCGACCTCGCGCTCCTTGAAGGCGCGCTTGAGCGCCGTGTAGGCCCGCTCGCTCTTCGCGACGACCATGAGCCCGCTCGTGCCGACGTCGAGGCGATGCACGACGCCTTGACGCTCGGCGGCGCCCGTCGTCGCGATGCGGTAGCCGCCTGCGGCGAGCGCTCCCAGCACCGTCGGCCCTTCCCAGCCCACCGACGGGTGGGCCGCGACCCCGGCGGGCTTGTCCACGACGACGATGTCGTCGTCGTCGTACACGATGCGGAGATCGGGCACCTCGACCGGGACGACCTCGGGCTCTCGCCGTGCCTCCCATTCGAGGTCGAGCCACGCGCCGCCGCGCAGCTTGTCCGACTTGGAGAGGACCCGGCCGTCCATCCGGACGCCGCCGGCTTCAGCGACCTCCGCGGCGAAGGTGCGCGAGAAGCCGAGCATCTTGGCGAGGGCCGCGTCGACGCGGACGCCGTCGAGGCCGTCGGGCACGGGCAGGCTGCGTGATTCCACGAGCGCTCCCCCTCAGTCCTTGGCGGTGCCGGATGCCTCGGGCTCGGCGCCCGCGGAAGACGGGTGCCGCCCGTCCGTGGGGTCGGCATCGAGCTCCCCGGGATCGGCGTCGGAATCGGCGCCGGCAGCGGCATCCGTCTCATCCGCCGTGTCATCGGCCTTGCCGTGACGCGTGCCGTCGAGGTGCGGACCCACGAGGACGAGCAGGGCGACGCCGATCATCATCGACACGATGAAGATGTCGGCGACGTTGTAGATCGCCGGCATCATCCACGGCGTGTTGATGAAGTCCACGACATGGCCCACGGCGAAGCCGGGCTCGCGGAGCATCCGGTCGGTGAGGTTGCCCAGCACGCCGCCGAGAAGCAGGCCCAGGGCGACCGCCCAGAGGCGTGAGCGCACGCGCGTGGCGGCGAGCCAGACGATGACGACGGCGACGACCGCAAGCGCGATCGTGAAGATCCACGTGACGTTCTCGCCCAGCGAGAACGCGGCCCCCGGATTGCGGACGAGGTAGAAGATCAGGAAGTCGCCGATGACGTGAACCGGCTCCTCAGGGGGCAGGTTCTGGATCGCGAGGTACTTGGTGAACTGGTCGGCGGCCAGCACCAACGCCGCGAGGATCGCGATGATGGTGCCGGCCGCCGCCTGACGAAGGGGGGCTCGGCCTGTCAAATGCTGGCCTACAGGCCGATCGCCGAGACCGGCGTCGGACCGGACGAGTTCGCGGCCGACGAGTCGAGGTCGCGCAGGTGGCCCTCGATGTAGGTGCGCAGCTGCTGACGGTAGTCGCGCTCGAACTGGCGCAGCTCCGTGATGCGGCCTTCGAGCGTCGTGCGCTCGCGCTCGAGGCGCGCGAGCTCTTCGCGACCCTTGGTCTCGGCCTCGGCGACGATCGACGCCGCCTGGGACTGGGCGTCGGCGATGAGCTGATCGCGCTTCGCCTGGCCCTCGGCGACGTGCTCGTCGTGGAGGCGCTGGGCGAGCTCGATGATGCCCGCGCTCGCGGCGGCCCCACCGGAGCCCTCGACGGCCGGGGCGGGGGTCGGAGCGGGCGCCGGCGCCGGCGTCTCGACGGCCGGAGCGGGGGCCGCGGCGGCGGGCGCCTGACCGGACTCGTACGCGGCGAGCTTGGCCTTCAGCTCGTCGTTCTCAGCGATGGTCTTGCGCCACTCGACGACGATCTCATCCAGGAAGTCGTCGACCTCGTCCGGGTCGAAGCCCTCCTTGAACCGGACGTGCTGGAACTGCTTGGTGACGACGTCATCGGGGGTCAATGCCATTGTGATTCCTCTTTCGAGCGCTCAGGTCGCCGGCGTGCGGAGCGGTCCCACCCCGGGGCGGGCGGACCGTCCCGGGCAATCATAGTCGCCGCACTTTGGAGGTGCCACGACGCCGGACGCTGTGCGACACGGTCGGCCCGATACCGTCAGCTCGCGATCGACCTCGTGACGGACAGCAGGATGAAGCACAGCAGCATCGTGATCGCGAACCCGAAATCGATCGCGACCTGGCCGACCCGCAGCGGAGGGATGAAGCGTCGGAAGAGCTTCAGCGGCGGATCGGTGACGGTGTAGACGACCTCGGCGGCGACGAGTCCCGCACCCTTCGGACGCCACTCCCGGTTGAAGAACGGGATCCAGTCCAGGACGAGCCGGATCAGGAGGAAGAGGATGTAGATGAGCAGGAGCGTGTTCAGGACCGCCGCGATGACGCGGATGATGTCCACGGTGCTACGGCGCGAAGGGGACCGACTCGGCGTCGGCCTGCGCGACAGCGCCGTCACCCGAGACGCTGACGCTCTCCGGCGAGAGCAGGAAGACCTTGCTCGTCACGCGCTCGATGCGTCCGTACAGGCCGAGTGAGAGGCCGCTCGCGAAGTCGATCAGCCGCCGCGCGTCGGCGTCCGACATCTGCGACAGATTGATGATGACGGGGATGCCGTCACGGAAGTTCTCGGCGATGACCTGTGCGTCGCGGTACTGCTTCGGGTGGACCGTCAGGATCTCGCTGATCGCGGACGGCGCCGGCTGGCGCACGACGGCGGGACGGTGCAGCGGGGTCACCGGAGCAGCCGCCTTCTCGACAGGCTGGAGGCTCTTGCGGGCCGTGGGCTGGGGCGCAGGCTCTTCGTACACTTCTTCCTCGTCTGCGAGTCCGAGATAGACCATGGTCTTCTTGAGCGGGTTCGACATCGCATCCTCCGTGTTGCTCGCCGTTGGCTCGTCCATTCCGAGGTTAACCGTGTGCGGGCCTCGGGCCCGTGATTGCGGAGCCGATCCGCAGGTGTGTCGCACCGGCGGCGATCGCCTCGGCGAAATCGGCCGTCATACCCGCGGAGATCCAGGTCGCGTCGGGCACGACGGCACGCAGTCGCTCGCTGCACACCGCCAGGCGCTCGAACGCCGGGGTGGGGGGCTCGTCGAGCGGCGCGACCCCCATCACCCCGCGCACGCGCAGAGTCGGGCACCCTGCGGTATGGGTCGCGAGCTCTTCGAGGCCGTCGGGAGCGACGCCCCCGCGGCCCGGATCGTCGGTGAGGTTGACCTGCAGCAGCACGTCGAGTCGCGGCATCCCCTCTCCGGCCGCATCGAGGGCGGTGGCGAGTCGCGCGCGGTCGACCGAGTGGACGACGGATGCCGCTGCCCGGATCGCCCGCGCCTTGTTCGTCTGCGCCTGCCCGATGAAGTGCCACGCGAGGCCCTCGTGCTCGCCGACGGCGCGCTGCTTCTCGGTCAGCTCCTGCTGCCGGTTCTCGCCCACATCGCGCACGCCGAGGGCATAGAGCTCGTCGACGAGTGACGCGGGGTGGAACTTCGTCACGACGATGCGGGTCAACGCGCGCGGATCGCGGCCCGCCGCCATTGCGGCGTCCGCGATCCGGGCGTCGACCTCCGCGAGACGCTCAGCGAGCGACGCATGGTTCACGGCGGTCCCTGAGCGTGTCGAGGTGTTACTTCAGGAAGTCGGGGATGTCGAGGTCGTCGTCGCCGAACGCCGAGTCGTAGCTCGAGTCCGCCGCGACGCTGACCGACACCGGCTCCTTGTCGAAGTCCTTCGCGACCTCGTCGGCAGGCGTCGTCGGGAGCGCCGGTGCGACCGGAGCCACACGGGCGGCCACGATCGGCTCGATGCGGGTCTGCGGCTCGCCGCCGTCGAACCCCGCCGCGATGACCGTGACGCGCACCTCGTCGCCGAGGGTGTCGTCGATGACCGTGCCGAAGATGATGTTGGCCTCGGGGTGCGCGGCCTCCTTCACCAGCTGCGCCGCATCGTTGATCTCGAAGATGCCGAGGTTGGATCCGCCCTGGATCGACAGCAGCACGCCGTGCGCACCCTCGATCGAGGCCTCGAGCAGGGGCGATTCGACCGCAAGCTCGGCGGCCTTGATCGCCCGGTCGGCGCCGCGTGCCGAGCCGATGCCCATGAGGGCCGAGCCCGCGCCCTGCATCACCGACTTGACGTCGGCGAAGTCGAGGTTGATGAGACCCGGCGTCGTGATGAGATCGGTGATGCCCTGCACACCGGCGAGGAGCACCTGGTCGGCCGTCGCGAACGCCTCGATCATCGAGATGCCGCGATCGCTGATCTCGAGCAGCCGGTCGTTCGGCACGACGATGAGGGTGTCGACCTCTTCCTTGAGCTTCGCGACGCCCGTCTCGGCCTGGCTCTGCCGACGGCGACCCTCGAACGAGAAGGGCTTCGTGACGACACCGATGGTCAGGGCTCCGATCGACTTCGCGATCTTCGCGACGACGGGTGCGCCGCCGGTGCCCGTGCCACCGCCTTCCCCAGCGGTGACGAAGACCATGTCGGCACCCCGCAGGGCCTCTTCGATCTCTTCTGCGTGGTCCTCCGCGGCACGACGACCCACTTCGGGGTCTGCGCCCGCGCCGAGCCCCCCGCGTGAGCTCGCGCCCCACGTCGAGCTTGACGTCGGCGTCGCTCATGAGCAGCGCCTGCGCGTCGGTGTTGATCGCGATGAACTCCACGCCCCGCAGACCCAGCTCGATCATGCGGTTGACCGCGTTGACGCCGCCGCCGCCGACGCCGACGACCTTGATCACGGCGAGGTAGTTCTGGTTCTGGCTCATGCCGGCCTCCGTCTTCCCGAACCTGAAACCTTAAACCTCTAGTAGAGGTGTAAAGAATTGCTCGGTATGCAATTCCTCGAGTTCGAAGGTAAGCGGCGGGTCCGGCCACACCCGCCTCCGCGTGGGCGTGTCGCGACATCCCCGTCCGGATCCGTCGCGCGATGCGAAGGCGAGACGCTCTCCGCGCCCGGAGGGGGTGCGAGGGCGGGTCGTCAGCGAACGACGACCGCCCGCGGCGACGACACGTCGTACGCCGTGACCGACTCGGGCGGGCGGGATTGCATGACCTTCTCGAGGACCAGGGCCTTCATCGCCGACTCATCGGCGCTGCCCCAGATCACCTGCGTGTCGGTGCCGCCGAGGGTCAGGGTGACGTCGTCGGGGGTGGATGCCGAGACCGCCGTGACCTGGTCGCGGATCGTCGCGGGCAAGGCGCGCATGACCTCTCCCACGGCGTCGAAGGCGGACGACGTCGTGCCGCCCTGGATCGACAGCAGCGGGCGGCCGGGTGCGGGACTCTCGGTCGTCGAGAGTGCGACGCCTGCCGCGTCGACGAGGGTGAACCCCGCGTCGGTCTCCAGCAGCCCGATGGGCAGGCGCTCGACGATACGGACGACGAGCTCGTGCGGAGGCCGGGCCTCGAGCGAGTACGACTGCACGAGGGGGAACGCGATGAGCGCGGCCTTCACGGCGCTCTCGTCGACGAGCGGGAGCGGGGTTCCGAGCTGGTCGTCGAGGGCGTCCTCGACGGCACCGGCATCGAGCAGCGAGGTGCCCACGACCCGCACCTTCTCGACCGCGAACAGCGGGCTGTAGGCGGCGGCGAGCGTCGTCAGGACGAGAAGCAGGAGGGATGCCGCGACCCCGATCCAGATCATGCGCCGGCGGCGCTGCCGCACGGTGAAGCGACGCACCTCGGCGCGCAGCGCCTTGCGGCGTGCCCGCGCCGCTCGCCACACATCGCGAACTCCGATCGGCGTGGCGCCGCCTTGGCCCGACTCACCGTCGATGGGCGGCTCATCCTCGCCTCCGGCCGTCTCGCCGGGTGCCTGAAGCGGGATGACGGGCGCGAGCAGCGCCTCATCCGGGCGCGAGATCGTCACCCCGGGGGCGGGCTCGAACGTCTCGGCGCGGAGTTCGCGCGACGCGTCGACCGGCACCGCTCCGGGCGCGACCCGCGCTCCTGTCGCAGGCTCGGACGTCTCCCCCGCCGCGCGCTCATCGGCGGGAGGACGCGCGGTCGGCGGGAGCGGTGAGGGCCGGCGCATCCGGTCACTCCCCGGGCGTCCGCGTGAGCGAGTCGAGCACCTGCGGGATGATCTGGTAGACGTTCCCGCAGCCGAGCGTGATGACGAAGTCGCCGTCGCGCGCGACGGAAGCGGTGTACTGCGCAGCCGAGTCCCAGTCCGCGACGAAGTGCACGTGCGACGGGTCGTGGAACGCCCCGCTGACGAGCTCGCCGGTCACGCCAGGGATGGGGTCCTCCCGCGCGCCGTAGACGTCGAGCACGACAGTGTGATCGGCGAGGCCCTCGAGCACCTCGGCGAACTCGCGATACATGTGCTGCGTCCGCGAGTAGGTGTGCGGCTGGTGGAGCGCGATGATCCTTCCATCGCCGACCACCGTGCGCGCGGCGCTTAGGGCGGCGGCGACCTCCGTCGGGTGGTGCGCGTAATCGTCGTAGACGCTGACCCCACGGGCGACGCCGTGCAGCTCGAAGCGGCGCACGGTCCCGGCGAACTCCTCGACCGCGCCGACGGATGCCGCGAGGTCGAAGCCGAGCGTGAGGAGCACCGCGACGACTCCGGCCGCGTTGATCGCGTTGTGCTCTCCGGGGATCTGCAGCCGCGCGTCGACCGACTCGCCCCGGTAGGTGATCGTGAAGGCGACGGGACCGGCGGTGCGGATGTCCGAGATGCGGACGTCCGCGGCATCCGTGGTCCCGAACGTCACGACGTGCGGATGCCTGATCGCGGCGGCCACGCGGCGCGCGCCCGGATCGTCGGCCGAGATGACGACGGCCTCGCGAGCCTCGTCGGCGAACTTCGCGAACCCCTCGTAGAACGCGTCGTCCGATCCCCAGTGGTCCAGATGATCGGGGTCGACGTTCGTGATGAATGCGATCGAGGTGTCGTAGAGGAGGAACGTGCCGTCGGACTCGTCGGCCTCGATCACGAAGAGCTCATCGGTGCCGGTGCCGCTCGAGACGCCCAGGTCGGCGACGATGCCGCCGCTGACGAAGGTGGGCTCGGTGTCGAGGCTCTTGAGCGCCGTCACGATCATGCCCGTCGAGGTCGTCTTGCCGTGAGCGCCCGCGACGGAGACGAGCCGGCGTCCGCCGATGAGCCAGTAGAGCGCCTGCGAACGGTGGATGACGTGCAGCCCGCGCTGCTTGGCGAGCACGAACTCGGGGTTCTCGGGCCAGATCGCGCCGGTGTGGACGACGGTGTCGACGTCGTCGGCGAGGTTCGCGGCATCGTGCCCGACGTGCACGGTCGCCCCTTGGGCCGCCAGCTCGCGCAGCACGGGGCTGTCGGCGCGGTCGGAGCCGGACACGCGGATGCCCCGCTCGAGGAACATACGGGCCAGGCCCGACATCCCGGAGCCGCCGATTCCGATGAAGTGCGCGGCCTCGATGTTCTCGGGAATGGGGAGGCTCAGGTCGGGTCTGATCATGACCCGTCAATCCTAGGTCGGCGTCGACGGCCGGGCGGTCCGGCGGCCCGCGCGCCGCCTTCTCAGCGCCCGAGCGCCTCGTCGATCATCGCGACGACGTTCTCGGTTCCCGATCGTGTGCCGACGGATGCCGCGGCCCGCGCCATCCGTTCGCGTCGAGCCGCATCGGCGAGCAGCGGGACGACCTCGCTCCGCACCCGGTCGGGCGTGAACTCGGCGTCGGGGATGAGGATCGCGGCGCCCGCCCGGACCGCGGACCCGGCGTTGAGCGCCTGCTCGCCGTTGCCGACGGCGTACGGCACGTATGCGGCCGGGATGCCGAGGGCGCTGATCTCGCTCACGGTGGCCGCCCCGGCGCGCGACACGATGAAGTCGGCGAGCGAGAACGCCAGATCCATGCGGTCGACGTAGCGCTGCAACGAATACCCCTCGACTCCGGGATCGGCGAGCTGCGACTTCTCCCCCGTCACGTGGAGCAGCTGCCAGCCCGCGTCGAGCACGTCCTGCCACGCCCCGCCGAAGGCGTCGTTGAGGCGCTGGGCGCCGAGCGATCCCCCGAACACGAGCAGCGTGGGACGCCCCGCATCGAGACCGAAGTGCGCGCCGGCCTCGGCTCGGTGCGCATCGCGGTCGAGCGCGACGATCTCGCGGCGCAGCGGCATCCCCACCACGCGGCCGCGCGTGAGCGGCGTCCCCTCGAACGCGACACCGACTCCGGCCGCCCGCCGTGCGCCGAGGACGTTGGCGAGCCCCGGCCGGGCATTCGCCTCGTGCACCACGAACGGAATCCCCTCACGCCGCGCCGCGACATAGGCAGGCGCCGACGCGTAGCCGCCGAAGCCGACGACGACGTCGACGCGGCGCTCCTTCACCTGCCGGCGCACCTGCGCGATCGCCCGGCGGAACCGGTTCGGGAAGGCCGCCGCATCCCGATTCGGCCGTCGCGGGAACGGGACCTTGTCCACGATGAGGAGCTCGTACCCGCGGAGTGGGACGAGGCGCGCCTCGAGCCCCTCGCGCGTTCCGAGGACGAGCACTTCGGCGTCGGGCTCCCGCTCCCTCAGAGCGTCGGCGACGGCGAGGAGCGGATTGACGTGGCCGGCGGTACCGCCTCCGGCGAGGAGGTAGGTGCGGCCTCCGGTCCGATCGAGCTCTTCGTTCGTTCCACCGTCGGTCGCGCCATCCGTCACCCTGGAATCTTCGCACGAGCCGCGCGGGGGGCTCGTGCTCGGGATGCCTGGCCCCGGCGCTGCGCGGTCGCCACCGGGAGCGTCCGGGCGAACGACAGGAGCACCCCGCAGGCGACGAGCACGGAGAGGAGCGAGGTGCCTCCCTGCGACATGAACGGCAGCGGGACGCCCAGCACGGGGAAGACCCGGAGGACGACGCCGATGTTGATGAGCGCCTGGCCGACGATCCACACCGTGATGGCACCCGCGACGATGCGGACGAACGGGTCGTCGGTCTTGCGCACGATGTGGAACGCGCCGACGGCGAAGAGCGCGAACAGCCCCAGCACGACGATGCACCCGATGAGCCCGAGCTCCTCGCCGACGATGGCGAAGATGTAGTCGTTCGCTGCCGCGGGGAGCCAGTCGTACTTCTCCTTGGAGTTGCCGAGGCCGAGCCCGAAGATGCCGCCGCCCGCGAGGCCCCAGATGCCGTGGAGCGGCTGGTAGCAGGAGTTGAAGTAATCCGCGAGGCAGTTCGCATCGAGGAAGCTCATGATGCGGTGCATGCGGTTGGGGCTCGTCACGGCGAATGCCGCGGCCCCGACGATCCCGAGCAGGAGCGGGAGGATGAAGATGCGGAGCTTGACGCCCGAGAAGAACAGCGCGCCGAGGGCGACGAGGGCGATGACCATGGCGGTGCCCATGTCGTCGCCGGCCATGACCGCGGCGAGCACGAGGAGCGTCACCGGGACGAGCGGGATGAAGACGTGCGTCCACGACCCCAGGAGCGTCCGCTTGCGGAACAGCACGTAGCCGATCCACAGCGCGAGCGCGAGTTTGAGGAACTCTGCGGGCTGGGCCTGCACGCCGCCGATCGAGATCCAGTTGCGGTTTCCGTTGGCTTCCACGCCGAGGGGCGTGAAGACGAGCATCTGGAAGAGCAGCGCGAAGATGAGGGCCGGCCACGCCGCGCGCTTCCAGAACTGGATGGGAAGGCGGCTCGCGATGAGCATGAGCGGGATGCCGATGAGGGCGAAGACCGCCTGCTTGAGCACCGCCTCGTAGGGCGCCTCGCCCCGGGCGGTGGCCGTCGCCGAGGTCGCCGACAGGATCATGACGAGCCCGAAGCCCGTGAGCATGAGCGCCGTCGACGTGATGAGCAGGAACTCGCTCGGCACGGGGGCGAAGACCTTGCCGAGATGCACGCGGGCGGCGAGCCCCCGTCTGCTCTTGACGGCTTCCGTGTCCGGCCGCGAAGCGGTTCCGGCCGACGATGTGGCGGCGGTGGCGTCAGGCCTCTTCGCCGCCGGTCGGGTCGGTGTCGTCGTCGTGCTCGCCATCGGCCCCCCTCGCGATCCGGTCGTTCACGGCCGCAGCGAATCGGCGACCCCGGTCGGCATAGGACGAGAACTGGTCGAAGGATGCCGCGGCGGGGGCGAGCAGCACGACGTCCCCGTCACGTGCGATCCCGGCCGCCAGTTCGACGACCCTCGCCATGACGTCTTCAGTCTCATCGGCGTCCACCTCGAACACGGGCACCTCGGGCGCGTGTCGCGAGAACGCCGCGATCACGTGCTCGCGGTCGACGCCGATGACGATCGCCGCCCGCGAGCGGGCGCCGCGATCGGCGACGAGGTCGGAGATGTCGACGCCCTTGAGAAGGCCCCCGACGACCCACACCGCGCCCGGGAAGGCGGCGAGCGAGGATGCCGCGGCGTGCGGGTTCGTCGCCTTGGAGTCGTCGACCCACGTGACACCCTCCGCCACGGCGACGACCTCGATGCGGTGGGGATCCAGGCGGAAGGTGCGCAGCGCGTCGCGGATCGCCGCGGGCTCCACGTCGAGCGAGCGCGCGAGCGCGCTCGCAGCGAGGATGTTGGCCACGACGTGCGGGGCCGCGAGTCCGTGCTCCCGCAGCTCGGCGACCGTCGTCAGTTCGAGCGCGCTGGTGCGGCGCTCCTCGTGGAAGGCCCGGTCGACGAGGATCCCCTCGACGACGCCGAAGTCGCTGGGCCCGGGCACCCCGAGATCGAATCCGATCGCCCGGGCGCCCTCGACGACATCGGCATCCTCGACCATCGCCTTGGTCGCGGCATCCGCCTTGTTGTAGACGCACGCGACGCGCGTGTTGTCGTAGACATGGGCCTTCGCATCGCGGTACGCCTCGAACGAGCCGTGCCACTCGAGGTGGTCGTCGGCGAGGTTGAGGCACACGGCGGCGTGCGGCGACACGGGGTCGGGACCCGACTGCAGGCCGAGGTACCAGAGCTGGTGACTCGACAGCTCGACGACGAGTGCGTCGAAGCCCTCCGGATCGCGCACGGCGTCGAGGACCGGCGTGCCGATGTTGCCGACGGGTGCGGCGCGAAGACCGCCGGCCACGAGCATCGTCGCCGTGAGGCGTGTCGTCGTCGTCTTCCCGTTGGTCCCGGTGATGAGGATCCAGTCGGCGGGGCGCCCGTCGGGGCGCACGACCTTGTCGCGCACGCGCCACGCGAGCTCGACGTCTCCCCATAGCCCGATGCCCGACTCGCGGG
Organism: Microbacterium sp. 4R-513; assembly: GCF_011046485.1. NCBI lineage: Bacteria > Bacillati > Actinomycetota > Actinomycetes > Micrococcales > Microbacteriaceae > Microbacterium > Microbacterium sp. 4R-513. The sequence continues at coordinate 3,722,193 of NZ_CP049256.1, forward strand.
CCCACGAGACCACGGGATGCTGCGGGGCGAAGCCGGGCGAGGCGATGACGACGTCGGGGGCGAACTCCGAGAGCTCGGGGGGCACGGTGTCGAGGGGGCCCGTCCACAGGCGCGCTCCGATGACGGGGAGGAGGCGCTCGTACTCCTCGTCGGCCTTCTCGGTCACGACGAGCACTTCTGCGCCGAGCTCCGCGAGCGTGTCGGCGACCGAGAAGCCGGTGACCGACAGGCCGAGGACGGCAGCGCGGAGGCCCTTCCAGTCGGCGTTCCAGCTGATCAGGGAGTCGAGACGCTCGGAGCTCATGTGCGGGCGAGCCATTCGACGTAGAACGCCCCGATGCCGGTGATCGCGAGCATCCCGGCGATGATCCACATCCGGATGACGATCGTGGTCTCCGGCCAGCCGCGCATCTCGAGGTGATGGTGGAAGGGGCTCATGAGGAACAGGCGTTTGCCGCGCGTGAGCTTGAAGTAGTACCGCTGCAGGATCACCGAGCCGGGGCCGATGATGAAGACGCCGGCGACGATGACCGCGAGGATCTCGGTGCGCGACAGGATCGACATCGCCGCGATGACGCCGCCGATCGCCATCGAGCCCACGTCGCCCATGAAGATCTGCGCCCTCGGCGCGTTCCACCACAGGAACCCGACGAGCGCTCCGACGAACGCGGCCGCGACGATCGTTAGATCGAGCGGATCGCGCGTGCCGTAACACGCGGTCTGATAGCTCGGCACGAGATCGACCGCGACGCAGCGCTGCTTGAACTGCCAGAACGTGATGAGGCTCATGGCGGCGATCGTGAAGATGCCCGAGCCGGCCGCGAGCCCGTCGAGGCCGTCCGTCACGTTCGTGCTGTTCGACCACGCGACCCCGATGAAGGTGATCCAGATGATGTAGAGGATCCAGCCGACGACGAGCCCGAGCGCCATGAACGACAGAACGGGGATGTCGCGGAAGAACGAGACGTAGGGCGAGGCCGGCGTCTGGCCGGCCGGGTTCGCGAAGCTCAGCGAGACGATCGCCCACGGCACGATGACGATGACCTGGCCGAGGATCTTGCGCCACCCGGTCAGGCCGAGGCTCCGCTGCCGGTGCAGCTTCATGTAGTCGTCGATGAAACCGACGACGCCGAAGCCCACCATCATCCAGAGGACGAGGATGCCCGAGAGCGTCGGCGGGAAGTTCCCCGCGTACGTGCCGATGAAGTAGCCGAGCAGCGTGCCAGCGATGAAGATGACGCCGCCCATCGTGGGCGTTCCGCGCTTCGCCTCGTGCGGCGGGATGTTGCCGTCCTCGGGCGTGCGGATGATCTGGCCCCAGCCCCACCGGCGGAAGAGCCGGATGAAGACGGGCGTCAGGAAGAGAGTGAAGGCCAGCGAGATCGCCGTCGCGGTCAGAAGGGATCTCACGAGAACGATTCTCCCAGACGATCGCCGAGGAACCTCAGGCCCGCGGAGTTGGACGACTTCACCAGCACGCGGTCACCGTCGCGCAGCTCGGTCATCAGGTAGTCGTACGCCTCGTCCGCCGTCGCGAAGAAGACCGCCTCGTCGTCCCACGATCCTTCGCCGACGGCGGCGAGGAAGAGGCGGCGAGCCTCGCGGCCCACGACGACGATGCGCTTGACGCCGAGGCGGACGGCCTGCAGACCGACGCGGTCGTGCTCCTCGCCCGCGTACTCGCCCAGCTCGCTCATCGCGCCGAGGACGGCGACCATGCGCTCGTCCGGACCGGTGATCTGCGCGAGCGTGCGCAGCGCGGCCGACATCGAGTCGGGGCTCGCGTTGTAGGCGTCGTTGATGATGCGCACGCGCTCGGAGCCGAGCGGCTGCATGCGCCAGCGCTCCGCGAGCTCGAGCGTCTCGAGACGCGCGACGGCGTCCTCGAAAGTCACGCCCAGCGCGGTCGCCGCCGCGATCGCGGCGAGGGCGTTCATGACGTGATGCTCGCCGAGCACGCGGAGGTGCAAGCGAGCGCTCACTCCGTCCGCTGTGACGATGGAGCGGGTTCCGGATGCCGTCACTTCGACGTCGTCGGCACGCACGTCGACGGCCGCGCCGTTCACGCCGGCGCCTCGCCCGAACCAGCGGACCGAGGCATCCCTCTCCCCCGCGATCGCCGCCATCGTCGCGACGCGCGCATCGTCGGCGTTGAGGACGGCGAGGCCGCCCTCGCGCACGGCGCGGATGAGCTGCGACTTCTCGTGGAGGGTCGACTCGATGCCCCCGAAGCCTCCCGCGTGGGCCATCCCGACCATGAGGACGACGCCGATGTCGGGGTTCACGAGGCCCGCGAGGCGGGCGATCTCGCCCGGTCCGCTCGCGCCGAACTCGCTCACGAGGAAGCGCGTCGAGCGGGTCACCCGCAGCATGGTGAGGGGCGCGCCGACCTCGTTGTTGAACGAGGCGCGCGGTGCGACGGTCTCGCCCTCGTCCTCCAGGATCCGGGCGAGCATGTTCTTCGTCGTCGTCTTGCCGTTGGACCCCGTGATGCCGACGATCCGCAGGTCGCCGTCCGCGCGAACGCGCGCGACCACCTCGCGGGCGAGGTCGGCGAGAGCCGTGACGACATCGCGCACGACGATCTGGGTGACGGATGCCTCGACCCGACGCTCCACGATCGCGACGACGGCGCCCTTGTCGACGGCGGCCGGGACGAAGAGGTGCCCGTCGGTCACCTCGCCGGGCTTGGCGACGAAGATGCCGCCGGGCTCCATGAGCCGCGAATCGGTGTCGACGACACCGGAGACGATCGTGTCGGGGGTGTGGTCGGCGGAGAGGTGGAGTTCGCCGGATACGGCGTGCGAAAGCTGCGTGAGAGTCAGGTCGATCATGGTGTGGGTGCTGGTCGGACCGCCGTCACCCGAATTTGGGCAACAGGGTCGGCGCCTGGGTGGACGGCATGACGCGGTACGTCTTGAGCACCTGGGTCATCGCCTTCTGCCATGCGGACGCGTTGGCACCCGACGACTTTATCCGAGTCGGCTCGTCGAGCGTCACCGCGACGATGTACTGCGGGTCCTCAGCGGGTGCGAAGCCGATCATCGTGGTGAAGTAGACGCCGCTCTTGTAGTGGCCGTTGCCGTCGGTCTTCTCGCCGGTGCCCGTCTTGTCGGCGACGTTGTACCCGGCGATCGCGACCTGGTCCGACAGCGTGCTCTGGATCGCGACGTTCTCCATCATCTGCTGCACCTGGACGGCGGTCGACTCGCTCACGACCCGCGTGGTCTTGGAGGTGTCGGGCTTGACGACGCTGCCGTCCGCCTTCGTGCACGACTCGACGAGCGAGAGCGGGATCTTGACGCCGTCGTTGGCGAGCGCCTGGTAAGCGCCCATGAGCTCGGGGATCGTCGTGGAGACGCCCTGGCCGAAGGCGATGTTGTAGAAGCTCTGGTTGTCCCACTTGTCGGGCGTGCGCAGGTCGCCGGTCGGCTGTCCGTTGAAGGGGATGTCGCTCCCCTCGCCGATGCCGAACTTCTTGAGGTAGTCGTAGCGGATCTGCGGGCTCACGCGCTCGGCGAACTTCGAGATCCCGACGTTCGAAGAGTCGATGAGCACGCCCGCGAGAGTGTAGGTGTACTGCGGGTGGTTGAACGAGTCGCCCACGCGGGCGCCGTTGGGGAAGGTCTCCTTGCCCGCGGCCGTGACCGTGGACGCCGGCGTCTGTCCGCCCGCCTCGATGAGGGTCGCCGCCGTGAGGGGCTTGAACGTCGAGCCCGGCTCGAACGAGTTGATGAAGATCCGGCTCCCGCGGTCGTTCGGGTCGGACGCGTCCACGTCGTTCGGGTCGAGCGTCGGATAGTCGGCGGCGCCGCGGATCTTTCCGGTCTTCGCCTCGACGACGGTGATCGTGCCCGAGAGGGCCCCCATGTCCTGCACCTGCTCGGCGATCAGCTGCTGCAGGTACCACTGCAGGTCGCGGTTGATCGTCAGCTGCAGCGTGCCGCCGTCCACGGCCGGCGTCCGCACCTCGGTGCCGGGGATGATGACGCCGTCCTTGCCCTTCTCATACGTCGCCGAGCCGTTGGTCGCCGAGAGGCAGTCGTTCTCGGTCTGCTCCAGACCGCCGAGCGCCTCGCCGTCGATGCCGGTGTAGCCCACCAGGTTCCCGGCCACTGCGCCGTCGGGGTACATGCGCGACGGGTGCTGGTCGAAATAGAGGTACGGGATCTTCAGCGCCGCGAGCGATCGGTACTGCTCGGTCGTGAGACCGCGCTGAAGCTGCGCGTACTGGGAGTCGGGGTCGGCGGCCTTCGCGTCGGCGACGACCTTCTGCACCTCTTCGGCCGTCTGACCCGTGATGGCGCCGATCTCGGCAGCGACCGCGGGCCAGGGCACCTCCTCGGTCTTGCCGTCCACAGCCTTGCGCTCGACGGGTCCCACGGTCGAGGGGTCGAGCTGCGCGTCGTAGAGCAGGATGCTTCCGGCCAGCGTCTGACCCGACTCGTCGACGATCGAGCCCCGCGTGCCGTAGAGCGGGCGGGAGCCGCCGAGCGCGATCGACTTGGAGTCGGCGATGTGCTCCCGGGCACTCACCACCTGGATGTCGACGAGGCGGACGATGAATCCGGCGAGGACGGCGAGGACGACGGCCAGGGCGACCACGGTTCGACGGCGCGGGCTGCGGGTGCTTCTCGTGGTCATGGTCTCAGTGTGTGCTCGGGGTGGGAAGTCCGTCGGTCAGGGGTGGCGGAGTGTTGGATACCGGCGTCGTGCCGTCGGTGCCCGTCATTCCGTCAGCGAGGGTGGTGGGGTCTGGGAGCGGCGCTCCCTGGATGGTCGCGTCGGGGTCGGTGACCAGAGGGGTGTCGGTGATGAGCGCGTTGCCGACGGCGGCCCGGTTGAGCGCGTCGACGGACGATGCGCCGAGCGCGACCTGGTTGGAACCGAGGATCGCGCCGTCGCTGAGCCGCAGATAGCTCGGAGACTCGTTGATCACCATCCCCAGGGCGGAGGCGTTGGCCGCCAGATACTGCGGCGAGCTCAGCCCTGCGACGTCGTCGTACAGCATCTGCTTCTGCCAGCTGAGCTCGCGCTGCTGGCTGGTGAGGGTCGCGAGCTGGTACGACCCCTGGGTCGTGAGGATGGACAGCGCCATCTGCGCCGCGCCGATGGCGACGGCGCCCGCCACGGCGACGATCGCGTACAGGACGCGAGGGCGCCGCCGGCGCGCCGGCGCCTCGACGGCCCGCAGCCTGCGGCCGGGCGACTCGCGGCGCGCGGGCGCGACCGATGCCTGATTGGTCTGCGCTGCCAGGCTCATGCGGCCGCCTCTCGGATCCGTTCCGCCGCGCGCAGGCGCACGGGCGTTGCCCGCGGGTTGCGGGCGATCTCTTCAGGCGAGGCGAGTTCGGCGCCCTTGACGAGCAGCCGGAAGCGTGGGGCGTGTTCGGGGAGCTCGACGGGAAGGCCCGCGGGCGCAGTGGATGCCGCGGCATCCGCCAGCACCCGCTTCACGAGCCGGTCCTCGAGCGACTGATACGACATCACGACGATGCGGCCGCCCACCGGCAGGAGGTCGAGAGCTGCCGGGATCGCGGCTTCGAGCGCGGAGAGCTCGCTGTTGACCTCGATGCGCAGCGCCTGGAAGACGCGCTTGGCCGGGTGTCCGGTCCGCTGCGCCGCGTAGGGGGTCGCCGCGACGAGCACATCGACGAGCTGGCCGGACCGCTCGATCGGCGCCCGGCCGCGCGCGTCGATGATGGCGCGGGCGTAGCGTCCCGACAGCTTCTCCTCGCCGTAGCGCTCGAAGATGCGACGAAGCTGCCCCTCGCTGTAGTTCGCGACCACGTCGGCGGCGGTCATGCCGGCCGACTGGTCCATGCGCATGTCGAGCGGTGCGTCCTTCGAGTACGCGAAGCCGCGCTCCGCCTCGTCGAGCTGCAGCGACGAGACCCCGAGATCGAAGAGGATCCCATCCACCGAGTCGAGGCCGGTGGAGGAGACCGCCTCGGCGATCCCGTCGTAGACGGTGTGGACGAGCGACACTCGGTCGCCGAACGGTGCCAGGCGCTCCCCCGCGATCCGCAGCGCATCCCGGTCCCGGTCGAGGCCGATGAGCCGGATGGCCGGGAAGCGCTCGAGGAAGGCCTCGGAGTGGCCGCCCATGCCGAGCGTCGCGTCGACGAGGACCCGCGGCGCGGAGCCCTCGCGATCCAGGGCGGGAGCGAGCAGCTCGACGCAGCGCTCGAGGAGGACGGGAGTGTGGATGTCGCGCAGGTTCATGGCGTGCGGGCCCTGTCTGCCGCTGCCCCTCGATCCTGATCCCCATCCGCTCTGACCTGACACCGGGGAAGTGCGTCAGGGCGTGAGCGGCTGGGAGTCACGATCGAGGGTCAGAACAGGCCCGGGATCACCTCCTGCTCCATCTCCGAGTAGCTGTCTTCGTTGCTGTCCGCGTACGCGTTCCACGCGTCGGCGTTCCAGATCTCGGCGTGCGCGCCGACCCCCGTCACCACGAGGTCGCGCTCGAGTCCGGCGTACGCACGGAGGTGCGGCGGGATCGTGACGCGGTTCTGGCTGTCGGGCTTCTCGGCGCTCGCCCCCGAGAGGAACATGCGCTGGAAGTCGCGGGACTGCTTGTTCGTGAGCGGCGCCTCACGGATCCGCTCGTAGACCCGCTCGAACTCCGCCGTGCTGAAGACGTAGAGGCAGCGCTCCTGGCCTCGCGTGACGACGACGCCCGATCCGAGATCGTCCCGGAACTTCGACGGAAGGATGACGCGCCCCTTGTCGTCGAGCTTGGGAGTGTGCGTGCCCAGAAGCATCGGCACCTCACCCCCTTCGTCCGGCCCCCGACGGGTTGTGGCCCCCACGTTACTCCACAGTCCTCCACTTTGTCACCCGGACGCTCCCCGAGAAGCGGCTGTGAGTGTCGATGCGACGCGACCGCCGTCGGCGGGCGATGGATGCGAGATCGCCGGCGGGTGGACCGGGAAACAAAAAAGCACCGACCCGAAGGTCGGTGCTCTGGTGTGCCGGATCGGCGGTCAGGGGGTCAGTGCCCCTCCTGCCGTTTGTCCCAGCGGTCGTTCATGCGGTCCATGAACGACGATGACGACTTGCCCGGCTTGGCGGGCTTGTCGGGATCGGCCGGCATGCGCCCCACCCCGCGCGTCGGGGTGACGGCCAGGACGACGCCGCCGAGCATGACGACGAAGCCGAGGACCCCGACCACGATCAGGTCGGTCGAGACGCCGATGATGAGGCCGCCCAAGCCCAGCAGCACGAGGATCGTGCCGTAGACGATGTTGCGGTAGCTCAGGCTCCGGCCGTCCCGGGGCGCGCTGACGACGTCCGCGTCGTTGCGCATGAGATGGCGTTCCATCTCATCGAGCAGACGCTGCTCCTGTTCGGACAGTGGCATGCATCCCCCTCTGAAGTCTCAGACGCGTTGATTCTACGCGTGCGCTCGATCACTAGGCTAGGCCCGTGTCACCCTCCACGGACCCGGTCGCGGCGATTTCCCAGCGACTGGACACGTTCGTCTTAGGCGTCCGCGAATCGAGCGCCGCGATGGGTCCCGAAGCGGCTCTTCTCGTCGATGCGGGGGCGACCGCGCTGGCCGGCGGCAAGCGCCTTCGCGGGCGATTCTGCGTCGCCGGATACCGGGCCGTCGCCGAGGCCGGCGGAGGCTCGGCCGGGCTCCCGGATGAGGTCGTGGCCGCGGCATCCTCGCTCGAGATCTTCCATGCGGCCGCGCTCGTGCACGACGACGTCATCGACAACTCGGACACCCGCAGAGGGCGGCCCTCGGCGCACCGAGCCCTCGAGGGCTCGCACCGCCGATCCGGCTGGGTCGGCGACGCGTCGGCCTTCGGCCGGTCGGGCGCCATCCTGCTGGGCGATCTGCTCGTGGCGTGGAGCGACGACCTTCTCGAAGAGGGCTTGGCCGCGGCATCCTTCTCGCGCGCGGCCGCCGCTCGCGCGGAGTACGCCACCATGCGACGCGACGTCACGATCGGCCAGTTCCTCGACATCGCCGAGGAGTCGGCCTTCCGCAGCGAAGCCGATGACCGGCACGCCGAGCGCGCGCTGCGCGTCGCCTCGTACAAGTCCGCGCGCTACAGCGTGCAGCAGCCGCTCGCCATCGGAGCGGCCCTTGCGGGAGCGGATGCCGCGCAGCGGGCCGCCCTGGCGGCCTTCGGCCATCCGCTCGGCATGGCGTTCCAGCTGCGCGACGACGTGCTCGGCGTGTTCGGCGACGAGGCCGAGACCGGAAAGCCCTCTGGGGACGATCTGCGTGAGGGCAAGCGCACCGTGCTCATCGCGTTCACGCGCGAGCGGCTGGACGGCTCCGCGCGACGCATCGTCGACGAGCTCGTCGGCGACCCGCTCCTCGATGAGGGCCAGATCGCGTCGCTCCAGCGCACGATCGTCGACACCGGCGCGCTGGACCGGGTCGAGGGGCTGATCGCGGACTACGCCCGGGCGGCGGAGCGGGCACTGTCAGGAGCGCGGCTCGGAAACGCCGCGGTCGGCGAGCTGCGTGACCTCTCGCGGGCGGCGACGGTCCGCACCACCTGACCTCGCGGTCAGGCGAGGGCCTGGGCGACCCGCCGCACCTCGCTCTTGCGACCGGCGCGGAGGGCTTCGATCGGCGCGACGCCGATCGACTCCTCGGGGCTGAGGAGCCAGTCGATCGCCTCATCGTCGGTGAAGCCGGCGTCGTGGAGGACGAAGACGGTGCCACGCAGTGAGACGAGCGGGTGCCCGTCGACGATGAACACGCTCGGCACCTTGAAAGCACCGGCGCGGCGCGAGCCGATGAGGTGATTCTCATCCAGCAGGCGACGGACGCGTCCGAGCGGTTCGCCCAGAAGGTCGACCAGTTCGGGGAGGGTAAGCCAATCGGTTTCGATGCGAGGCGCCAGATCTGCGGTCACGACCCCACTATCTCATCCTCGCGGGCCGGCCGTATCCGCCACTTTTGTCACACCGGTAACAGTAGGCACTCGCGCACCACTGGTTGACAGTCCTTTACTTCCGTGACACCTTGTGTGGGTCACAGAGGGGGGAAACTCGTGCGACAGCCCAGTACTCGCCATACGACCGACCGGAGGCGCGGAACGCCGACTGCCCCGCCCACGTCGAGGGGCGCCTCGGCCCACGGGACGGTGGCAGGGTCCATCGTCGGATCGATCGCCCTCGTCCTCAGCGCGACGACGGCAGCCGGCCCCGCCGCTGCCACCGAGCAGGAGCACGAGACGCGCACGGTCTTCCGGCCGCACGCCCTCTCCGCGGCTCCGATATCGCGGGTCGTCGTCGGCCGCACGGCCCCCGCCGCCGTGGCAGTGCCCGACACCTATACGGTGCAGAAGGGCGACACCGTCTTCGGCATCGCGCTCCGATACGGACTCCGCACCGCCGACGTGCTGGCCCTCAACGGCCTGACCGGCGCGTCGATCATCCGGCCCGGCCAGGTGCTCCGGCTCACGGGCACCGTGCCGGCAGCACCTGCGCCGACGGCACCGGCGGCTCCCGCCGCGCCGGCGGGAACGTACACGGTCCAGAAGGGCGACACCCTCAGCTCCATCGCGGCCAGGCACGGGGTCAGCGTGCAGGCTCTCTTCGCGGCCAACGGCCTCGGCTGGGCGTCGGTGATCTACCCCGGCCACAAGCTCACCATCCCCGGCGCTTCAGCGCCGGCGGCGCCGGCTGCCCCCGCGGCGCCCGCGCCGATCGCGCCGCCTGCGCCTTCGGGTACGTACACGATCCAGAAGGGCGACACCCTCAGCGGGATCGCCGGTCGGCACGGCATCACGGTGCAGGCCCTCTTCGCCGCGAACGGCCTCGGCTGGAACTCGATCATCTATCCCGGACAGAAGGTCGCCATCCCCGGAGGCATGGCGCCCGCGGCCGCCGTAACCCCGGCGGCTCCCCCGGCGGCATCCGCGCCGGCCGCGCCCGCTCCGCCGATCCAGGCGCCGGTGCCCTCGCTCGACGCCGAGCAGCAGTCGAACGTGCGGCTCATCATCGGCATCGGACGCGAGCTCGGGGTGCCGGACCGGGGCATCGCGATCGCGCTCGGCGCGGCGATGCAGGAGTCATGGCTGCGCAACCTCACGTGGGGAGACCGCGATTCGGTCGGTCTCTTCCAGCAGCGTCCGAGCACGGGATGGGGCACCGTCGAGCAGGTGAGCGACCCGGCGCGGTCGACTCGGGCGTTCTTCGGCGGCCCGAGCGATCCCAACGGCCCCGCGACCCGCGGGCTGCTCGACATCCCCGGCTGGCAGGGCATGACCTTCACGCAGGCCGCCCAGGCGGTGCAGATCTCCGCGTACCCGGACCGCTACGCCCGGTGGGAGCTGGCCGCCACGACGTGGCTGGCGACCTACGGATGACGGGTCACGAAGCGGTCTCGGCCGGGTGAGCCGCTCCCCGGGCTCACAGGCGGCCGTCCGTAGACTTTCAGCGTGAGCACGAGTCAGCAGGCCGACCCGCTGATCGGCCGTCTCGTCGACGGCCGGTACCGGGTCCGCGCGCGCATCGCGCGCGGTGGCATGGCGACCGTGTACGTCGCCACCGACCTGCGGCTCGAGCGGCGCATCGCCCTGAAGGTGATGCACGGGCATCTGAGCGACGACACCGTGTTCCAGAGCCGCTTCATCCAGGAGGCTCGGGCGGCGGCCCGGCTCGCCGACCCGCACGTCGTCAACGTCTTCGATCAGGGCCAGGACGGCGACATGGCGTACCTCGTCATGGAGTATCTGCCCGGCATCACGCTGCGCGAGCTCCTGCGCGAGCAGCGGCGCCTGACCATTCCGCAGACCATCACGATCATGGATGCCGTGCTCTCCGGCCTCGCGGCGGCCCACCGCGCCGGCATCGTCCACCGCGACGTCAAGCCCGAGAACGTGCTCCTCGCCGAGGACGGGCGCATCAAGATCGGCGACTTCGGCCTCGCCCGCGCGACGACCGCGAACACCGCGACCGGATCGCAGCTCCTCGGCACGATCGCGTACCTCGCGCCGGAGCTCGTGACGCGGGGCACGGCGGATGCGCGCAGCGACATCTACTCGCTCGGCATCATGCTCTACGAGATGCTCGCGGGCGAGCAGCCGTACCAGGGCGAGCAGCCGATGCAGATCGCCTTCCAGCACGCGACCGATTCCGTCCCCCGCCCGAGCGTCAAGAACCCGGGCGTCCCCGAGCAGCTCGACGAGCTCGTGCTGTGGGCGACCGAGAAGTCGCCGGACGACCGGCCGACTGACGCGCGCGAGATGCTGGACCGCTTCCGCGATATCGAACGGGAGCTCGGCGTCCATCCGCAGGTCGCCCGCACCGCGCCGACGACCGTGATCCGCGACGAGGGCGGAGCACAGACCGAGCTCACGAAAGTGCTGCCCGCGGCCATCACCGGCCCGATGGCGGCCATCGACGACGTCGACAACGCCGCGCGGCTGCGCACCGAGATGCGAAAGCGCGCCCGGAGGGGCGGGTGGCTCTTCGCGCTCGTCGTCGTGCTGGCCGTCCTCGCCGCGGGCGTCGGGTGGTGGTTCGGCTCGGGACCCGGTTCGCAGGTCGCCGTGCCGGATGTCGCGAACATGACGTTCGAGCAGGCACAGGGCGCTCTGGCCGAAGAGGGACTCCTCGCGGCGCAGGAGGACGTGTTCGACTTCGACGTCCCCGCCGGAACCACCGTCGGCTCTGAGCCCGGCGCCGGCGCGCGCGTCGACAAGGACACGACAGTGACGGTCCTCGTGTCCAAGGGCCCCCAGGACCATCCCGTGTCGGCGCTCGGCGGGCTGCCCGCCGACCAGGCGCGCACCGCGCTCGAAAGCGTCCGCGTGACGGTCGGAGACGACGCGCAGTACTTCAACGGCGATGTCGCCGAGAACGCCGTGATCTCGGCATCCGTCACTCCGCGCGCGGGAGGCGACGCGTTCGACTGCACTCCCGGCTGCACCATCCACGAGGGCGATTCGGCCGTGCTCGCCGTGTCGGTCGGAGCGGTCCCGGATGTCGCGGGCAAGAGCGTCGGTGATGCCACGGCCGCGCTGAACGCGAAGAACCTGCAGATCGCCGGGACGACCGAGGAGACGAGCGACAGCGTCAAGGACGGGCTCGTCATCCGCATCGCCGACAAGGAGGACGGAACGCCGTGGCGTCCGGGCGAGGCCGTGACCCTCGTCGTCTCGTCGGGGCCTCCCCTGTTCCCCGTGCCCAGCGTCGTGGGCCTGACGCTCGCCGAGGCGAAGGACAAGCTCACGGCGGCCGGGTTCACTCCGCAGTACAACCCGCTCTGGGAGCCGTTCGCGCTGATCGCGACGGTCGTCGCACAGGACCCCGAAGCCGAGGCGCAGCGCGTCAAGGGGTCGAAGGTCTCGCTCGACCTCAGCGCGACCGACTAGCCCGGACCCGGGCGCGATGAGCCCGGAGCCGAGCCGGGCCCGCTCAGAGCTTCTCGAGCTCCTCGGCCACGAGGAAGGCGAGTTCCAGGCTCTGCATGTGGTTGAGGCGCGGATCGCACAGCGACTCGTAGCGGGTCGCGAGCGCGGCCTCGTCGATCTCCTCCGAACCGCCCAGGCACTCCGTGACGTCGTCACCCGTGAGCTCGACGTGGATGCCGCCGGGGAACGTGCCGACCTCGCGATGCGCGTCGAAGAACCCGCGCACCTCGTCGACGACGTCGTCGAACCGACGCGTCTTGTAGCCCGTGGGCGTCGTGATGCCGTTGCCGTGCATGGGATCGGTGACCCACAGGGGCGTGGCCCCCGAGTCCTTCACGGCCTGGAGCAGCGGCGGAAGCGCGTCGCGGATCTTGCCGGCGCCCATGCGGGTGATGAAGGTCAGGCGGCCCGGCTCGCGCTCGGGATCGAGCTTGTCGATCAGCTCGAGAGCCGTCTCGGGTGTCGTCGAGGGCCCGAGCTTGACGCCGATGGGGTTGCGGATGCGCGAGAAGTAGTCGACGTGCGCGCCGTCGAGGTCGCGCGTGCGCTCGCCGATCCACAGGAAGTGCGCCGACGTGTTGTACGGCGTCCCCGTGCGCGAATCGATGCGGGTCATCGGGCGCTCGTAGTCCATGAGGAGACCTTCGTGCCCCGTGTAGAACTCGACGCGGCGGAGCTCGTCGAAGTCGGCGCCGGCGGCCTCCATGAACTTGATCGCGCGGTCGATCTCGGTCGCGAGGCGCTCGTACTGCTGGTTGGCCGGGTTCTGCGCGAAGCCCTTGTTCCAGCTGTGCACCTCCCGCAGGTCGGCGAACCCACCCTGGGTGAACGCGCGGATGAGATTGATCGTCGACGCGGCGGTGTGGTACCCCTTCAGCAGCCGCGCCGGGTCGGCCTGGCGCGAGCCCTCGGTGAAGTCGTAGCCGTTGACGATGTCGCCGCGGTACGCGGGGAGCGTGACGTCGCCCCGCGTCTCGGTGTCGCTCGAGCGGGGCTTGGCGAACTGGCCCGCCATCCGGCCCATCTTGACGATGGGCATCGAAGCGCCGTAGGTCAGGACGACCGCCATCTGCAGAACGGTCTTGATCCGGTTGCGGATCTGCTCGGCCGTCGCTCCGGCGAAGGTCTCGGCGCAGTCGCCTCCCTGCAGCAGGAAGGCCTGACCCGCAGCCGCGCGCCCGAGGCGCTCGCGGAGGATGTCGACCTCGCCCGCGAAGACGAGGGGCGGGAGCGTCGAGATCTCGGCCGACACAGCATCGACGGCGTCGCGGTCGCGCCATGCGGGCTGCTGCTTGATCGGCAGAGTCCGCCAGTGGTCGAGGGCGTCGAGCTGCTGAAGCATCCGCCAAGTCTATCGGCGGCATGCGAACGCCAGCCGCCGTCTTACGTCCGCGGTGCGGCGCTCCCCGTCGGGCTCGCGTCAGGCCCGGGGCGCAGTCTGGGAGGGCGCGTGCGCCGGCGTCGCGGCGGGCAGCTGGGCCTTTGCGGGCTTCTTGAGTCGGTCCTTGACCGTAGAGGCGTAGACGTCCTCGTACTCCTGCTCCCCCAGACGCTGCAGGGCGACCATGATCTCGTCGGTCACGGACCGCAGGATGTACCGGTCCCCCTCCATGCCCTCGAAGCGCGAGAAGTCGAGGGGCTCGCCGATCACGACGCCGACCCGGACGATGCGCGGGATGTGCGTGCCGATCGGCATCATCGAGTCCGTGTCGACCATGACAACCGGCACGACCGGCACGTGCGCCTCGAGCGCCATACGTGCGAGCCCCGTACGACCCCGGTACAGCTTTCCGTCGGGGCTGCGCGTGCCCTCGGGGTAGATGCCGAGCAGATCGCCGCGGCCCAGCACCTGAAGGCCCGTGTTGAGGGATGCCTCGGACGCCTTGCCGCCGGATCGGTCGATCGGGATCTGGCCCGTCATCTTGAAGAACATGCGGGTCGCCCAGCCCTTGAGCCCGCGACCGGTGAAGTAATCGCTCTTCGCGAGGAAGGACACGGGCCGGTCGATCATGAGCGGGAGGAAGACCGAGTCGACGAACGACAGGTGGTTGCTCGCGAGGATCGCGGCTCCCTCGGCGGGGATGTTGCGCCGACCCACGATCCACGGACGCCAGATGGCCTTCGTGATCGGACCGATCACGATGTACTTCATGAGCCAGTAGAACAAGCCGCGTGCCTCCTCGAGCCGTCCGCTACTTGCTGCCTGCGAGGTCGGCGGCGCCGATGATCCCGGCCGCGTTCCCGAGCCGGGCGATCGCGAAGTCCGCGACCGGGCGGTCGCCGTAGCCCGGCAGCGACGTCTCGTAGGCGATGCGCACCGGCTCGAGCAGCACGTCGCCGAGCTCGGCCACACCGCCCCCGATGACGAAGAGCGATGGGTCGAGGACGGCCTGGAAGCCGCCGCACGCCTCGCCGAGCGCCGTCGCGACGCGTCGCAGCGCCTCGAGCGCGCCCGGGTCGCCCGCGAGGACGAGCCGCGAGATCGCCGGACCGCTGATCGAGCCCTTCTCGGTTCGGACCGCCGCGAGAGCCTCACCGATCCCGCCGGCATCGGCGATCTCATCGGCCTCGCGCTGCAGGGCACGACCGGATGCGTACTGCTCGAGGCATCCGTTCTGTCCGCAGCCGCACGGGCGGCCGTCCCGCGTGAAGCGCATGTGGCCGAGCTCGGCGCCGATGCCGTGACCGCCGCGGTACAGACTGCCGCCCAGGATGACCGCTCCCCCGACGCCCGTGCCGAGCGTCAGCATCACCATGTCGTCGACGTGGGCGCCGCCGCCGAAGCGATACTCGGCCCAACCCGCCGCGTTGGCGTCGTTCTCGATCGTGACGGGCATGTCGAGGCGGCCCTCGAGCTTGGCCTTGAGCGGCTCGTTCCGCCACGCGATGTTCGGGGCGTGGATGATCACGGCGCCGTCTCGATCGACGAACCCCGCGGCGGCGACGCCGACGGCCGTGACGTCGTACGAATCGTGGAGGTGGCGGACCATGTCGACCACGGCATCCTCGAGCGCTGCGGTGTCGACGGGAGTCTCGACGCGAAGCTGCTCGACGATGGTGCCCTCGTCGTCGACCACCCCTCCCGCGATCTTCGTTCCGCCGATGTCGATCCCGACCTTGAGCACCGCGCTCCCTCCGTCATCCTCGCGCGCATCGCGACGCGACGGCGCCTTGAAGTCTATCCGGGCGGTGTCGCGCGCCGAGGCGTGTGTGACAGGGGGTCCTCGTGGGCCGGGCCGCGGCATCCGTCCCCAGCGATCCGGGCGGGTCCACGGGGTCCGGATACACTCGGAGGCAGGCGCACCCGATGAATGCCGGTACCGAAGGAGTTGCCGTGGTCCAGTTCGAAGTCCCCGCGATAGTCCCCGCGGATCCCTCCGCAAACGTCACCGACCTGCTCGTCGAGCGGGTCAAGGCGACGCCGCAGCTCGCCCTGTTCGCGGTTCCCGACGGGGACGGATGGCGCGACATCACCGCGGCGGAATTCCAGCGCCAGGTCATCGCCCTCGCGAAGGGCTTCGCTGCCGCCGGCATCGAGCCGGGCGACAAGGTCGGCTTCGTCGCGCGCACGACGTACGAGTGGACGCTCGTCGACTTCGCGCTGTTCTATGCCGGCGCGGTGATGGTGCCGATCTACGAGACGAGCTCCGCCGCCCAGATCCAGTGGAACCTCTCGGACTCCGGCGCGATCGCGGTCATCACCGAGTCGGCCGACCACGCGGCGCGCATCGAAGAGGTCCGCGCCGAACTCCCCTGATCCGCTCGACGTGGTCGATGCACGACGGCGACCTCGACAAGCTCGTCGCCGGAGGCGAGGGCGTCTCCGATGAGGAGATCGAGCGCCGGCGGAACCTCGCCAACGGCGCCGACATCGCGACCCTCATCTACACGTCGGGCTCGACGGGCCGGCCGAAGGGCTGCGTGCTCACGCACAGCAACTTCGTCGAGCTGAGCCGCAACGCCGCCAAGTCGCTGCACGAGGTCGTCGAGACTCCGGGCGC
This sequence comes from Microbacterium sp. 4R-513, assembly GCF_011046485.1. Classification (NCBI taxonomy): domain Bacteria; kingdom Bacillati; phylum Actinomycetota; class Actinomycetes; order Micrococcales; family Microbacteriaceae; genus Microbacterium; species Microbacterium sp. 4R-513. Next base: position 3,738,586 of record NZ_CP049256.1, read on the forward strand.
TTCGACGCTCCTGTTCATCACGACGGCGCACGTCTTCGCCCGCTTCATCTCGATCCTCGACATCCATGCCGGCGTCAAGACGGGTCACCAGCCCGACACGAAGCACCTCCTCCCCGCTCTCGGCTCGTTCAAGCCGACGTTCCTCCTCGCCGTCCCGCGTGTGTTCGAGAAGGTCTACAACTCGGCCGAGCAGAAGGCCGAGGCGGGCGGCAAGGGCAAGATCTTCCGCGCCGCCGCGAGCGCCGCGATCGAGCACTCGAAGCTCCGCGAAGAGGGCAAGAAGATCCCCCTCGGGCTCAAGATCAGGTTCGCGCTCTTCGACCGGCTCGTCTACAGCAAGCTCCGCGAGGCGATGGGCGGCAAGGTCGTCTACGCCGTGTCGGGCTCCGCTCCCCTGGGCTCTCGCCTCGGCCACTTCTTCCACAGCCTCGGCGTCGTGATCCTCGAGGGATACGGACTCACCGAGACCACGGCCCCCGCAACGGTCAACCTCGCGACGAAGTCGAAGATCGGGACCGTCGGACCCGCGCTCCCCGGCGTCGGCGTCCGTCTCGCCGACGACGGCGAGATCCAGGTCCGCGGCATCAACGTCTTCAAGGAGTACTGGCGCAACCCCGAGGCGACGGCCGCCGCGTTCGACGGCGACTGGTTCCTCACCGGCGACCTGGGCTCGTTCGACGATGAGGGCTTCCTCAGGATCACGGGTCGCAAGAAGGAGATCATCGTCACGGCCGGCGGCAAGAACGTCGCGCCGGCCGCCCTCGAAGACCCCATCCGCTCGAACCCGATCGTCGGCCAGGTCGTCGTCGTGGGCGACCAGAAGCCGTTCATCTCCTGCCTCGTCACCCTCGACCCCGAGATGCTGCCGACCTGGCTCGCCAACAACGACCTGCCGGCCGACATGTCGCTCGCCGATGCCGCGAAGAACAGCGCCGTCCGTGCCGAAGTGCAGCGGGCGATCGACACCGCCAACAAGTCCGTCTCGCGCGCCGAGTCGATCCGCAAGTTCGCGATCCTCTCGACCGAGTGGACCGAGGCGAGCGGGCACCTCACACCGAAGATGAGCATCAAGCGCAACGTCATCCTGCAGGACTTCGCGTCCGAGGTCGACGAGCTCTACAACGTGCCGGTCGCGACGACCAACGTGTCGCTCGGAGGCTGAGCGGCCAAGCCACGCAAGAGGGCCCGGACGATCGTCCGGGCCCTCTTCGCGTCAGAACCAGTCGCTCTCGCGGATCTCCCGCATCGCGACCTTGCGCTCCTCGGGCGTGAGGCGCTGGATGTACAGCATCCCGTCGAGGTGGTCGGTCTCGTGCTGCAGCGCCTGAGCGAGCAGACCCTCGCCCTCGACCACGATCTCGTTGCCGTCGAGGTCGATCCCCCGCACCTTCGCATACGGATGCCGCAGCGCGTCGTGCCAGAGCCCCGGGACGGAGAGGCATCCCTCGCCGGTCGGCACGGGGTCACCCGAGACCTCGACGATCTCGGGGTTGATGACGTAGCCGATGTCGCCGTCGATGTTGTAGCTGAAGGCCCGGAGGCCGACGCCGATCTGCGGTGCGGCGACGCCGGCGCGGCCGGGGAGCTCGACGGTGTCGACGAGATCCTGCACGAGTGCGCGCACGCCGTCGTCGATCTCGCCGATCGGCGCGCTGGGCGCGCGGAGGACGGGGTCGCCGAAGAGGCGGATGGGCCGGACCGCCACGTCAGGCGGCCGACGCGAGCGAGCGCAGCCCCTCGACGACGCTCGCCGCGAGCTCCCGTGCGGCGAGTCGGGTCTCGGGGCGCAGGTCGCGGAAGGTGATCGCGCTGCCTGCGGCGATGTGCGGGTCGTACGGCACGCGCACGACGGCGCGCACGCGGCTCTTGAAGTGCGTCTCGAGCTCCTCGGGGCGCACGAGGGGCGTCCCCGGCCGAGCGTTGTTCAGCACCACGACGGCGCCGCGCACCTGCTCGGCGTAGCCGTTCGTCTCCAGCCACGTCAGGGTCTCGGACGCGAGGCGGGCCTCGTCGACACTCAGTCCCGAGACGATGACGAGCTGATCGGCGAGATCGAGCGTCGCCTGCATGACCGAGTGCACGATGCCCGTGCCCGTGTCGGTGAGGACGATCGAGTAGTAGTGCGCGGCGATCGAGGCGACGTCGTGGTAATCCCGGTCGTTGAAGGCCTCGGCGATGCGAGGGTCGGCATCGGAGGCGAGGACGTCGAGGCGCGTGTCGTCGCGCGCGACGATCGACGAGATGCCCGCGTAGCCCGAGATCTCGCCGCGAGCGCGGGCGAGGTCCCGCACCGTCTTGCCGTTCTGGCGCGCGATGCGCTCCGCGAGCGTGCCGCGGTCGGGATTGGCGTCGATCGCGATGATCCGGTCGTCGCGCGCATCCGCCAGTGCCATGCCGAGGAGCGTCGTGATCGTCGTCTTGCCCACGCCGCCCTTGCGCGAGAGCACCGGCACGAACCGCGCGCCCTGGCCGAGGGCGGCCGAGATGCGGCGGTCGAGCTCCTTGCGGGCCCGCGCGCGCTTGCCGTCGCCGAGGTTCACGCGCCGGCCGGTGATCGAGTAGACGAAGTGCTGCCATGCGCCCTCGGGCTCGGGCTTGATGACCTGGTGCGGGTCGAGCAGGCGGTCGGCCGTCAGAAGGTCGGCCGACTCGCGGCCCGGCTCGAACTCGCCGAGGCGCTTGGACGTGAGGGCCACATCGGACCGCGGCTGCACGCGCTCCACGGCGTGTGCGCGCTCCTGCTTGTCGGCCGACTCGGCGTGCGCCTCCCGGCGGGTCGCGGGATTGGAGCCGGTGGTGGTCGGCACCGAACCGGTAGGGGTGACGGATGCCGCGCCCCGCGCGGTGCCGCCGGTGAGAGGCGCCGGGGCGTCGGCCTGGCCGGCGTCGCCCGGGTGGTCCTGTTCAGTCACGATCTCGGCCTCCACGGTCGATTCGGTGGCACCCCCGGGCTCGGCGGTGTCTGCGTCGTGCGCGTCATCGGTGAACCCCATCACCGGAAGCGCGTCGGCGCCGTCGTCTTCATCATCGGAATCCTGGATGCCGGGGCCTGCGACACCGGCGGCGTCGGCGTCGTGTTCGACGTCGGCGCCGGCGGCGGTGCCGTCGATGTCGTCATCGTCGAAGCCCTCGACGAGCACGGGTCCTTCGAGGTCGTCGACGATCTCGGCGACGACCTCTGCATCAGCGGTGTGGATCTCGTCATCGGCGTGAGCGGTCTCGTGCGTCTCGCCGTCTCCGGCGACGTACGTCTCGTACGTGCCTACATTCTCGCCATCGGCGTCGGTCCCGTCGACGACATCGACGAACTCGACGACCTCGGGATCGTCCGCGTCCTCGAGCTCGCCCTCGAGTGCAGGGTGATCGGCGGACTGCTCTTCGGATGCGGGGAAGTCGGATTCGGCGGCGGAGGCCTCGGACGCGGCATCCTCGATCTCGACGTGCACGGGCTCATTCGCCGCCTCGCCGAGCCACTCGGCCTCATAGGCCGGGCGCTCGAGGCGCGGCGGGAAGTCCACGTCGATGCTCTCGACCTCGACCTCGTCGCCGACGACGTCGTCGTCGCCGAGCTCTTCGTCGTCGGAGGCGGAGGGAAGGACGACGCTCACCTGTTCGGTGCCGCCGCCGAGGATTCCGATGGCGGTCGTGTCGATCCCGCCGGTCTCGGCGAGCACGCCGTTCTCGGTCTCTTCGTCGGGGTGCTGGTCGTTGCGCTCGGGCGTCACTGCATGATCTCCAGAGGATGTCGGGCGTCGGGTGCCCATCCTCCAGGCTACTGGGCGGGGCGGATGACGACCAAAAGGTCGCCGGCCTCCACCTGCTGCGTGGCGGCGATCGCGATCCTCTCGATCACTCCGTCGACCGGAGCCGTGATGGCCGCCTCCATCTTCATCGCCTCGATCGACGCGATCGGCTGCCCCGCGGTCACGGTGTCGCCGGCCTCGGTCTTGATCGTCACGACCCCCGAGAACGGCGCCGCGACCTGCCCGGGCCGCGACGTGTCGGCCCTCTCGGCCTGGCGCGTCTCGACCTTGATGCTGCGGTCGCGGACGTACACGGGGCGCAGCTGTCCGTTGAGCGTCGTCATGACGGTGCGGACGCCCTTGGCGTCGGCCTCGCCGATCGCCTCGAGGCCCACGTAGAGCTGCACGCCGGGATCGATCTCGGCGACATGCTCCTCACCGGGCTTCAGCCCGTAGAGGTAGTCGGGCGTGCCGAGCGTCGAGAGGTCGCCGTAGGTCTCCCGCGCCTTCTCGAACTCCTTCGCGGGTCCGGGGAAGAGCAGGCGGTTGAGGGTGCGGCGGCGGGTCGCGGCATCCCCCTCAAGTCCCGCGCGCTCGGCGTCGGTGAGCGGCGGGATGTCGATCGAGATCTGCCTGCCCGCGAGCACCTTCGTGCGGAACGGCTCGGGCCAGCCTCCCGGCAGGTCGCCGAGCTCGCCCGCCATGAAACCCACCACCGAGTCCGGGATGTCGTAGTTCTGCGGGTTCTCGGCGAAGTCGGCCGGGTCGGCCTTCGCTGCCACGAGCGCCAGCGCCAGGTCGCCCACGACCTTGGACGACGGAGTCACCTTCGGGATGCGGCCGAGGATGCGGTCGGCCGCGGCGTACATGTCCTCGATGAGCTCGAAGTCGTCGGCCATGCCCAGTGCGATCGCCTGCTGGCGGAGGTTCGACAGCTGGCCGCCGGGGATCTCGTGGTGGTACACGCGGCCTGTGGGGCCGGGCAGGCCGGACTCGAACGGCGCATACAGGTGGCGCACGCCCTCCCAGTAGGGCTCGAGATCGCTGACGGCGGCGAGGTCGATGCCGGTGTCGCGCTCGGTGTGCGCGAGAGCGGCGACGAGCGCCGACAGGGACGGCTGACTCGTCGTGCCCGACAGCGGGGCGGCCGCGGCATCCACCGCATCCACTCCCGCCGCGCTCGCCGCGAGCAGCGTCGCGAGCTGGCCGCCCGCCGTGTCGTGGGTGTGCAGGTGCACGGGAAGGTCGAACCGCTCGCGCAGCGCCGTCACGAGCTTCGCCGCGGCGGCGGGACGCAGGAGGCCCGCCATGTCCTTGATGGCGAGGATGTGCGCGCCGGACTCGACGATCTGATCCGCGAGGCGGAGGTAGTAGTCGAGCGTGTAGAGCTTCTCTGCGGGGTCGAGGAGGTCGGCCGTGTAGCAGACGGCGACCTCGGCGAGGGCGGTGCCCGTCTCGAGGACGGCGGAGATGGCCGGGCGCATCTGATCGACGTCGTTGAGTGCGTCGAAGATGCGGAAGATGTCCACGCCCGTCGAGGCCGCCTCGCGCACGAAGGCGTCGGTCACCTCGACTGGCCGCGGCGTGTAGCCGACCGTGTTGCGGCCGCGGAGCAGCATCTGGATCGGGATGTTGGGGATCGCCTCGCGAACGGCGGCAAGGCGCTCCCACGGGTCTTCGGCGAGGAACCGGAGGGCCACGTCGTACGTCGCACCACCCCACGCCTCGACCGAGAGGAGGCCCGGCGTCATGCGGGCGACGTGCGGCCCGACGCGGACGAGGTCGCGTGTGCGCACGCGCGTCGCGAGAAGGGACTGGTGGGCGTCCCGGTACGTCGTCTCGGTGACGGCGAGGGGCACCTGCTCGCGGAGTGCGCGGGCGAAACCGGCGGGCCCGAGCTCGCGCAGCCGGTCGAGCGTGCCCGCGGGAGGCGGAGTGGACAGGTCGATGGCCGGGAGCTTGCTGCCCGGCGACACCGACACCGGCTTCTCGCCGTAGGGTCGGTTGACCGTCACGTCGGCCAGCCAGTTGATGAGCTTCGTCGCGCGGTCGCGCGAGGGGTGGCTCGTCAGCAGACTCGGGCGCTCCTCGATGAACGCCGTGCTGAGGTCGCCGACCACGAACGAGGGGTCGTCGAGCACGGCGCGGAGGAACGGGATGTTGGTCGCCACCCCGCGGATGCGGAACTCGGCGAGTGCGCGCTTGGCCCGCGCGACGGCGGCGGGGAAGTCCCGCCCGCGGCACGTGAGCTTGGCCAGCATCGAGTCGAAGTGCGGGCTGATCTGGGAACCCGCGGCCGTCGTGCCGCCGTCGAGGCGGATCCCGGCGCCGCCCGGCGACCGGTACGTCGTGATGCGTCCGGTGTCGGGGCGGAAGCCCTGCGACGGGTCCTCGGTCGTGATGCGGCACTGCAGCGCTGCGCCGCGGAGGACGATCTTCTCCTGGGCGAGGCCCAGTTCGTCGAGCGTCGCGCCGGCGGCGATCAGCATCTGCGACTGGACGAGGTCGACGTCGGTGACCTCTTCCGTGACGGTGTGCTCGACCTGGATGCGCGGGTTCATCTCGATGAACACGTGCTGGCCGGCCCGCTCCCCCGCCGTGTCGACGAGGAACTCGACGGTCCCCGCGTTGACGTAGCCGATGGACTTCGCGAAGGCGACCGCATCACGATGGATGCGCTGCCGCAGCTCGTCGTCGAGATTCGGAGCCGGCGCGATCTCGATCACCTTCTGGTGGCGCCGCTGCACCGAGCAGTCGCGCTCGAAGAGGTGGACGGTGTGGCCCGTGGCGTCCGCGAGGATCTGCACCTCGATGTGGCGGGGACGCACGACGGCCTGCTCGAGGAACACGCGCGCGTCACCGAAAGCCGCTCCCGCCTCGCGCATCGCCTCGGCGATTGCGGGAGGCAGCTCGCCGGGCGTCTCGACGCGACGCATGCCGCGTCCGCCACCTCCGGCGACCGCCTTGACGAAGATCGGGAACCCGATGCCGGCCGCCTGGGCGACGAGCTCGTCGACGTCCTCGGACGCCTCCGTCGACTTCAGGACGGGGACGCCCGCGGCGATCGCGTGCTGCTTCGCCGTGACCTTGTTGCCCGCCATCTCGAGAGCCGTCGACGGCGGGCCGATGAAGGTGATGCCGTGCTCGGCCGCGCGGGCGGCGAGCTCGGGGTTCTCGGACAGGAAGCCGTAGCCGGGATAGATGGCGTCGGCACCCGACGCGAGGGCGACCCGGATGATCTCGTCGACGTCGAGATACGCGCGGACAGGATGCCCCTGCTCGCCGATGACGTAGGACTCGTCGGCCTTCTGTCGGTGCAGCGATCCTCTGTCCTCATAGGGGAAGACCGCGACGGTCCGCGCCCCCAATTCGAAGGCCGCGCGGAACGCTCGAATCGCGATCTCGCCACGGTTTGCGACCAGGATCTTCCGGAACATGCGCACCTCGTTCGGACGTCGTCATGTGGGGGCTGAGTGTGCTCTCAGCCTAGGGGACGGTAACGTAGACCCTTGTGCACGTACTCTCGGTGAGCTCGCTCAAGGGCGGAGTCGGCAAGACGACCGTGACTCTCGGCCTCGCTTCGGCCGCCTTCGCACGTGGAGTCCGCACCCTCGTCGTCGACCTCGACCCGCAGTCCGACGTATCTACCGGCATGGACATCCAGGTCGCCGGCCGGCTGAATGTCGCCGACGTGCTCGCCAATCCCAAGGAGAAGGTCGTCCGTCAGGCGATCACCTCGAGCGGCTGGGCGAAGGTGCACCCGGGCACGATCGACGTGATGATCGGCAGCCCGTCAGCGATCAACTTCGACGGCCCGCACCCGAGCGTCCGCGACGTGTGGAAGCTCGAAGAGGCGCTCGCGACGATCGAGTCCGACTACGATCTCGTGCTGATCGACTGCGCCCCCTCGCTGAACGCCCTCACGCGCACCGCTTGGGCGGCGTCCGACCGGGTCATCGTCGTGACCGAGCCGGGCCTGTTCTCGGTCGCCGCCGCCGACCGGGCTCTCCGCGCGATCGAAGAGATCCGCCGCGGCCTCTCCCCCCGCCTCCAGCCTCTCGGCATCGTCGTGAACCGCGTGCGACCGCAGTCGATCGAGCACCAGTTCCGCATCAAGGAGCTGCGCGACATGTTCGGGCCGCTGGTCCTCTCGCCGCAGCTGCCTGAGCGCACGTCGCTCCAGCAGGCGCAGGGCGCCGCCAAGCCGCTGCACATCTGGCCGGGCGACTCCGCCCAGGAGCTCGCCGCCGACTTCGACGCGCTGCTCGACCGCGTCATGCGCACGGGGCGCATCCCCGTGCCGGGCGAAGCGCGCGCCTGACCCACCCGGCCCGGCCCATAGCACACTTCCTCGGCTCGCCGTGATGGTCACTTTGTCGCGAGCGTGAGCGTTCTGCTCCATTAATGCGACAGCTCCTGAGCATCAGTTGCCGGACGGCGCGCGATGACAGAGCATGCTGTTCATGGCACCGAAGACGTTGCAACCCGACAGCATCGCTGTGCACGCCGGCCGCGAAGATCTCGCGAGCCTCGGCGTGCACGCGCTCCCCCTCGACCTCTCGTCGACGAGCCCGCTTCCGGACGTCGAGCTGGGCGGACTCTCGTATGAGGTCCTCGCGACCGGCGGCCTGCCGCTCGACGGCGGCTCGAACGTGTACGCGAGGCTGTGGAACCCGACCGTCGCCCGGTTCGAGCAGGCGCTCGCGCGGCTCGAGCACGCCGAGGAGGCCGTCGCGTTCTCGTCCGGCATGGCGGCGCTCACCGCGACGCTCCTCGCGGTGACCCACGAGAGCGGCAAGCGCCATGTGGTCGCCGTCCGGCCGCTGTACGGCGGATCCGATCACCTCCTGGCATCCGGTCTGCTCGGAGTCGACACCACGTTCTGCCGACCCGAGGATGTCGCGGCATCCGTCCGCGCCGACACAGCTCTCGTCATCGTCGAGTCCCCCGCCAACCCGACGCTGGAGCTCGTCGACATCCGCGCGGTCGCGGCGGCCGCGGGCGATGTGCCGGTGCTCGTCGACAACACGTTCGCGACGCCGGTGCTGCAGCATCCGCTCGACCTGGGCGCCGCCCTCTCACTCCACAGCGCGACGAAGTACCTGGGCGGACACGGCGACGTCGTGGGCGGCGTCGTCGCATGCGACGCGCGGCTCGCGTCGGCTCTGCGGCGAACGCGCGCCATCACCGGCTCGATCCTGCACCCGCTCGCGGCCTACCTGCTGCACCGCGGGCTCGGGACGCTGCCGGTCCGCATGCGCGCGCAGCAGGACGGCGCCAGGACCGTGGCGGAGTGGCTCCGGTCGCGGCCGGAGGTCGCCGCCGTCCACTTCCCGGGATTCCCCGAGTGCGATCCCCACGGCCTCATCGGCACGCAGCAGTCGGGCCCGGGCGCCATGATCGCCATCGAGCTCGCCGACGGCTACGGCGCGGCGGTGGCGCTGACGTCGGGCGTGCGGCTCTTCACCCACGCCGTCTCGCTCGGAAGCGTCGACTCGCTCATCCAGCATCCCGCCGCACTGACCCACCGTCCGGTCCAGTCCGAGGCGAAGCCGTCCGACGCGCTCGTCCGGCTCAGCATCGGCCTCGAGGACCCGACGGATCTCATCGCCGATCTCGCGCAGGCCTTCGAGTCGGGGACGGATGCCGCGGCATCCGTCGCCCACGACCTCGCGTATGCAGGCTGAGGCGTCGCGCCTGGCGTCCTCCGCGAGAGGGCGTCAGGCGGTGCGCGCCGCGCGGCGAGCGGCGAGCTCGTCCAGCGCGTCGGGAGCCTGCGGCTCGAACTCGACGAGGGTCGACTCGACCTCGCGCAGCACATTGCCGACGGCGATGCCGAAGACGCCCTGGCCGCGGCTGATGAGGTCGATGACCTCGTCGTTCGACGTGCAGAGGTAGACCGAGGCGCCGTCGCTCATGAGGGTCGTGCCGGTGAGGTCGCGAATGCCGGCCGCGCGCAGCTGGTCGACGGCGGTGCGGATCTGCTGCAAAGAGATGCCGGTGTCGAGCAGGCGCTTCACGAGCTTGAGAACGAGGATGTCGCGGAAGCCGTACAGGCGCTGCGAGCCCGACCCGCTCGCGCCCCGGACGGTGGGCTCGACGAGCTCGGTGCGCGCCCAGTAGTCGAGCTGGCGATACGTGATGCCGGCGGCGCGGGCGGCGACCGCTCCGCGGTACCCGACCTCGTCGTCCATGGCGGGAAGACCGTCGGTGAAGAGGAGGTCTGCGACGAACTGGGGCTCCTCGGGAGTCTCGTCAGTTGTCATTCGGTGCCTCCTCCCGGACCGTGTTATCCAACGCTAGATGAGGGGTGGGCCCCGGGCAACGACATCCGCTCCCCGGCGCTCGGCGTGTCGCGCGTTCGAGGCCGGCGCGGGCCGGATCGGGTCAGGACAGAAGGCGGTCCAGCGCGCTGCGGACGAAGATCGCCCGGAGCTCCTCCAGGCGCTTGGCGAGCTCCGGTGCGAGCTCGCTGGCGCGGGCGCGGCTCGAGGCATCCGTCCGGCGCAGGAGCGCCGCGAGAGCCGACTCGACCAGTGCGACGTCGCGCTCGGCGCTCTGTCGCAGCGTGCGGACGTGGCGCGGCTCGATGCCGTGGCGGTCGAGGGCGACGAGGGCGCGGAGGATCGCGACCTGCTGCTCGGTGTACGCGTCGGAGCCGGCGAGCACGCCCGTGCTGATCGCGTCGTTGAGCAGCTGGGGCGCCGCGCCCGTGGCCGAGAGGAGCTCCTCGCGACGGTAGCGCCGCGGCGCGGGAACGATCGAGGGCGGCGGAGCGGCGACCGGGGTCGCGGGGTCACGGCCGGCGTCGATGTCTTCGAGGTACTCGCGGATGACGACGAGCGGCAGGTAGTGGTCGCGCTGGAGCGTCAGGGCGAGACGCAGCCGCTCGAGGTCGGTCTGCGAGAACTTGCGATAGCCCGACTCGGTGCGCACGGGCGTCACGATGCCCTGCACTTCGAGGAAGCGCAGCTTGCTCGAGGTGAGCGTCGGGAACTCCGGGGCAAGCCGGGCGAGGACCTGTCCGATGCTCAGAAGACCCGCGGACGATGAGCGTTCGCGGGCGGCAGCCGTCGACATCAACCGTCCGCGGCCTGCGCGAGGTCTGCGGGCGAGACGAAGAAGTTGAGGCGGAACTTGCCGATGCGCACCTCGGAGCCGTTGTCGAGGCGGGCACGGTCGACCCGCTCGCCGTTGACGTAGGTGCCGTTGAGCGATCGCTGATCGACGATCTCGAAGCCCGCGTCATCCCGCGTGATCTCGGCATGGCGGCGCGACACGGTGACGTCGTCGAAGAAGATGTCGGCCTCGGGGTGGCGGCCCACCGTCGTCACGTCGGTGTCGAGGAGGTAGCGGGCGCCGGCCGTGGGACCGGAGCGCACGATGAGGATCGCTACGCGCGACGGCAGGGCCTCGATCGCGTCGAGCTCGGCGGTCGACAGGTCGGCCCCGAACGGGATGAAGGACAGATCGGAATCGTGTCCGAACGTCTGGGTCGTGTCTGCGGCCCGGTCGGCCGGGTGTGCAGCCTCCGAGTCCGCAGCGCGGCGGATCTCATCCGGTCGGCGATTGTCGTCCACGCTGCTCCTCCTCGTCGCAAAAAGCCTATCCGATCGGCTCGCCCCGTGAAGAGCCGTCGCCACCCGCTCGCGCCGCGGACCGGGGGGGTTCCGCATTGTTTCGGCGTGTGTCGCTTCGGATGCCTCGGCAGGCGCCCTTGCCTAGCCTTGGCGGGGTAATCGAACCTACTGATCGGAGCAACCCGTGTCGACCCCGCACTCCCACATTCCGCCCCTCGAGGTGCGTGAGCGTGCGGCGTGCATGTGCGTCCACGGGCGGGCCTGCTCGACGTTCGCGCCGGGTCACGCGCTGCATCTGATCCAGGCGCGCCTGGCTTCGGCCACACCCTCGGACTGGGTGGACGCGATCGTCGAGGCGGTCCACGCCGATGGCACGCTCGTGCTGCGGCCGATCGCCGGCGCGACGCCCCTCTCCGTGTGGAACGGATCAGGCGCCGCGCAGGAGATCTCCGCCGGCACGCCGGTCGCGCTGCACGAGCGCTACGACGTCCTCGCGGTCGGCCAGCGGCGCTTCAACGTCGCGCCGCTCACCGACTGACGCCAAGGGAAAGGCGACGGGCTCAGCCCATCGCCATCATGCTGTCCTTCATGGCCATGCATGCGTCCATGCACGCCTTGCAGGACTGAGCGCACATCTTGCAGATCTCGCTGTGATCGGCGTGCTCCATGCACTCGTCCATGCACTGCTGGCACATCGCGATGCACGCGTCGAGCATCGCCATCATGCTGGCCTGGTTCATGCCCTGCATGCGCAGCATCGCGCGCATCATCGTGTTGCACATGTCCGCGCAGTTCATGCACGTGATCGCGCACGACATCATCTGCGTCGAGCACACCGTGCAGGCCTGCTCGCAAGCCGAGCAGGCATCCATACACGCCTGCATGACCGACATGTCCATCATGTCCATGCCGGGCATCGACTTCATGTCCTTCGACATCATGTCCATCATCATCGAGTCCATCCCGCACCTCCGTCCGTTGCATCGAATCGACGGGCGTTCGGACCCGCCTGCGGCCATGGTATGCCGGGGGTCGCCGTCATAGAAGACCCCGATAGGCTCTGGCGGGTGTCGTCACAAGGAATTCACAAACGCCCCGTCCGCCGGGTCTCCGCGGCCCTCGTCGCCGTCGCCCTGAGCCTTGCGGCGACCATCGGCGCAACCCTCCTCGGGGCCGCACCCGCGAGCGCGCACGACGAGTTCCTCTCGGCCGATCCGGCCGCCGACGCGACCGTCGAGTCGCTCCCGGCGGAGATCACGCTGACCTTCAGCGGCCTCATCTCCACTGAGGAGGGTGCGAACGAGATCGCGGTGACGGATGCCTCGGGCGCCTCGCTCGTCGAGGGCGAGCCGTCCGTGAGCGACACCGTGGTGACGCAGCGGCTCACGACCGGCGCCGCGAGCGCGTCGGGTGCCGTCACGGTGCTGTGGAAGGTCGTCTCGAGCGACGGGCATCCGATTTCGGGCGAGTACTCGTTCACCGTCACCGGAGCCCCCACTCCGACGCCCACAGCCTCGAGCTCTCCCACCGAGAGCGCGTCGCCCGCAGAGCCCGTGGAGACGCCCAGCGCGACCGCCACCCCGACCACTGCGCCGACGGAGGCCTCATCGTCTGGGGCTGTCTGGCCGTGGGTCGTCGGGGGCCTCGTCGTCCTGGCCGTCGCCGCCGCCCTGATCTACCTCCTCACCTCCCGCTCACGACGTGAGCGGGCCCTCGCCGAAGGCCGTGATCCCGCGGGTCCCGCGGCCTCCGGCGGCGGATCGGAGCCTCCGCTCGACCGATAGGGTTAAGGCATGCCTCACTACGACGTCGTCATCCTCGGTGCCGGCCCCGGCGGCTATGTCGCGGCCGTCCGCAGCGCTCAGCTCGGCCTCTCCGTCGCGATCATCGAAGAGAAGTACTGGGGCGGCGTCTGCCTCAACGTCGGGTGCATCCCCTCGAAGGCGCTGCTCAAGAACGCAGACCTCGCGCACCAGTTCCACCACAAGGCCGACCTCTTCGGCATCTCGGGCGACGTGTCGTTCGACTACGGCGTCGCGTGGGACCGCAGCCGCACCGTGGCCAACGGCCACGTCAAGGGCATCCACTTCCTCATGAAGAAGAACAAGGTGACCGAGTACGAGGGTCGTGGCACCTTCACCGGCCCGAACGCCATCAGCGTCAAGAAGACGGACGGCTCTACCGAAGAGGTCACCTTCGACAACGCGATCATCGCGACCGGCTCGCGCGTGCGCCTCCTCCCCGGGGTGTCGATCGGCGGCAACATCGTGACCTACGAGGAGCAGATCCTCACGCGCGAGCTGCCCAAGTCGATCGTCATCGTCGGCGCCGGCGCGATCGGCATGGAGTTCGCGTTCGTCATGACGAACTACGGCGTCAAGGTCACGATCATCGAGTTCCTCGACCGCGCGCTCCCCAACGAGGACGCCGACGTGTCGAAGGAGATCGCCAAGCAGTACAAGGGCTACGGCGTCGACATCCTCACCTCCACCAAGGTCGAGACCGTCACCGATCACGGCGACCACGTCACCGTCACCTACACCCCCGCGGCGGGCGGCGAGACCCAGTCCATCGACGCCGACAAGGTCATGATGTCGATCGGCTTCGCGCCCAACGTCGAGGGCTTCGGCCTCGAGGCGACGGGCGTCAAGCTCAGCGATCGCGGAGCGATCGAGATCGACGACCACATGCGCACCAACGTGCCGCACATCTACGCGATCGGTGACGTCACGGCGAAGCTCCAGCTCGCGCACGTCGCCGAGGCTCAGGGCGTCGTCGCCGCCGAGACGATCGGCAAGGCCGAGACGATGACCCTCGGCGACTACCGCAACATGCCCCGCGCGACGTTCTGCTCGCCGCAGGTCGCCTCGTTCGGCCTCACCGAGCAGCAGGCGCGCGACGCCGGCTACGACGTCAAGGTCGCGAAGTTCCCGTTCTCGGCGAACGGCAAGGCCAACGGCCTCGGCGAGCCCGTGGGCTTCGTCAAGCTCATCGCCGACGGCGAGCACCTCGAGCTCCTCGGCGGCCACCTCATCGGCCCCGACGTGTCGGAGCTCCTCCCCGAGCTGACGCTCGCGCAGAAGTGGGACCTCACGGCCCTCGAGGCCGCCCGCAACGTGCACACGCACCCGACGCTCTCCGAGGCGCTGCAGGAGGCCTTCCACGGCCTCGCGGGTCACATGATCAACCTCTGACCCCAGCTCACTGAAGAAGCCCCCGCGCCGACGGCAGCGGGGGCTTCTTCTTGCGCCAGCCTCGGTTCTTTGCGCTCACCCCGGGCCTCAACCCACATATTCGCGCTCGACCCCCCACGTCCGTGCGACCTCAACGCGTGGGTTCGCGCGCCGATGTGTGGGCTCGACGGGCAGCCGGGTCGGTGGGCGAGCGGGCGGCCGGGTCAGTGGCCGAGCGGGCCGCCGAGTCAGTGCCCGAGGGTGCGGGCGAGTTTGGAATCGGATGCCGCGGGCCGCGCGCCCGCGGCCGTCATAACGCGCTCGGCAGCCGCGAAGAACGCGGCGATCTCGTCGGGATCGGTGGGCGCTGCGGGGCCGAGCTCCAGCTCCCACTCACGCCATGCCTGCTCCGCTCCCCCGCCGCGGCGCTCGTCGGTCGCGACGACATGATCGTCGACGAACTCCGCGACGACGCCGCCCTCGGCATCGCGCAGGTGGTACGCCGTGCGGGCGTTGCGGATGCGGGCGAGCGGGGAGAGCGAGGCATCCGTCGCCTGAGGCACGGCGGAGCGGACGGCCTCGTGCACCGCCGCGGGCAGCGTTTCGTCGCCGGTGAGCGGCCAGTGCTGCTCGGTGCGGCCACCGCCCTCCTCACGCGGGCCCTTGATGTGCCACCCCGCGTCGGGACCGCCGGAGCGTCGGCGCAGCGCGTAGCCGGCGTGCGCAAGGGCGAGGTCGTCGGTGTCGAAGTACCGGGCGTCGAGGTCGCGCGGCTCGGGGTCGGAGACCGACGTGATTCCGGGAAGCCCCGTCCAGTCAGGCAGGGGCGTCGCGTCGTCGACGTCGAACTTCAGCTCGACCTCGAGCGAGCTCGACGGACCGTCTTTCGGGGTCTCGCTCGAACCGGCCACGGCTCAGTCGTCGGCGGAGTTGCCGATGTCGTCGGTCGCCTCGACGAACCAGAACGCGGCCTCGGTCGGGCCGTCGTCGGTGCCGGTGTGCTCGACCTCGCCGTCGCGGCGGTAGACGATCTGGCCCTCGCCGTAGGGGACGATGAGCGAGTCGAGTTCGGGCTGCTCGAGAGGAAGGATCTGCCCGTCGAGCGGGCCCCCGTGAAGTCGTGCGATGGCCATGCGTCGAGCCTACTCCCGGCCCCGCGCGGGAGCCGGGAGGCGGCGGTCAGTGCGTCGGGAAGCCGAGGCTGATCTGGCTCTCGCTCGGCTCGGGCCAGCGCGTCGTGACGACCTTACGGCGCGTGTAGAAGTTGAAGGCCTCCGGGCCGTACATGTGCGTGTCGCCGAAGAGCGAGTCCTTCCAGCCGCCGAACGAGAACGACCCGACCGGCACGGGGATCGGCACGTTGATGCCCACCATGCCCACCTCGATGTCGAACTCGAACTGGCGAGCGGTCTTGCCGTCGCGGGTGAAGACGGCGGTGCCGTTCGCGTAGCGGTTGGAGTTGATGAGCTCGACGGCCTCGTCGTAGTTCGCGACGCGGACGACCGACAGCACCGGGCCGAAGATCTCCTCGTCGTACACGCGCATGCCGGGCTTGACGTCGTCGACCAGCGAGGCGCCGATGAAGAACCCTTCGCCCTCGAACTTGTGGTCGCGCCCGTCGACGACGACCTTCGCGCCCTCGCCGGAGGCGCCCTCGACGAAGCCGGCGACGCGCTCCCGCGCCTCGCGCGTGATGAGCGGGCCCATCTCGGACTTCGGGTCGGTGCCGTCGCCGATGACGAGGCCGCCGATGCGGTCGCTCACCTTGGAGATCAGCCCGTCCGCGACGTCGCCGACGGCGACGACGACCGAGACGGCCATGCAGCGCTCCCCCGCCGAGCCGTAGGCGGCCGAGACGGCGGCGTCCGCTGCGGCATCCAGGTCGGCATCCGGCATGACGATCATGTGGTTCTTCGCGCCGCCCAGCGCCTGGACGCGCTTGCCGTTGGCCGCCGCACGCGTGTAGATGTACTTCGCGATCGGCGTCGAGCCGACGAACGACACGGCGCGGATGATCGGGTCGTCGAGGATCGCATCCACCGTCTCCTTGTCGCCGTGCACGACGTTGAAGATCCCGTCGGGGAGCCCCGCCTCACGGAACGCCTCGGCGAGCCATACGGCGGCGGAGGGGTCGCGCTCGGACGGCTTGAGGATCACCGCGTTGCCCGCGGCGATCGCCGTCGTGACCATCCAGAGAGGCACCATCGCGGGGAAGTTGAACGGGGTGATGCACGCGACGACGCCGAGCGGCTGACGCACCTGGTGCACGTCCACACCGCCCGCGACCTGCTCGGAGTACTCACCCTTGAGGTGGTGCATCAGGCCGGTGCAGAACTCGACGTTCTCGAGGCCGCGCGCGACCTCGCCCAGCGCATCAGCGACGGTCTTGCCGTGCTCGGCGGTGATGACGCGGGCGAGCTCCTCGGCGCGGGAGCTGATGATCTCGCGCAGCCGGAACATGACCGCGCTGCGCTTGGCGAGGCCCGTCTCGCGCCACCCCGGCTGCGCAGCCTTCGCCTTCGCGGCGACCTCGTGCAGGAAGTCGGCACTCGCGAACGCCACCTCGGCCGTCTGCGCGCCGGTCGCCGGGTTGAAGACGCGGCCGAAGCGGACGTCGTCGCCCGTGGGCGAGACGCGCTCGCCGGCGACGTAGTGCGGGATCGTCGGGAGGGTGCCGGATGCCTCGGCCGGCGACTTCTCGATCGTGGAGGTGCTCATGTTCTCGTCCTTCTTGCCGGGAGTGAGGTCAGGCGCTCGCCGCGACGCGGTCGAGCGAGGGGTCGTAGCCGCGGAGCGTGCCGTCGGGCGTAGCGAGCCGGGTCACGAGGGTGCAGTCCTTCCCGCCGAGGCCCTCCTCGGCGAGCTGCACGAGCTGAGAGAGCGCGAGCTGCGCTGCGGGGAGGTGCACGCCGGTCGTCTCGCCGGCCTGCACCGCGAGGGCGCAGTCCTTGCGCGCGAGGTCGACCGAGAACGTCGCGTCGAAGTTCCGGTTCGCGGCTGACGTCTCGACGACGCCGGGAACGGGATACCAGACGCGCTGCGGCCAGGAGCCGCCCGAGGACGCGTTCGCGACCTGCCAGAACGTCTGCTGGTCGAGGCCGAGCTGCTCGGCGAGCTGCGATCCCTCGGCGACGGCCATGACGCCGATGAACAGCATCATGTTGTTGACGAGCTTCGCCGCGATGCCGCTCGTCGGGCCGCCGCACGCGACGATCGACCCCGCCATCGGCCCGATGAACTCCTTCGCCCGCTCGACGTCTTCGGGGCGTCCGCCGAGCATGAAGGTGAGCGAGTGCGCCTCGGCACCGGCCGTGCCGCCCGAGATCGGCGAGTCGACGAACACGAAGCCCCGCGCCTCCGACTCGGCGTGGCACCAGCGCGATGTCTCGATGTCGACCGTCGACGTGTCGAGGAGGATCGTTCCTGTGGCGGCGTTCGCCCAGATGCCGTCCGGTCCCTCGTAGACGCCGCGCACATGCTGCGGCATCGGGAGCGATGTGAAGCACGCGTCCGCGCCCTCGAGCGCTTCGGCGATGGAGCCGGCGAGCGTCACGCCGCGGGCTTCGGCGGCGGCTGCGGCGGCCGGGTTGATGTCGAACCCGCGGACAGTGTGGCCAGCGGCGACGAGGTGCCCCGTCATGGGCGCGCCCATGTGGCCGAGTCCGATCCAGGCGATCGTGGACATGAGGTCTCCTGAGATCCTGCGTCGTTGGAAGGATGCGACGCCAGCATAGGCATCCCGAGCACTTGCGCTCAATGCACGACCGCGCACGAATCTTGCACTCCAACTGTGCATCTGCGCACACTTCTCTTGTGACCGCCGCGACCCGCGAGCCTCAACTCGACGCCCTCATGACCTTCCTCGCCGCGGCCCGGCTCGGCCGCTATACGGCTGCCGCCGAGGTGCTCGGCGTCAACCACTCGACCGTCTCGCGGAGGATCGCCTCGCTCGAGGACGCGATGGGCGGCCGCGTGCTCGTGCGCACGGCGTCGGGATGGGAGGTGACCGAGCTCGGACGGCGCGCACTCGCCGTCGCGGAGCGGATCGAGGCATCCGTCCGCGAACTCTCCGGGGACGCCGCCGCTGTACAAGGGATGGTGCGCATCGCGGCTCCGGATGCCTTCACGTCGGTGTTCCTCGTACCGGCGATGGCACGGCTGCAGGCGCAGCACCCCGCCCTCGCCGTCGAGCTCATCGCCGCGACACAGCGCGTCCGCCAGAACCGATCCGGCGTCGACCTCGAGATCGTCGTCGGTCGCCCGCAGGTCCACCGCGCCTTCGCGACCCCCGTGTGCGCCTACTCGCTCCGGCTCTATGCGACGCCGGCGTATCTGGAGCGAGCCGGGACCCCGGCATCCGTCGCCGACCTCGCACGCCACCCGCTCGTCTACTACATCGAGTCGTCGCTCCAGGTCGACGACCTCGACCACGCCGTGCAGTCGCTGCCCGCCTCGCCCGCGTCCATCCGGTCGACGAGCGTCTTCGCGCACGTCGAGGCGACGGCGGCCGGCGCGGGCGTCGGACTCCTCCCCGACTTCCTCGCCGACGCAGACCCGCGCCTCGTGCGCGTGCTCGACGGAGCGTTCGCGCATCCGCTGCGCTACTGGGCCGTGACGCGCGACGAAGGCCCCCGCAACCCCGTGGTGGCCGAGGCGCTCGAAGCCATCCGCGCGCACATCGCGGCCGTGCCGGTCCGGCCCTGACGAGTCAGGGCGTGCGCCTGCGACCCTGACGGGTCAGAGCACCGGCGGCGTGTGCCAGATGCGGTCGATGTAGTCGCGGATCGAGCGGTCCGACGAGAAGAAGCCCGTGCGCGCCACGTTGAGGATCGCCGACCGGGTCCAGGCATCCTGATCCGCGTACGCGGCATCGACCTTCGCCTGCGCCTCGATATAGGAGGAGTAGTCGGCGAGCACCATGAAGCGGTCGTCGTACAGGAGGTTCGAGACGATCGGCTCGAACACCGACCGGTCGCCGCCCGAGAACGCTCCGGACGCGATGAGGTCCATCGCGCCGCGGAGGTTGTCGTCACCCTGGTAGAACTCCGTCGGGTGGTACCCCTTGGCCCACAGCGCCTCGACCTCGGGCTCTGACATGCCGAAGAGGAAGAAGTTGTCGTCGCCCACGAGCTCGCGGATCTCGACGTTCGCGCCGTCGTCGGTGCCGATGGTCAGCGCACCGTTGAGGGCGAACTTCATGTTGCCCGTGCCCGAGGCCTCCTTGCCGGCGAGCGAGATCTGCTCGGACAGGTCGGCGGCCGGGATGACGCGCTCCGCGAGGGTGACGTTGTAGTTGGGCGGGAACAGCACCTTGAGGCGCCCCTCGACGCGCGGGTCGGCGTTCACGACCTCGCCGACCGCGTTGATGAGGTGGATGATCCGCTTGGCCATGACGTAGCCGGGGGCGGCCTTGGCGCCGAAGATGAACGTGCGGGGAGTGATGTCGGATGCCGCGACCTTGCCCGAGACGACCTTCTCGTACTCCGTCACGATGTGCAGCACCTTCAGCATCTGGCGCTTGTACTCGTGCAGCCGCTTGACCATCACGTCGATCATGTGGCCGTCGCCGAGGGCGAGCCCGTCACGCTCGTGGAGCACCTCGGCGAGCCGCTGCTTGTTGGCGTACTTCACCGCGGCGAACCGCTCGCGGAACTCGGGGTCGGCGGCGAAGGCCTCGAGGCCGCGGAGGCGCTCGAGATCGACGGTCCAGCCGGCGCCGAGGGCCTCGGTGATGAGGTCGGCGAGGCTCGGGTTGGCGAGCCGGATGAAGCGGCGCGGCGTCACGCCGTTCGTGACGTTGGTGAACTTGCCCGGGAAGAACTCGTCGAAGTCGGGCAGGACCTTGTCGCGCAGCAGCTGGGAGTGCAGCTCCGCGACGCCGTTCACCTTCGCGCCCGCGACCGTCGCGAGGTAGGCCATCCGCACGGAGCGGAACGGGTGCTCGCCGATGATCGACATCGCGCGGATGCGCAGCTCGTCGTCGCCGAACCGCTCGCGCACCGCCTCGAGGAACTCGTCGTTGATGCGGTAGATGATCTCGAGGTGCCGCGGGAGCAGCCGGCCGAGCAGGTCGACGGACCACACCTCGAGGGCCTCGGGAAGCAGGGTGTGGCACGTGTACGCGAAGCACTGCTGCGTGATCTCCCACGCGGCATCCCATTCCAGCTTGCGCTCGTCGACGAGGACGCGCATGAGTTCGGGCACCGCGATGACCGGGTGCGTGTCGTTCAGCTGGAAGATCACGCGGTCGGAGAGCTTCGTCACGTCGTAGTCGGCCGGCAGAACGTTGTCGAGGAAGTCGCCGATCGACGCCGCGACGAAGAAGTACTGCTGCTGCAGGCGCAGCTCCTTGCCCTGAGGGGTGGAGTCCTCGGGGTAGAGCACCTTCGAGATGTTCTCGGCGAAGGTCTGGGCGCGGACGGCCTCTTCGTAGTCGCCGGAGTTGAAGATGCGCAGGTCGAAGGCATCCGTCGCGACAGCGCTCCACAGGCGCAGGGTGTTGACCCGCCCGTTGTGGTAGCCGGGGACCATGTAGTTGTAGGGCACGGCCTGCACGTTCCAGCCCGGGATCCAGCGGCTGCGCTCGACGCCGTCGTCGTCGTAGGTCTCGGTGTGACCGCCGAACGCGATCAGCTGCGCGGCCTCGGGGTGCGGGAACTCCCACGGCGAGCCGAGCGTGAGCCACGCGTCGGGCTGCTCGACCTGCTGACCGTCCACGAAGGTCTGCCGGAAGATTCCGTACTCGTAGCGGATGCCGTAGCCGATGCTCGGCACCCCGAGCGTCGCCAGCGAGTCGATGAAGCACGCGGCGAGGCGGCCCAGGCCGCCGTTGCCGAGACCCGGCTCGACCTCGAGCTCGCGCAGGGCGTCGAGGCTGATGCCGCACTGCTGCAGCGCGTCCTTCGCGATGTCGGTCAGGCGCGAGGCGAGGAGGTTGTTGTCGAGCTGACGGCCGAGCAGGTACTCGGCGGACAGGTAGCACACGCCCTTCGCCTGCACCTCGCGCTGGCGCTGCTGATCGTCGAGCCAGCGCGCCATGAGGTAGTCGCGCACCGTCACGGCGAGCGCGAGGTACTGGTCGTTCGTGCTCGACTTCGACAGCGGCACGCCGATGTCGAAGTTGAGGTTCACGAGGAACTGGCGGACGAAGCCGTCGACCGTCACGGGGGGCGAAGTCACCGGCGCGAGGGCGAGGGGATGCGTCGCTCCCAGCGGGTGCGGAGTGACGCGGGGCTCGGAGTTGTCTTCGTGCACGGTGAAACGCTACCCACTGATCCCGAGAGCGCGGAATCGGGATGGCGCTCGTGAGGAGAGTTTGCACGATGGAAACATGCGGCGGCCGGTCGCCCGGCGGCCCTTTAGGGTCGAATGGTGAAACCGTTCGTCCTTCTCGCCACCCGGGCCGAAGACCTCCCGGCCGACGAGGAGTACGCGCTCTTCCTGCGCTACACGGGGCTCGACGAGGGCTCGCTGCGTCGCGTGCGCCTCGAGTCCGAGGCCATGCCCGACTTCGACCTCGACGAGCTCTCCGGCATCTTCGTGGGCGGCGGGCCTTTCAACGCTTCGGACCCGCCCGAGAAGAAGTCGGCTGTTCAGCATCGCGTGGAGGCCGAGTTCGCGGCGCTCCTCGACCGAGTCGTCGCCCGTGACTTCCCGTTCCTCGGCGCGTGCTACGGCGTGGGAACGGTCGGCGCCTACCTGGGCGCGACGATCGACCGGACCTACACCGAGCCGATCAGTGTCGTGCCCGTGACGCTCACCGAGGGTGGCGCATCCGATCCGCTCCTAGCAGGGATGCCGCGGACCTTCGAGGCGTTCGTCGGCCACAAGGAGGCGATCTCGTGGCTGCCTGAGCGGGCCGTGCTGCTCGCGTCCTCCCCCACCTGCCCCGTCCAGATGTTCCGCGTCGGCCGGAACGTCTATGCGACGCAGTTCCACCCGGAGCTCGACGTCGAGGGCATCACGACGCGCATCCACGCGTACGCGTCCCACGGCTACTTCGCCGCCGACGAGCTGCAGCTGACGCTCGATGCGGTGCGGCGCGCTCCGGTGTCGCACCCGAGCCGGATGCTCGGCACTTTCGTGGAGCGCTACGCCCGGTAGGTCCGGGGTTCTCAGCCCTCGATGACGCGGGCGACGGATGCCTCGGCCACCGCCGGGTCGTCCGCCAGTCCGTCGCCCAGCCCGAGGTCGACGAGGACGATCTCGCCCACGAACTCCGGGCCGCGGCCGAGGGCCAGGCCGGCCTTCGCGGCCCCGAACGTGACGGTGACGGATGCTGGGAGCACCGCGTCGTCGGCCGTCGTGCCGTCGTCGGGCTGAAGGCCGCTCGGAAGGTCGACCGCGACGACTCGCGAATCGGCGGCCCGCACGGCCGGGAGGAGCGTCTCGACGACCTCGCGCGCGAGGCCGCGGAGCGCCGGATCGCTCGCCGCGCCGATGCCCAGGATTCCGTCGAGCACGAGGTCGTAGACAGGCTCGGCGTCGCGCACGTCGGTGAGCTGCACGAGCTCGGCACCCTCGGCGAGCGCGGTGGCGAGCGCCTTCTCGTGGACGCGCTTGCCGGTGGACAGGACGTGGACCTCCGCGCGCTGGAGAGCGGCCGCGGCGAACAGGGCGTCGCCGCCGTTGTCGCCGCTGCCCGCGAGCACGAGGACGCGCACGTCCTCTTCCGGGTGCTCGTCGAGCTCTTCGTCGACGAGTCCCTGCACGACGTGCGCGAGCGCCGCGGCCGCGCGGCGCATGAGCGGCTCGCCGGCCTCGAGCAGTGGCTGCTCGGCGGCGCGGACCTGGTCGGCGGTGTACGCCGGGACGGTGATGCGACCCGTGACGGTGTCGTCGCCGGTCTCAGGCATTCGCGCGCTCCTTCTCTTCGTCGGCCCGGGCGTGCTGAAGCTCTTCGGTCGCCACGCGGACGGATGCCTCGGCGCGCCGCACTCGCCGCTGCGCGAACGTCGATGCGCCGTGGCGCGCCTTGACCCGGTCGGCCTCCTCTTCGACGCCCGTGATGATGTACGCGCTCGCGATGAGGATGACCTGTGCCGAGAGGTTGAACCACAGGAGCAGCGCGATGAGCGACGCGAACGACGCGAGCAGCGGATTCGACGACGCTCCGCCCAGGAACAGTCCGGACAGCTGCTGCAGCACGATGAGCCCGAGGGCGCCGAAGAGCGATCCACTCCAGAGCGACCGGGCGGAGGGCTTGACCCCCGAGAGAGCGACGAAGAGCACCGCGATGGCCGCGGCATCCAGTGCGAACACCACCACGACCGTCACCGCTCGCGCCGCGAAGAGCCCCACGGGCTCATTCGCACCGACGCCGAACCATCCGAGGATGACGTTGACGCCCGCGGTGCCGAGGAAGGTGATCGCACCGGCGGCCGCGAGGCCCGCGCCGATGCCGATGGCGAGCGCGAGGTTGCGCAGGATCACCCAGACCCAGAAGACGTCGTCATGCACCTTGTCGGCGAGGATGTGGAGGGCCGTGCGGAGCGATCCGATCGCGCCGATCGCCGCGCCGATGAGTCCGATGAAGGCGATGACGCCGACGAACGTCAGGCCCGCGGGCGCCTGGATGTCCGCGGGGTCGATGAGGCCGTCCTCACCGAGGAGACCCGGGATCGCGGCGTTGACAGCGTCGATGAGCGCCTGCCACGCCGTCGGGTTGCCCGCGAGCCAGAGCGCTGCGAGCGAGAAGCCCAGGAGCACGCCCGCGAAGACGCTGAACAGCGTGCGGTACGTGACGCTGTCGGCGAGCATGGGGCCGCGGTGCTCGCTGTAGAGGAGCAGCGCCCGGACGGGTTTGGTGCTCAGCGCCCACGCGGTGACCCGCTGAATGAGGTTGCGGTCTTTCGGAACGGATGCCGCGGTCTCGGCCATGTCGTCAGGCTAACGGCGAGGCCCCCCTGCCCTCGCGGGCTTGACAGTCGCTTCCCGTTCTCACAGCCGCGAAACCGGCCTCCTCGCTTATGATTCAGGTGGGGGTTTGGGGACTCCCATGGACTTGGGGAGATCCAATGAGGGGACTCGCACAGACGCTTGTGCTGACCGGGGCCGTGCGTGCGGCCGAGATGTCGGCTGCGCTCGCCGAGGTGGGTGACGGCCCGGAGCTCAGAGAGCACCTCGTCAACGCGCACATCGCGACCGAGGCGCAGGTCGCTGAGGCCGTCGCGCTGCACACAGGCCATCGCTATGTCGAGCTCGCGAACATCCCGCTCGACCCGAACGTCGTGGCGCTCGTGCCCGGCAACATCTGCCGCAAGTACCAGCTGATCCCGCTCGACCGCCGGGGCGACCGGCTCGTGGTGGGCATCCTGGATCCCAACGACATCGTCGCGCTCGACGACGTCGCCAGTGTCACCGACCTCTTCGTCGAGCCGGTCGTCGTCGCGCGCGACGCGCTGGAGCAGATGTTCGAGCGCTTCCTGCGGTCGGACGAGGAGCTCAGCGAGCTGTCCATCGCGATCGAGGAGAACGTCGAGTCGACGTCCGAGTCGTTCACCGAGACGATCGAGGATCAGGACGCCGACGCCCCCGTCGTGCGGTTCGTCAACCTCCTGATCTCTCAGGCCATCAACGACCGCGCGAGCGACATCCACGTCGAGCCGGGCGAGAGCCAGCTGACCGTCCGGTACCGCATCGACGGCGTGCTGCACGAGATGCAGAAGGCCGACCGGTCGATCCAGGACGGCATCATCTCGCGCCTCAAGATCATGTCGTCGATCGACATCGCGGAGAAGCGCCGGCCCCAGGATGGGCGCCTCTCGGTGGCGCACGAGGGCCGGCAGGTCGACCTCCGCGTCGCGACGCTACCGACCGTGTGGGGCGAGAAGATCGTCATGCGCATCCTCGACAACACCGGTCAGCGGATGGCGATGTCGGACCTCCTGATGTCGCCGCGCAACCTCGACCGGTTTGAGGCCTCGATCTCGCGGCCGCACGGCATGGTGCTGGCGACGGGTCCGACCGGGTCGGGCAAGTCGACGACGCTGTACACCGCGCTCCGGGCCGTGGCTAACCCGAAGATCAACGTCATCACGGTCGAAGACCCGGTGGAGTACCGCATCGGCGGCATCAACCAGGTGCAGGTGAACAACAAGGCCGGGCTGACGTTCAGCAATGCCCTGCGGTCGATCCTGCGCTCCGACCCCGATGTCGTTCTCGTCGGCGAGATCCGCGACCACGAGACGGCCGTCATCTCCATCGAGGCGGCGCTCACCGGTCACCTCGTGCTGTCGACGCTGCACACGAACGACGCTCCGTCGGCTCTCACTCGCCTGACCGAGATCGGCTGCGAGCCGTTCCTCGTGGCGACGGCGCTCGAGGCCATCGTCGCCCAGCGTCTCGCCCGGCGGCTCTGCACGCGGTGCCGCGAGCCCTTCACCGAGCCGACCGACGTGCTGACGTCGCTCGGTTTTCCGCACGACCCGTCGGACCCGCCCCAGATCTTCCGCGCGGCCGGCTGCCCCGCCTGCTCGGGGACGGGCTACCGCGGTCGTGTCGCCCTGCACGAGGTCATGACGCTCACCGAGGAGCTCGAGCAGCTCGTCGTGACGCGCGCGACGGGCAGCGAGATGCGTCAGGTCGCGCTGCGGCAGGGCATGGTGTCGCTCCGTGAGGACGGCTTCAGCAAGGTCGCGCAGGGTCTCACGACCATCGAAGAGGTGCTGCGGGTCTCGGTGTAGAGGACGGCGCGGTCCTGGGGAGGGCGCTGCCTCTAAAGGGCACTGCCTCCGAAGGGCAGTTACGTCAGATGGCGCGTCCGCCAGGTGGCCCGTCCGTCAGAACGGCGCGTCCGCGGATTCCGCCGGCCGGAAGACGGGAACCCTGCGCTCCGGCTCCACGACATAGCGACGCCCCGTCGGAGAGATCCACTCGAGAGCACCACCGCTCCCCTCGATCTGGCGCACGGTCCAGCCACCGTGGTGCTTGATCGTGTGGTGACCCGTGCAGAGCGGGCAAAGGTTTCCGAGCGAGGTGTGACCGCCGTGCTGCCACGCGATCGAGTGGTCGACCTCGCATCTCGAGGCCGGGACGCTGCATCCCGGAGCCATGCATCGCTCGGCCCGCCACTTGACGAGCTTCGCCAGCCACGGAGGCGGCTCGTATCGATCGCGCGAGACCGAGAGCACCATTCCAGTCTCCGGATGGGTGAGGATGCGCATCATCGACCGGTCTTCCCCGGCCAGCTCGCGAGCCCGCTCGAGGGGAATCGGACCGACTCCCTCGACGGTCGGCGGCTGCCCCGTCGCCGCTGCCGCAGCCGCCGCGCCGTCCTTCAGGAGCGCGAGCGCCGGCACCGTCACGACGACCGTCGGCCTGATCCCCCGCGCCTGCTCGGGATGCAGGTTGGAACGTCCGTCGATGAGGAGGTCGCTCATCACATCGGCGCGAGTCTGGTCGAGCGTCCGCGTCTCGTCAGGCGTCGCTTTGATGACCTTGGCCATCCTCGTAATCCGACCGTGGATCGCCTGGATCTCGACCGCGGGGCCGAAGAGCATGAGCCACGCCATGCCGTCGTCCGCAGGCATGACGGCCGTACGGCGCTGCGACGCAGCAGCTTCGTGGCGCTCAGCGAGGGTGACGAATCGCGCAGACTCCACGAGGCTGCGGAGGCGCCGACGGAAGGTGCCGATCGGCTCGACTTCGGCGAGCGCGACAGCCCGAGCGACGAGATCATCGCGCAGCTCGGCCTCCGCCTCGTCGACGAGGTCCACCAGGATGCTCGCGTGCCGCTCCGTCATGCGCGCATGAGACAGAGAGTCGAGTACGGCCGGATACCGGTGCACCACTGCCTCAGCAAGTCGCAGCAGCTCCTCGGCTGCGTGCTCGGTGATCCGCAGCCCGGCGGCGAGCTCGAGCCGCACCGAGCGGTGTGCCACCTCGTTCAGCTGCCGCCCGAATCGCTCCGCCTCGGCGAGCGCCTCGCGTCGCATCGCATCGATCCGCGCGAGCCGCTGTGCGGCGAGGACGGACATCACGTCGGCCACTTCGACGACCAATGCAAGAGAGTCCGGAACATCGGGAATGAACCGCTCATCCAGCCAGTCGGGGGCTTGCGCCTCTCCCAAACGGCTCTCCGGTGGCATAGCACGAGCTTAGTACATATGTTCGACACCCGCAACAACAAGCGAGCGACGGGGTGGCGACATCCCCCGCGTCGCCACCCCGTCTTTCTCCCCCCAGAGAACTGCGCCCTACGCCTGCTTCGCGAGATCCCCGTAGAGCGTGAAGATGGGCAGGTAGAGCGAGATGACCATGGCACCGATGATGATGCCGAGGCCCACGATGAGGACGGGCTCGATCGTCGCCGAGAGCTGCGAGGTCGCCGTCTCGACCTCGTCCTCGTAGAAGTCCGCGATGCTCGCGAGCATCTCCGACAGCGTTCCCGACTCCTCGCCCACCGCGACCATCTGCGGGACCATCGTCGGGAACACGCCCGCCTTGGCCAGCGGCCCGGAGAACGAGCGCCCCTGTCGCACGGAGTCCTGGATGTCGTGCACGGCCCGCTCGACCGCCCAGTTGTTCGAGGCCTGGCCCACGATCGCGAGCGCCTGGATGATCGGCACACCGGCGTCGAGCATCATCGAGAGGTTGCGGCTGAACCGCGCCACAGCCATCTTCGTGAAGACCTTGCCGAAGATGGGCATCTTGAGCTTGAAGGGGTCGATGACCCTCCTCACGCTCTCCTTATTCCGGTTGCGGAGCCACCACACCCAGGCGACGCCGACCACGACGATGAGGAGCGGCAGAATCCACCACATGTTGCGCGAGATCGTCACGAGGATCTGCGTCGGCAGCGGAAGCGAAGTGCCGAGCCCCGCGAACATGTTCTCGAACACCGGTACGACGAAGGTCACCATCGCCAGCACGCCGATGATGGCGATGATGAGGACGATCGTCGGGTAGGTGACGGCAGCGCGGATCTTGTTCTGGAGCTCGGACTCCTTCTGATAGTTCTCGGCGAGCGACATCATCGCCCGCGAGAGGAATCCACCCGTCTCGCCCACCCGCACGATGCTGATCATGAGAGGCGGGAAGATCTCGGGATGCCGCGACAGTGCCTGCGAGAACGACGAGCCGCTCTCGACATCCGCCTGCACCTTCACGAGGGCGGGCTGCAGCCGCTTGTCCTCCGTCTGCTCGATGAGGATCGAGAGGGTCCGCATGAGCGGAAGGCCCGCGTTCAGCAGACCCGCCATCTGCCGCGTGAAAATGGCGAGCGACTTGGCCTTGACCGTCCCGCCGAGGCCCGGGATCTTGATCTCGCGGTTGAGACCGGTCTTGGAGAGCGGCGAGATCTCGAGGGGCGTGAGGCCCTGAGCGCGCAGCTTGCCGGTCACCGCCGACTCGCTGGATGCCTCCATCGAGCCCTTGATGACGCTGCCGCCGCGCGGGTCGACCGCGCGGTACGTGAATTCCTGAACGATCGCCATGATCAGATCCCCTGGTACTGACGTTCGCCGGCGTGCATCGACCACGCCTCGGCATCGAGGTCGCGCGGCCGCACATGCACGCCGTCGAGGTACTTCGGATCGACCGCGAACATCCGGGCGACGTGTGCCGCGATGACGCCCTCCTCGACGAGTCGCCGGAGGTCTTGATCCAATGTGTGCATGCCCACCTGCGCACCGGCCTGCATCGCCGTGTAGAGCTGCGCGACCTGGCCCTCACGGATGAGGTTCGCAACCGCCGGCGTGTTGATGAGCACTTCAGTCGCGATCGTCCGGCCGCCCGTCTGCGCGAGCGGCATGAGCGTCTGGCTGATAATGCCCTGGAGGGTGTCGCCGAGCTGCGTCCGGATCTGCTGCTGCTGATCGGCGGGGAACACATCGACGATGCGGTTCACGCTCTTCGCCGCGCCCTGCGTGTGCAGGGTTGAGAGAACGAGGTGGCCCGTCTCCGCCGCGGAGAGCGCCGTCTGAATCGACTCCGGGTCGCGAAGCTCGCCGATGAGGATGACATCGGGGTCCTGGCGCAGCACGCGGCGCAGGGCCTCGGCGAACGATCCCGTGTCGGCTCCCACCTCGCGCTGGTGGATCAGGGACCTCTTGCTCTCGTGATGGAATTCGATCGGATCTTCGATCGCGATCACGTGCGCCGGCAGCGTGTTGTTGATGATGTCGACCATCGCTGTCAGGGTCGTCGACTTGCCCGAGCCCGTCGGACCCGTGAGCAGCACGAGGCCTCTCGGCTTGAGCGCCAGGTCGCGCGCGATGGCGGGCGCCCCCAGCTCTTCGAGGGTGAAAACGCGCTGCGGGATGAAACGGAGGGCGACAGCAATCGATCCGAGCTGGCGGAACACGTTGACGCGGAAGCGCCCGAGGCCTTCGGACGCGTGCGCGAGATCCACCTCGTGGCGTTCGTCGAACTCGTCGCGCTGCGCAGGCGCCATGAGTCCGAACGCGGCCGACTCCACCCAGAGGGCGGAGAGCGGGTCGGTGTATCCGGGGATCGGCACAAGGTCGCCGTCGACGCGCATGAGCGGCGGAGCTTCGGCCGTCAGGTGGACATCGGATGCGTCGTACCGGGAGGCCGCGAGCAGCAGCCCATCGAGTGCACTCGGGCTCATGATCAGCCCTCCTTCGGCATGACGAAGGTGAGCGCTGACACGGTCACGTCGAAGCCCGTGCCGGTCGGAGAGACGGTCGTCTTCACCTGGCCGAGCAGTCGGGGTCCGCCTCGCAGCTCGTCGAGGAATGCGACGACCTGGTCGATCGAGTCCGCCGTCACGTTGATCGAGAAGTCGACCTGAGTGCGACCGGCGGGCGCTGCCGCGGTGCCATCCGCGGCGACAGCACCCTGGGCGCCATCCGCAGCCGCCGGAGTAGAGGCATCCGTGGGTGCGGGCGTCGCCGCCGGATCGGCGGTCGCGGCATCCGGAGCGGGCGCTGCTTCGGCGGCTTGCGCTGTCTCGTCGATCGTCGTCGCACCGGTGCGCTCGACGAACGCGACGGCGTCGCCGGCGGTGATCCCCGTGATCGAGACACCCGCTCGTTCCGCCGCGGTGGCGACCAGTTCGAAGACGTCGTCGAGGTCGTTCGCCGGCGTGATCTGCGTCTGCAGCCCCGCGACCGAGGCCTCGATGTCGTCGAGCTGCTTCTGCTGCTCGGTGAGACTGTCGACCTGGGCTTGATACATAGCGTTCGTGTTCGCGACGGTCGCGGTCTGGCCGACGACGTCCAGCGCCTGGAAGCCGACGGGAACTGCCACGAGGAAGATGCCGAGTGCGAGCACCGCCACCATGACGACGACGCCGATGAGGTTGATGAGCGACCGAGGCATCACTCGCCGCCTTCCTGCGTCGCGAACTGTCCGGAGTAGATGGACTGGTCGAACGCGATGTCGAGTTCGTAGACGTAGGAGCCGACCGTCTGCTGACCCGTCGACAGCGAACGGCCGTCGACCGACGACACGCCTGCCAGGCCGCGGATGCCGCGCACCGTGGCCGGCAGGTCGATCGGCGTGGGGCTCTCGAGCGTGAGCGTGCCGGTGAGACCGATCTCCGTCGCCGGGTCGGCGGTCTGCGGCACTCCGCCGCTCACGACATCGAACCCGACCAGGGTGACGTCGGGCGGCAGCGCGCTGCGGATGGACGCCACGATCGGGGACCACGCGAAGTCGCCGCCCATCGCATCGGAGCGGAATGACTGCAGCTCCTGCTCCGTCGCGAGCGCGCCGCTGACGTCGGACAGGCCCGCGAGCTCCGAGGTGAGGAGGTTCGTCTGCGCCTGCTGCGCCGCGAGCTGCTGGTCGGCGAGGAGTTTGAGCGCGAAGGCGCCCATGATGATGAGGACGGCCGCGACGACTGCCGCGAGCACACCCCAGACCCAGCCGCGGGCGAGAGAGGCGCGGCGACGACGCTCGATCTCGACCGGCGGCATGAGGTTGACGCGCGGCACGCCGGCGAACGCCAGCGCGGGTGCTGTGCGGGCCATCAGTTCCCCTCCCCGAGCAGGATGCCGAGCGTGCTGACGGCGTTGAACGCAAGCTCTTCGGGGAGAGCGAGCCCGCTGCTGATCTTCACGACATCGGCGACGTGGATGCCTCGCACCGGAACGTCGAAGGCGCGGGTGAGCGACTCGGACACCCCGTGCGCGAGGAAGCCGGCGCCGCTCACCGCCACCGCCGAGATGCGCGGGGCGCCGGGCCGGTTCGTGAAGAACGACACCGTGCTGCGGATGCGGCTGACGAGGTCGGCGACCGAGGGATCCCCGGCACCGCCCGTCCGCAGCGCGGCCCGCGTGCGCGTGACGCTGGCCGGCATGGGGGGCACGGTCTCTAGGGCGAACTCCTCGACCGGCACGTCGACGAGAGAGTTGAGCGCTTCGTCGCGTCGCCGCACGGCGGCCGTCGCGACGTCGGCGGGAAGGATGCGCACGAAGTGCGGCACCCCGTCGGTGGCGATCACGACGTGCGATGTGTGGTCGCCGACGTGGATCATCGCGATCGTGTCGCCCGCGACGGCGATGCGCTTGGCCACCCGCGCGAGACCGAACGGCACGAGGTCGACCGCCCGGGTCTTGAGCTTCGCGCGGTCGGTCGTGGCGATGAGCTGTTCGATCGTCTCGGCCACGGCCGCGACGAGGAGTCCCGACACCTGGTCGCCGATCTGCGACACCGGGTAGAAGTCCAGCACCGCCTGATTGGCGGGCACGGGCAGGAGGTCCTGCACTTGGTACGGAAGCGCCTGACGGAGCATCTCGGGCGCCATCGCCTGCGTCGTGTACTCGCGCACGAGGATCCGGCGGCTTCCCACACCGAGCGTCACCTCACGCCCCTTGAACGCGAAGGTCGACCACAACTGCCGCAGCGCCATCGCCACGACATCCCGATCGATCACCTCCGAGTCCCGCGCCGCCTCCTCCGGCAGCGCGATCTCGCCCGCCGCGACGAGGACGGGAGTCTTGCCACGCCGTATCTCTACGGCACGCACACTCTCTTCTGTTATCTCCAGGCCGACCACTGTCGATGCCATGTTTCCCTCTCCCCTGCCTGCTCAGAGTCCGAGCAGGCTGACGTACCAGGCGCCGAGCGCCTGCCCCATAAAGATTCCGACCCATGCTCCGGCGAGCATCCACGGGCCGAAAGGAATCGCTGAGCGCCGCCCGGCGCGGCGCACAGCGATGAGTGCGAGTCCGAACAGTCCGCCGAGCACGAAGGCTGCGAACGCCCCGACGGCGAGGGCTCCCCAGCCCAGCCACCCGAGATAGAGACCGACGACGCCGGCCAGCTTGACGTCTCCGCCGCCCATTCCGTCGGGACGGATGAGGCGGATGACGAAATAGAAGCCGTAGAGGATCGCCATGCCGATGACGGCCGTCAGCAGCCGGCCCCAGTCCGCGCCCAGCACGCAGGCTGCCGTGAGCAGAACGCCGGCGACGACGTAGCTCGGCAGGACGATCGCGTTCGGAAGGCGGTGTGTGTCGAGGTCGATCAGCGTCAGCACGACGCTGATCGCCGCGAAGTAGAGGAACGCGACCAGCACCGCATACGTCGCCGGGAGGGGTGCGGTGCTGGTCGCGAGTGTGAGCCAGGCGACGAGCGCGAAGAAGACGCCCGTGATCGCCTCGACGATCGGATACCGCGGCGAGATGCCCTTCCCGCACGACGCGCAGCGCCCGCGCAGGATGAGCCACCCGCCGACGGGCACGTTGTGCCACGGCTTGATGGCCGCATCGCAGTGGGGGCACCGGCTCTCGCGCGCGAGCGGCATGCCGGCGGGCACGCGCACGGCCACGACGTTCAGGAAGGAGCCGATGATGAGGCCCAGAATGCCTGAGACGACGACGGTGAAGGGGACGAGGACGGCCACGCTACTTCTCCGACTGGTAGACGAGGCCGTCGAGACGCTGCACGAGCGTGCTCGAGTCGATGATGCCGCCGGATCCCTTGATCGTGCAGCCGAGGCTGGGAAGAGCCGTGCCCCAGCTCATCGGCTTGCAGGTGTAGGCAGACCCCGAGTGGAAGTTCGTGGTGTCGTCTGTGTACAGCTGACCCGCGAAGCTCGCCGTGACCGTACCGCTGAGGCCGCACGGCGAGTAGATCATGACGCTGATGTTCGACGCGATCGAGCCGGTGGTGCCGAACCCGTCCTGCGCGTTGCGCGTGCCCGAGCTTCCGCACGTCGGCTTCGGGTCGCCCGACGCGTCGCGGTCGTCGCGGTTGCCGTCCGCATGGACGAACAGCAGCTGGAAGTTGCTGCCGGCGGCGGCCGTGAGACCACCCAGCGAGATCGTGAGTCCCTGGTCCTTCGGCGAGATGACGACGACGTTTCGGGTGACGGGCACGGATCCGGTCAGATCCAGCTTGACGTCCTTCGTGCACCCACTGAAGTTGAGGACGAGCGGGGTCGTGCCCGAAGAAAGCAGTGGCTTGACCTTGGCCGTGGCGGTGTTCGCGTTCTGCAGATCGCTCGCGCAGTTGATGGGCGCGGACGTTCCCCAGCTCGACGCGCCGTCGAGGTCGATCCACTTCGTCGCGGCGCGTAACCATGCGAGCGTCGGGTCGAACACGGGGTCCGATGGCGAGTTCTGGGTCACGGCCCCGGTCGTCCAGGCCGGCAAGTCGACAACCGCCGTGCCCTTCGTCGTCACCGTGCCGCCGACCGTCGCAGCGCCACCGCCCGTCGCGTTGAGTTTGATGTTTCCCTTGGCCGAAATGTACCCGGCGACAGTCGGATTGCCGTTGGCGTCGAAGGAAACCGTGCCGTTGGTGGTGATGTTGCCAGCGCTCGTGCTGCCCGCTCGGGCGTTGACGTGCCACGACTGGGAGTTGCTCGAGACGTTGCCGCTCGCGTAGATGTCGCCGTTGACGATGCATCCGGTGCTGAGGCTCACGGTGCCGTTCAGGACATACAGGTCGCCGTCGAGCGTGCCGCCGTTAGGGCATGCCCAGTTTCCGTTCCGGAGCACGAGGTCGCCTGTGTAGTGCGACACGCTCTGCGAGACGCTGCCCGAGAAGTAGGTGACGACGCCGCCCGGGACGTTCGAGTACGTGACAGTCCACGGATAAACGGAGTCGATCGTGGTGGTCGCGCCGTCGGGGCCCGTGCCGGTCGTGCGGAAGACGACGTACTTCGAGGTGCTCGACGGGCACCCCAGCGTGACGCCGGCGTCCGTGGCCGAGGTCGGCTTGGTACCGCTCGTCGAATAGATCTTGGTGGTGTAGGTCGGGTTGGTGCCGGTGAGCGTCGTCGCCGTGCACCCGGCGGTAACGGCCGCAACCCCCACATCGCGGCCGGATTCGGCAGCGATGAAGGCCTCGGTACGGTCTTTGTTGGTGTCGTTGGCGCCGATCGTGAACATGACGGATGCCGCGATCGTCGCCGCGACGATGAAGCCGACGAACATCACCACGACCACCGTGACGAGGATCGCGCCGCTCTCGTCGCTGCGGAACTTCGC
Source organism: Microbacterium sp. 4R-513 (assembly GCF_011046485.1). NCBI lineage: Bacteria > Bacillati > Actinomycetota > Actinomycetes > Micrococcales > Microbacteriaceae > Microbacterium > Microbacterium sp. 4R-513. The sequence continues at coordinate 3,773,487 of NZ_CP049256.1, forward strand.
CCGCGCGAGCAGTCGCTGAATCACCAACATCCGCCGTTACCTGTTTCTTGATCTGATCGAACTGCGACGTCGCCGCTAATCCGCACCGGAGCGGATTCCGTCTGGATGTCGAAGCTGTAAGAGAGAACGCCGTTCGTGAGGGTGAAGTAGGGCGCTCCGCCGACCGCCTTGATGGCGGGCTTCCACGCCGGCCAGGTAGTGCCGATAGACGTGGAAGATGTTGCGACCTGCACGCCCGTGGAGGCGACCTTGAATCCCTGACACTTAAGCGCTGTACCGTCGAGGGAGGTGCGCACGCGGAGCTCATCTCCCGCACCGTTGACGCTGAGATAGAGCGAGTTTCGTACGGCCCGCTCGATCATCGACCCAACGACTTGGCCACGATTGGTGCTGCCGGTCACGCTCGTCACTTGATCCTGCGTCTTCCAGGAATTCACGAAGATTGAAGCGATCGCAATCATGATGATCCCGGTCACGACCAGCACGACTATGAGCTCAATCAGCCCCAGCCCGGAGTCATCATCGCGCTTCGACGTGTGATGGGTCATGGGATATAGACGAGTGCTGTGGTGGAGGCGAGGACTTTGCCGTCGCCGGTGATCTGCAGAGAGAGTCGCGCGGCTCGACCGGAACTGCAATTTGTGACGGTTCCCGCTACGACCAAATCCCGACCGCGACCATCTTTCAGCGGGGTGGCGGACGGTGACGGAGTGGCGATCGAATTGAGCGCCGAGCAGGAGTGCGCGTCGCGCGCCTCCTCCACGAGGGCGTTGAGGTATCGAGTAGCGGTCGCCGTCGACGATTGCCTAGCCGACTGGGAGATCCCCTGCCACAGTCCCGGCAATATGGCGACCGCCACCACCGCGAGGAGGAAGATCGCTATAACCACCTCGACCAGACCAAAGCCCTGATCGGCTCTATTTCTACCCGACATCTGCAGCTCCGAAGTTGGGACTCGGAGCTGGCGTACTGGACGCCAGCTCCGAGCTCGGCGTGCTAGGAGCAGCCCGGTCCGGACTTGTACGACTGAGCCGTCGCCGGCAGGTCAGTGTTCGTGGCCGTGGCGCAGACCGAGTCGATGGTGGCAGTCGCACCCGGCTTGCCCGCCACGGTGATCTTGGTGTCGCCGGTCTTGTATTCAGTCGGGGTCTCGCCGTTTGCGAGCTGAGCCGACCACTGAGTCGCCGCAGCCGCCGCAACGGACTTGGTCGCGTTGATCCGCGCGTTCTCCTGGATGCTGCCGAAGACCGGGATGGCGATCGCGACGAGGATGCCGAGGATGACCACGACGATGATGAGCTCGATCAGCGAGAAGCCCTTCTCGCCGTTCTCCTCGCGACGCTGCTTTGCGGACTCGAGGTAGTTGTGAATTGTTGCACGCACGTGCGTTCTCCTTGTTTGAGGACAGGTGTATAGACAGCTCTGACTAGACCGGTTTCACACCAGTCCTCGAACAACCCCAAGTAGCGATGTTCCGGCACGCCGAAGCGTCCGGCCCCCAGATATCCCCAGTTACGTGTCCCAGTCTTCGCAGAGCTGGGTTTTGGAATACACGCGCTGCGTGGATCCCCTCCCGCATGACAGTGTGAGAGGTTTCTCATCAAAGGTCAAGTGCTGATCATCACGAATCCGCAACGCCGCCCGTGATACCCGGTATCAGCCGGAGTGATACCGGGTTCAGCCGTCCAGCACTTGGAGGTGCACCGAGACCGAGCCGCCGTCGACGAGGTGCTCGGCATCCCGAACCGCCTTCTTGAGCGGCAGCACGTAGGCCTCGTGCGACGAGTCGGGGAAGATCGACGTGCGCCACTCGGACGCTCCGACGCGGGCGATCACGCGCACGGAGCCGAAGCCGCGGAAGGGGCGAGGGATCTCGCGGATCTGCTCGCTCAGGTCAGCCGGCAGCGCCGTGAAGAACCAGGAATCGGTGCGGGCGTCCCAGCGGAAGATCTCGCCCTCGAACTCCACGATCATGCCTCCGAGCGTAGCCAGCGGTGACGACAGCCCGCGAAGCGGGCCCCATCGCCCACGCCCGCCTGACGCCGTGCGTGCTGCCCCTGATCCGGGAGACCAGCACGCACGGCGCTGCGCGAGGTGTCCGGTTGAGTGCGCGTCCGGACTCGGATCGCTCCTTCGTCGCCCCGTCTCTTGCGAAAGGGCGGGTAACAGGTGTATTCCTGTGCTGTTGCAACACCTCGCACTTGGGAGATTCCGCACGATGATGTGCAGAAAGCGAGGAGACCAGGACTGCTGACGCGGGTGCGATGCGGCGACGGCGACGTTCGTCGCGGAGTGATCGCCCGAACAACCGCGAACACCATGCGCATGAATGACAACGCTGCCGCGCAGTCGTTGTCCGGTAGACGGGGAAGGGCTGAGCTGCTTGTCGAAGGGTCGTACTCCGGGGCATATCCGGGGGCTTGGGTGCGCCCCTTCGGCAAGCTCAGCCGTCCCTGAGCACCGACCGCGCACCGTTGCGAGACGCCGTCCGGGGCGAGCGCTGACGCGGACTGACAGAGCAGGTCGGACGGCCCTCCAGGGGCAGCCGTCAGCGGCCGAACTCGGGCGTCCAGTCGTCATCGACCGGCGACCAGATGTCGGCCGAGACGTCGTCGAAGTCGCGGGATCCGGATGACGCGGCATCCGCTCGGCGATGCCAGGCGGCCCCCTCCGGCCAGCTCGCCGCGAAGGTCGGAACGACCCGCCACACGCGCCGCCAGAGGCCGCGCTGGGTCGTGAGCGGGCGCGCCGAGACGGGCATGCGCAGCTCGGGGTCGTATCGAACGCCGTCCGACGGACGCAGGCGGATCGTCAGGTCGAGGTCGTCGTGGATGCCCGCGTTCGTGCGGTCGACCTGGTCGCGCACCCGGTTCCACACCGACGTGCGCATGGCGAAGTTCGACCCGAAGACGAGCGGGATGCCGAGGAACTTCTTGATCCAGTAGTGCCCTCCCCCGACGTACCAGTGCTCGCCGAGGTAGTTGACGAGGGGACTTGCGCCGTAGAACTCCGCTCCCCCCGTCAGCACGCCGAGGCCGGGATCGGCGACGAAGGCGCGCACGAGCCGGGCGATCCAGTCGGGGTGGGGGCGGGAGTCCGCGTCGAGGCGGGCGATGATATCGGCCGTCCCGCGCGCCTCGTCGTAGCCGCGCGCGGCCGCGGGCCAGATGCCGACGAGCGGCTCCTCGATCACGTCGACACCGTGCGCGCGCGCGACGGCGGCGGAGGCATCCGTGCTCGCGTTGTCGACCACGATGACGCGGTCGGCGGGATGCGTCTGCGCCGCGAGCGCCGTCAGACAGGCGTCGAGGAATTCGGCGTCGTCACGGCACGGAACGACGACCGTGACGCGCGGCGAGAAGGACACGAGGTGAACCATACTCTCCGCCGGGCGGGGAGGCGTTCGACCCTTCGACAAGCTCAGGGACCGGTCACCGGCGGCAGCGGGTTCGACCCTTCGACAAGCTCAGGGACCGGGTCGGGGGCGGCGGCGGGTTCGACCCTTCGACAAGCTCAGGGACCGGGTCGGGGGCGGCGGCGGGTTCGACCCTTCGACAAGCTCAGGGACCGGTCACCGGCGGCGGCGGGTTCGGCCCTTCGACGAGCTCAGGGACCGGGGCGGGAGAGGCGGGCGCGGCGGCGCAGAACCACGACGAGAAGGATCAGCGCCGCCACCTGCAGAACGGCGACGATCGCGATGAGCACGGGGATGCTGTCGTACAGGGCCCCCGCCACCACAGCTCCGGCGAGCGCTCCGACCCCCTGGAACACGGCGAACGAGCCGTACGCCGAACCCCGCTTGCCACCGGGCACGAGATCTGCGACGAGGGCCTTCACTGTCGAGTCCTGAACTCCCGACGCGGCGCCCCACAGGACAACTCCCGCGAGAACCATCACGACGGTCGGCCCCAGCACGAGCCCCGGCACGAACACGGTGATCACCGGCACCGACAGCAGCACCGCGGCGCCCCACCGGTCGTACAACCACCCCGTGAGGATCGCGGCGACGGCGGCGGCCGCCATGCCGACGGCGTAGACGAGCGGCACCGCGCTCACGGTCACGAGCTCCGCGGCGGCCAGGTGGAACGAGATGACGCCGAAGCTCAGCAGGCCGAACTCGGTGAGCCCCGCGAAGAACGAGAACATGAGGAACGTCCGTGATGCTTCGCGCGACGGCCCGTCATCGGCCCGTGTGTCCACGGCCGTCGAGACAGCGGGAGACTCCGACGCGGCGGGCGACTCCGGACCCATCGCGGCGGGGGCTTCGGCGGCGACGGATGCCTCGGCCTCCCCTCGTTCGGTGCGGTAGAGGCTCGGATCGGGCACCTTTGCGCGCAGCCAGAACAGCAGCACCATCGCGGCCGCGCCGGGGATGATCAGCACGAGAAACGCGGGCCAGAGACTCCCCGCGATCGCGGCGACGCCGGCGACGACGAGCGGACCGGCGAAGGCGCCGATCTGGTCGAGCGTCTTGTGCACGCCGAAACCCTTGCCCCGCCCCACTGCACCCGCGGCATCGGCGAGGAGCACGGTCTTCGCGGGAGCGCGGATCGCCTTGCCCGTGCGCTCGATCAGCAGCAGCGCACTCGCGACCGCGAGGCCGGCCGCGCCGAGCATCGGCGTGAAGAAGAGGAGCGGCACCGACACCGCCGTGAGCGCGTAGCCCAGGATCGTGAACGTCCAGTACGCACCCGTGCGGTCGGCCCACGGGCCCGTCGCGAGCCGCAGAAGCAGCGCCAGCGCCTCGGCGCCGCCCGTCACGAGGCCGACGAGCAGGGCCGTCGCCCCGAGCTCCTCGAGCATCGCGCCGCTCACGGCGGCCGAGCCATCCGCGACCATGTCGATCAGCAGGCTCACGAACCCCAGCCCGACGACCATCGACCACGGTCGCAGAGCAGGCGTCCGCGGCACGCGGGCAGTCCGATTCGTCATGTCGCGTTCAGGCTATCCCTCGCGCTGAGTGGGGCGAGGCGGGCCTCGCCGAGGCATCCGTCGCCTGGATCTCGCCGTATGACGACGACGGATGCCGCGAGTCGGCGCATGACGCGGCAGCGCGGTCACACGGGGAAAACGTCACCCCGCGCGGGTGAACGCGGGCCCGTCCTCATCGACGCGCCCGGGGCGCGACGCCACCATCGGAGCAAGGCACGATGCACGCCGTGCCCCGCGCTGGTCCGCCGCAGAGCGGATCGACTCAGAAGGGAGTCTCCACCTTGTCCAACACGCAGCAGCAGTCCGGTTGGGTCGGATGGGCCGTCTTCGGCGGCATCGTCCTGATCATCACCGGCGTCTTCGACTTCCTCTTCGGCCTCGCCGCCGTGGTCGGGCCGGACAGCGCCTACTTCCGAAACGGCGAGGGCGACCTGTGGCTCCTCAACGTTTCGGGCTGGGGCTGGTGGCACCTCATCTTCGGTCTCGTGCTCGTGCTCGTCGGCGTGTTCCTGATCCGGGGCGCGACGTGGGCGCGCACCATCGCGGTCATCGTCGTCGGTCTCAACGCGATCAGCCAGCTGACGCTCCTCCCCTATCAGCCGCTCTGGGCGCTCCTCATCATCGGCCTCGACCTGCTCGTGATCTACGCGGTCGTCGTCCACGGCCGTGAGCTGCGGACACGCGACTAGCCGATAAGCGAACGCCAGGCGCCGCACCTCTTCGCAAGAGGTGCGGCGCCTTGTAGTTTCGCTCTTGAGCGCGCTCCTACGATTTGGTTACAGTTCAGTAAGTAAACGCGGCGAACCGCCGGTCACCCTCGATGGAGAGGAAAGTCGCATGAACCCCCCGACCGAAACCCGAAGCCGGTCCCGGCATCGCACGCGTCTTCTCGCGTCGGTGACCGCGGGCGCGGCCCTCATCGCAGGAGCGCTCGTGGCCGCCCCGGCCTACGCCGCGCCCCCCGCAGCCGATCGATCCCACCCACCCCGACTTCGGGCCGAACGTCACCGTCTTCAGCCCCGCGACTCCCCTCGCTGAGATCCAGCAGACCATGGACGACCTCGCCGCGCAGCAGGTGAACGCCGAGATGTCGACGGCGCGTCACGCCGTCTACTTCCTCCCCGGCACGTACGGAACGGCGGCCGACCCGCTCCAGTTCCAGGTCGGGTACTACACCGAGGTCGCGGGCCTCGGCGCATCCCCGTCCGACGTCGTCATCCGCGGCGCCGCCGAGGTCTACAACCGCTGCCTCGAGAACAACGGCACCTCGAACTGCCTCGCGCTCGTGAACTTCTGGCGGACCCTCGCGAACCTCACGGTGCAGGTGGACAAGTCCGGGCAGGACGGATGCCGGCAGAGCGCCAACTTCTGGGCCGTGTCACAGGCAGTCTCGCTGCGGCGCGTCGCCTTCACCGGCGGGACCAACCTGTCGCTGATGGACTACTGCACCGCCGGTCCGCAGTACGCGAGCGGTGGCTTCATCGCCGACTCGAAGCTGCCCTTCACGATCAACGGCTCGCAGCAGCAATGGCTCACGCGCAACAGCGAGGTCGCCGGCTGGAGCAACGGCGTGTGGAACCAGGTCTTTTCGGGCGTCGTCGGCGCACCGGACGACTCCGCCTTCCCGAACCCGCCGTACACGACGATCGACAAGACGCCGATCTCGCGCGAGAAGCCGTTCCTCTACGTCGGTGCTGACGGCAAGTACGCCGTGCGCGTGCCGGCCGCGCGCACCGAGACGAGCGGCACGTCGTGGGCCGACGACGCCACGTCGGGGCGCAGCATCCCGATCACCGACTTCTACATCGCGAAGCCGGGCGACTCGGTGCAGGTCATCAACAACAACCTCGCACGCGGCAAGAACCTGCTGCTGACCCCCGGCGTGTACGACATCGACAAGTCGATCGAGATCAAGCGGCCGGACACCGTCGTGCTCGGAATGGGGCACGCGACGCTCACGGCCGTAGGCGGTGCCGTGCCGATCGAGGTGAAGGATGTCGCGGGCGCCGTCGTGGCGGGCGTCACGATCGACGCCGGCACGACCCTCTCCCCAGCGCTCATGCGGATCGGGAAGGCGAACGGCGACGGCCACGGCAACAAGGTCGACCCTGCGAACCCGATCACCCTCAACGACGTGTACTTCCGCGTGGGCGGACCGCACGTCGGCAAGGTCACGACGGCGCTCGAGGTGAACGCCGACAACGTGCTCATCGACCACATCTGGGTGTGGCGCGCCGACCACGGCATCGAAGGGTTCACCGGAGGCGATACCGAGCGGTGGAACACCAACACCGGCACGACGGGCGTCATCGTGAACGGCGACAACGTCACCGCGACGGGCCTGTTCGTCGAGCACTTCCAGACGTATAACACCCTCTGGAACGGCGAGAACGGCCGCGTCATCCTGTACCAGAACGAGCTGCCTTACGACCCGCCGACGCAGGCGGACTGGACGCAGCCCGACGGCACGCTCGGCTACCCCGGCTACAAGGTGGCTGACGGCGTGAAGACGCACGAGCTCGACGGCGGAGGCGTCTACGTCTTCAACCAGAACAACCCGTCGATCGTCACGGCGAACGGGTTCGAGGTTCCGGAGACGCCCGGCGTGAAGCTGCACCACATCATGACGGTCAACCTCAGTGCGGGCACGATCCTGCACGTCGTCAACGGCGTGGGCGGCACTGCCGACACGACCAAGGTCGGCGTGCCGCAGTACATCGTGGACTACCCCGGCTGATCAACCGATAAGACGACGGATGCCTCGGCTCGGCGGCTTCGCCGGGCCGGGGCATCCGCGTCTTCAGGCTCGCCCGTCACCACTGGGGGTGGATGGCCTCGCGCAGACGGCGGTCGTAGACGTCCCGCACGACGGCGTCGAAGGCCGCCAGGTCGAACCCGGAGTGCGCGCCGTCGAGGAGGGCGGCGGCATCCGCGTTCGACTGCGCCTGCGCGACGTTGCGTGCGCCCGGGATGACCGACGTGACACCCGGAAGAGACGCGATCCAGGCCAGGGTCGCCGCCGGCAGCGGTACGTCGGACGGGAGCGCGGCGGCGAGCTCGGCGGCGGCATCCAGTCCCACCTCGTAGTCGACGCCCGAGAACGTCTCGCCGCGGTCGAACGCCTCGCCGTGGCGGTTGTAGTTGCGGTGGTCGTTCGACGCGAAGGTGGTCGACGACGTGTACTTGCCAGACAGCAGGCCCGAGGCGAGCGGCACGCGGGCGAAGATCGCGACATCGGCCGCCTGCGCGGCGGGCAGCACCTCGTCGAGCGGCTTCAGGCGGAACGGGTTCAGGATGATCTGCACGTTCGTCACGTTCGGGTGCGAGATCGCGGCGAGCGCCTGGGCCGACGTCTCGACCGAGACGCCGTAGGCGGCGATCGCCCCGTCGGCGACGAGCTCGTCGAGCGCGTCGTACGTCGCATCGTCCTCGATGACCGCGGTCGGCGGGCAGTGCAGCTGCACGAGGTCGAGGGTGTCGACGCCGAGGTTGAGGCGGGAGCGCTCGGTCCACGCGCGGAAGTTCTCGGGCGTGTAGTTCTCGGGCTCCTGAGCGGCGCGCCGGCCCATCTTCGTCGCCACGACGATGTCGTGCTCGGGGTGCTCGGCGAGGAATCCGCCGATGATCGACTCGCTGCGCCCGTCGCCGTAGACGTCGGCGGTGTCGAAGAGCGTCACGCCGTGGGCGACGGATGCCTCGAGCACCGCCCGCGCGTCGCTCTCGCTGACATCGCCCCAATCGGCGCCGAGCTGCCAGGTGCCGAGGCCGATCGCCGAGACGTGACGACCGGTGCGGCCGAGGGGGCGCTGCTGCATGACGGAACTCCTTCGAACAGGGAGGGGTTTCTCTATCCTGGCCCCTCCCGGGCGCTCGGGTGCCGCGGGGCCCGGCTCAGGGGACGATGCCGGCGGCGCGCGCAGGACCCGCGTAGGCTTCGGCGAGCGACTGGATGGTGTCGTGCGCGTTGAGCCCGCTGGGGTTCGGGACGACCCAGAGCTCGGAGTCGCCGAGCCGCTCCTCCTGCCGCCCCTGCACGGCACGCGGTCGTGCGAAGCCCTGGCGGTAGGCCGTGAGCCCCAGGATCGCGATCACGGGTGCACCCCACCGCGCGGCATCCGCGGCCACCCGTTCGGCGCCTTCCCGCAGCTCTTCGCGCGTGAGCTCGTCGGCCCGCGCGGTCGCCCGGCGCACGATGCTCGAGATGCCTATCCCCCGATCGAGCAGGAGGCGGCGGTCTTCGTCGGAGAAGCCCGCGGAGTACGCCGGCACGCGCGGGATGATCCCGGCCGCGGCGAGCGCCGGATAGAACCGGTTGCCGGGACGCGCGAACGGGGTGTTGGTCGCGGCCGTCCACAGGCCCGGGTTGATCCCGACGAAGACGAGCCGCGGATGCGCCGGCATGAGGTCGTCGATGACGGCATCGCGATACGACTCGAGCTCTGCGCGTGTGAAGCCCATCACGCCATCCTCGCGCCTCGGCGGGCGGCCGGGGCTCACGCCCGGATGAAGACCGGTGTTCCGGGCGGCAGCTGGGCGAGCTTCTCGATCGCGTCGGGGTCCATGCGGAGGCATCCGTTCGAGATCTGCCCGGAGTGGTCGTCGTGATAGTGGAAGGCCGTCACAGCGACGCTCGACCCGCCGAAGCCGTCGAGCGTCGGCGACTGCACCGAGAGGTACACGATCGGGTGACCGCGGGTGTACCAGAGGTTCGGGTCCGCGCGGACGAGCATGACGAACGAGCGGCCCAGCGGCGTCGGTGTCGCCTCCGTGCCCCAGGCGAAGTCGTTCGAGATCCGCTCGGGGACGCCGCCGCGCCAGACGTCGACCGTCCGCGCCGAGATGCTCACCTCGACCATCGTGTCGATCGGCGCGAGAGTGACATCCTGCGCTCGCAGCCATCCGGTGACCTGGCCCGGGTCGCCCTCGGACGGCACCGCCTGGCGCCCCGTGAGGAGCACCTTGACCCAGTTCGCCTGCCGTTCGACGACCGGAACCGTCGCGCCGCCGTAGACGAAATCGCGCAGCAGCCGCGCGACCGGCTGGCCGAGCGGATCGGCGAACACGGGAGCCGCCCAGTCGCGGGGTGTCGCCGTCTCTCCCACGAAGGGCGCGTACGGTGCATCGTCCACGGGCACCGAGGGGATGACCGCGAAGACGTCCGACGAGGGCAGCGCATCGAGGTCGTACGCCGCTGTGTTCGCCGGAAATCCCGTCGGCGTCGGGGCCGGGGTCGGAGTGGGCGTCGGGGTCTCGGGTGCCGTGATCGCGGGGGTCGGCGAGCGGGAGGGGATGGATGCCTCAGCCTCCGGCCGCTGCGCGACCCAGGCGACGCCGAGGCCGAGCAGCAACGTAGCCGCGAGCGTCACGGCGACCCACAGCATCCTTCCGCCCGATCGCCCCATGACTCCATCGTCGGCGGGCGGTCCAGGTGCCGCAACCTGCGGTCGCGGCTGTCGGCGAGCCTCGCTAGCATCGCGGCATGCCAGAACATCGCGTGACTCCCCCGCCGCCCTCGGACGAGAAGCTGAAGGGACCGGCGTCGTACTTCCCGAGCATCGAGAAGAACTACGGCCGGCCGATTCAGGACTGGCTCGATCTCGTCGCCGATCAGCTCGACACGAAGAAGCACATGGAGGTCGTCGAGTACCTCAAGTCGGAGTACGGCATGGGCCACGGCCACGCGCAGGCGCTCGTCGGCTATACGAAGGCACAGCTCGGAGGCTGATCGCGGGGCGGTCTCGTGGCGGTCGGCCCGAGGCCTTGCGGCCGGGTCGGCGGAGTGTGATCCTGCACTCGACCCCACCGCTGTGGATCTCGCCGACCGGAAGGACCCGCCATGGTCGCAGCCCGCAGACCCGATGCCGATGACGGCTCCCTCGTCGTCGATCTCGCGGAGCTCTCCGCCGACGACCTTCCGCGCGTCGGCGGCAAGGCGGCGAACCTCGGCGAACTGATCCGCGCCGGCTTCGACGTGCCGCCCGGCTTCTGCATCACGACCCAGGCGTATCGGCGTGCGGTCGCGGGGACCGCCGTCGAGGACGGATCGGCTCAGGATGCTGCGGCCGCTCGGGCAGCTGTGCTCGCCGCACCCATTCCCGAGGCTGTCTCGGATGCTGTGCGAGCCGCCTATGCCGACCTGGAGCCGGACGGCGGACCGGTCGCGGTACGGTCCTCGGCCACCGCGGAGGATCTGCCCGGCGCGAGCTTCGCCGGGCAGCAGGACACCTACCTCGACGTTGCGGGCATCGATAACGTGCTCGACGCCGTCCACCGCTGCTGGGCCTCGCTGTGGACGGACCGGGCGGTGGCCTACCGCTCCGCTCAGGGCATCGACGGCTCGGGAGTCGCCCTCGCGGTCGTCGTCCAGCGCATGGTGGACGCCGCCGCCGCGGGCGTGCTGTTCACCGCCGACCCCGTGACGGGCCGGCGGCGGCAGGCGGTGCTCGACGCCGCCCCGGGTCTCGGCGAGTCCGTCGTCTCGGGCTCCGTCGACCCTGACCACTTCGTTGTGGACACCGCCAGCGGCCGGATCCTCGACCGGAGACCCGGCGGCTCGAGCGATGATCGCCCGGTCAGCCTGACCGACGACCAGGTGCTGATGCTCGCCGCGCTGGGTGGTCGTGTCGAGGAGGCCTTCGGCAGCCCGCAGGACATCGAGTGGGCACTGGATGCCGAGGCCCACGCCTGGGTGACGCAGTCCCGCCCCATCACGACGCTGTATCCCATCCCCCACCGCGGCAGACCTCTGCCGGGCGAGACTCGCGTCTATTTCTGCGTCAGCCTGGCGCAAGGGCTCCACCGTCCCATCACGCCGATGGGGATCGCGACGTTCCGCATCATCGGGTCGGGCTTCCTCGACCTCATCGGCCGTCCGCCTGCGCGGATCGTCGACGGTCCCGCGGGCTTCGCGGTCGCCGGCGACCGGATCTTCGTCGATGCGACACCGGTGGTGCGGTCCGCGGCGGGCCGTGCGATCTTCCCCCGGCTGCTCGACGTCATGGAGGCCCGGTCGTCCGTCGTGCTTCGAGGGCTGCTCCCGGATCCTCGGTTCTCGGTGCTGCCGGGAACCCGTCGCGGATTCGCCCGGGGCTTCCTCCGCCTGGCGGTGCGGATCCGGCTGCCGCTCATCGCGGCCCAGGCGATCATCAGCCCTGCCGCCGCCCGGCATCGCGTCCGGCGCCTCGCCGCGGAGGTCGCCGCGCGCGACCTGCCCGCCGCCGGCGACATCACCTCCCGCGTCGACGCCGTCGTCGCCCTGCTCGCCGGCGCGATGCCCCTCGCACCGCGGAGCCTCCCCGCGGCCCTCGTCGGCTTCGCAGCCCTGAGTCTTGCCGGGCGCCTCCTCCGCGGCTCGACAAAGCCCGGCGACCTGCAGACGGTGCTGCGGAGCGTGCCCGACAACGTCACGACCGAGATGGATCTCGAGCTGTGGCGCGTCGCGGTGCGCGCCCGGAACGATGCGGAATCGGCGGCGGCCCTCGAGACACGGACGGCGGCCGACCTCGCGGCGGAGTACCGCGGCGGAAGGCTCCCCGCCGTGTTGCAGGCCGCCATGAGGGACTTCCTGAGCCGGTACGGCCACCGGGCCGTGGCGGAGATCGACCTCGGCATGCCGCGGTGGTCGGACGATCCCTCCCACCTGTTCGGCGTCCTCTCGGGATACCTCCGCCTCGGTGCGGATGCCGTCACGCCTGCGCGCCGCTTCGCCGACGGTGAACGGGAGGCCGAAGACATGGTGCGGACGCTCGTCCGGCGCGCCCGACGCCGAGGGCGTCTGCGTGCCGCCCTCGTAGCGGCCTGTCTCCGCCGCGCGCGAGCGCTCATCGGCATCCGTGAGATGCCGAAATTCCTCATGATCACCGCCATGGCGAAGGCTCGCGCCGAGATGGCGCGCATCGGCGCCGAGCTGGCCGGGTCCAATCGCATCTCGCACGCGGAGGACGTCTTCTTCCTCGACTTCGACGAGGTCAAGCGCGCAGCGGCGGGCGAGGATCTGCGCGGCGTCGTGCGCGAGCGGAGGGAGCGGTACGACACCGAGCTGCGGCGACGCCATGTGCCGCGTGTGCTGCTGTCGGACGGCACGGAGCTCGAGGCCCTGGCATCCGCCGCGCCGCCAGGCGAGGCCGGAGCTCTCCGCGGCACCCCCGCGTCCGCCGGTACGGTGACGGCCTCGGCCCGCGTCATCCTGGATCCCGCCGGGGCGGAACTCCAGCCCGGGGAGATCCTCGTCGCGCCGTCCACCGACCCCGGGTGGACGCCGCTCTTCCTCACGGCCGGCGGGCTCGTCATGGAGATGGGCGGCGCGAACAGCCACGGCGCGGTCGTGGCGCGGGAGTACGGCATCCCCGCCGTCGTCGGCGTCCCCGGCGCGACGCAGACCATCTCGACCGGTATGGAGGTGACGGTCGACGGCGCAAGCGGGCTCGTGACGGTCCCATCGCGCGTAGAGGCGCCGGCCGGCTAACGGCCGAGACGCGCGCGGTCTCCGCGGGCACAGCGAGCGACCCGGGTGACCTCAGGCCGTGGCCGGTGCCGGCGCGCGCAGGATGGACGACATCTTCTTCCCGCGCGCGACCTCGTCCACGAGCTTGTCCATCCAGCGGATCTGCTGCATCAGCGGGTCCTCGATGTCTTCGACCCGCATACCGCAGATGACCCCGGTGATGAGGCCGGCATGCGGGCTCATGGCGGGGGCCCCGGCGAAGAAGCCGGCGAGGTCGACGCCGTCCGCGATCGCCTTCTCGAGACCCGGCTCGTCGTAGCCCGTGAGCCAGGTGAGCACCTCGTCCAGCTCCGCCTTCGTGTGCCCCTTGCGCTCCACTTTCTGAAGATAGAGCGGATAGATGCTCGCGAAGCTCATGCGTAAGATGCGGTCGTTCGCCATGACCCTATTGTCCCGCTGCAGGCCCTCCGCCGCGCGTGGGCGTTACGCGGACCGGTCGGCGGCGATCTGCGCGGCCATGAGCGTGACCAGCTCGTAGAGCACATGGCTCGCGGCGATGCCGGTCACCTGAGCGTGGTCGTAGGCGGGCGAGACCTCGACCACGTCGGCGCCGACGATCCTGCTGCCTCGCAGAGCCCGCAGCATCCGGAGCACCTCCCGGCTCGTCAAGCCGCCCGCCTCGGGCGTTCCGGTCCCGGGTGCGTGCGCCGGGTCGAGCACGTCGATGTCGATCGAGACGTAGACGGGGCGGTCCCCGAGCCGGCGCAGCATCCGCTCGATGGCGGTCGCCACACCCTGCTCCTCGACGTCGACGCTCGACACGATCGAGAAGCCCAGCCGCTCGTCGTCATCGAGATCCTGCTTGGAGTAGAGCGGCCCGCGCGTGCCGACGTGGCAGCTCGCGGTGAGGTCGATCAGTCCCTCCTCGCTCGCACGACGGAAGGGCGTCCCGTGCGTGACGGGCGCCCCGAAATAGGTGTCCCACGTGTCGAGGTGCGCATCGAAGTGCAGCACGGCGACCGGGCCGTGCTTCTTCGCGGCGGAGCGCAGCAGTGGGAGGGCGATCGTGTGGTCGCCGCCGATCGTGACGATCCGGTCGACGCGCTCGCCGAGGTCGGTCGACGCGCGCTCGATCTCACCGACGGCCTCGGCGATGTCGAACGGATTCACCGGGATGTCGCCGGCGTCGACGACCTGCGCCTCGGCGAAAGGCGACACGTCCTGCGCCGGGTTGTACGGGCGGAGCAGCCGCGACGACTCGCGCACGTGCGACGGGCCGAAGCGCGCGCCCGGACGATAGCTCACCCCCGAGTCGAAGGGGATGCCGACCACAGCGATGTCGGCGCGCGAGACGTCCTCGATGCGGGGCAGCCGCGCGAAGGTCGCGATGCCGGCATAGCGGGGGTTGACCGATGCGTCGACCGGTCCGATGTTGTCGGTCATGAGTCGCCTCTCGACGTGCCAGGGCGGTCCAGCGCCGCCTGAGGGATGTGGACGAGCTGCACGCCGCCCGCGGCGATGGCGGCTCGGATGGTCGGCGCCACCTCGGCCAGGCTCTCGACGCGGCAGCCCGCTCCGCCGAAGGCGGTGGCGAGCGCGACCCAGTCGGGCTGCACGAGGTCGACGCCGATGGGGTCGATGCCGCGGTCCACCTCGTTCTGGCGGATCTCCGCGTAGCCGCCGTTGTCGACGCAGACGACGACGAGGCCGAGTCGCTGCTCCACGGCGGTCGCGAGCTCATTGACCGAGAACATCAGGGCGCCGTCGCCCAGCACCGCGACGACCGGCCGCTCGGGCGCGGCGATGCGCGCGCCGATGGCCGCAGGCAGCCCGTAGCCGAGCGTCGCGTACGTCGGGGTGTACAGCAAGGAGTGGGGTCGCGCCTGCCGCATGACGTTGGCGAGGCCCAGATAGACGATCTGTGACGAGTCGCCGGCGACGATCGCGTCGGCGGGCAGCCCGGCTGCGATGTGCTCGGCGAGCTCGACGGTGCCGGGAAGCGCAGCTCGGGCTTCCGCCGCGATGGCCGCGCGATGCGGCTCCAGATCCGGGGCCGGGCGCTCTTCGATGGGCAGTGCGTCGAGCAGCGCATCCACGACGGCGGCGCACGGGCCCACGATGCCGACCGTCGCCTCGAGATTCTTATGCAATTGAGCGGCCGAGATGTCGACGCGCACGACGGCGCCCCCCGCTTCCAGCGACGGCGCCCACAGCTCCGCCGAGCCGAGCTTCGACCCCAGCACGATGAGCACGTCGGCGCTCTCGGCCACCTCGCGGGCGGCCGCCAGCCGCAGGTTCGACCCGAGCGAGAGGGGATGCCTCTCATCCAGCGTGGCCTTGCCGTTCAAAGTCGTCAGCACCGGCGCCGAGAGACGTTCCGCGAGCGCCGTCACCTCGCGCACGGCGTGCGCCGCCCCACCGCCTGTGACGATGACGGGATTCCGGGCCCCGGCGAGCAGATCGACGGCCCGTGCCACGGCGTCGCGGTCGAGCTTGTCGGCCCGGGGTGCCGGGCGCGCCGCCCGCGCTCCGCCGTTGATGGCGGCCGGCGCCTCGAGGACGTCGAGCGGGATCTCGATGTGGACGGGGCGCGGCCGGCCGCTGCGGAAGAGCGCGAAGGCGTCGTGCACGGCATCGACGGCTTCGGCGGCACTCGACACGCGTCGCGACCACTCGGCGATCGCGGCGACCATCGCCGAGGCATCCTTCGTCTCATGCAGCGTGCCGACATCGCGGAACTCCTCGCCCCGGGGCACTCCCGGCGAGATGACCAGCAGCGGACGGGATTCGCAGAAAGCCGTGCCGATGGCGCTCATGGCGTTCTGCAGACCCGGTCCGGAGGTCGTGATGACGACGCCCGGCAGACCCGTCTGCTGCGCCCAGCCGTCGGCTCCGTAGCCCGAGCCCTGCTCGTGGCGGTTCGTGACGGCACGGATGCCGAGCTCGGCCAGCGGACGGTACAGCTCGAGGTTGTGCGTACCGGGGATCCCGAAGATCGTCGTCACCCCGTAGGCGCGAATCGTCTCCATGACGGCACGTCCGGCCGTGTCGGCGTAGTGCTCGGTGCTCACGCGTCCTCCTCAGCCGATCCGGTGGCGGCGCTCGCCGTCGACCCACGTCTCGAGCACCTGGATGCGCGAGATCTCCTCGGCGGCCACCGCGAGCGGATCGTCGCTGAGCACCACGAAGTCGGCGTACTTGCCGGGCTCGAGCGAGCCGAGGTCGTCCTCGCGTCCGAGCGAGACGGCGCCTTCGTAGGTGTGAGCGCGGAGCGCCGATTCGGCGGACACCCGCAGTCCGTCGGGTCCCAGCCGGTGCCCCCTCCGCGTCACTCGTGTCACTGCGGTCTGGATCGCCTCGAGCGGGATGGGCTCAGCCACCGGAGCGTCGGATGAGATCGTGAACGGCACGCCCGCGGCCTCGAACTCGCCGAGCGGATTGAACCGCTCCCCCCGGCGTGCCGATCGCCTGCTCGACCCCTTCGCCCCAGCTGAAGTAGTGCTGCGTCTGGTTGACGGGACGGATGCCGGCGGCCGCCATGCGCCGGATCTGCTCGGGCGTCGGCAGCCCGCAGTGCTCGATCCGGTGCCGCGCATCGGCATCGGGGCGCTCGGCGAGCGCCGTCTCGATCGCCGACACCACCATCTCGATCGCGGTCGGCGACTGCGCGTGCGTCGCCGTCTGCAGCCCCGCTCCGTGCGCGCGTCGGATGAGCTCGGTGTATTCAGCGGGCTCATGGTAGAGCTGCCCCGTTCGGCACGGATCGCCGACGTAGCCGTCGGGGAAGTAGGCCGTCCAGCCGCCGAGCGTGCCGTCGGCGTACAGCTTGATGCCGGCGAAGCTCAGGTGTGCATTGCCGAACTGACCGACGAGTCCCATTTCGAGCGCCTCGTCGAGAAGATGCGACAGCAGGTACATCGAGACGCGCAGTTCCAGCCGCCCGGCCTCGGCGAGCCGGAGATACATGTCGAACTCGCGCCGCGACACCTGCGCATCGCCGATCGTCGTCACGCCGCCGGCGAGGAAGCGCTGGGTCGCGGCATCCAGCTGCCGCAGGTGCTCCTCCGGCTCGTCCGCGAGGTGGAAGTTCGGACCGTGATGGCCGATCTTGACGCCGTGCACCCCCGTCAGGATGTTGCATGCGGCATCCGAGATCTCCCCGGTCAGCTCGCCCTCAGCGTCGCGGAAGAACTCGCCGCCGTCCGGGTCGGGGGTGTCGCGGTCGACGCCGTGCAACGCGAACGTGTGCGAGTTCACGACCCCGCCGTGGCCCGACGCGTTCATGAGGTAGACCTCGCGATCCGTCGCCACTTCGTCCAATTCGAAGCGGGTGGGATGCCGCTGCTCGGCGAGATTCCGATGCTCGTAGCCGTAGCCCCGCACGGGCCGGCCCTCCGGGAGGTCTTTGGCGGCATCCTTCAGCAGTCGGATGATCTCGGGAATGCTCCCCGCCTTCTCGGGCCCGCAGTCGACCCACGTCATGAGCTGACCGAACATGAGCGGATGCGCATGGGCGTCGACGAAGCCGGGAACGACGACCGCATCGCCGAGGTCCACGCGCTCGGGCTCCAGCCCCGAACGCTCGGCAGCCGCCTCGCAGTCGGCGAGGGAACCGATCTCCAGGATGCGACCGGCATGGGTGAGCATGGCGGTGGCCGTGCTTCCGGCTGCGTCGACGGTGCGGATCATCCGCGCCGCGACGAGACGGGGCGTGGTCTGGGCGGAACGGTCGAAGGCGGTGAGCTTCCTCATGAGATCCGGTTCGTCGTCGTGTCGGTGCGGGGCGTGAAGGAGTCGGTCACGGGCGCTTCATCGGAGTGCTGCGGCGCGAGCCTGGTGCAGACCGCAGCGAGGATCGCCATGCCGGTGAACATCGCGATGACCGACCAGATGCTGCCCGTCCACGCGATCAGCTGCGTCGCGAACCACGGGGAGAAGCCGGCCCAGATGGCGGCGCCCACGCCGTACGACAGAGCGATCGATGTGTAGCGCGCCTGGGGACGGAACATCTGGGCAAGGATCGCGGCGATCGGCGCATAGGTGGCACTCATCGCGATCCGCACCAGTGCGGCGAACAGGAAGATGAGGGGCTCAACGCGGCCGGGAAGGATGAGCATGAACGGCACGAAGGTCAGCACCGACGTGGCCAGACCGATGTACATGATGTTCTTGCGCCCCCACTTGTCGCCGAGCCACGCGACCGGAAGGGTGACCAGGAACTCGATGAGCGACGCGATCGTCATCGCGTCCAGGATGACCGACTCGCTCACATTGATCGGGTCGCCCGTCGCGTAGGCGGTCGCGAAGGTCGTGGCGAGGTAGTAGCCGCCCGTCGAGATCGGCAGGAGGCCGATGCCGAGCAGGATCGGCCACCAGTTGACGCGCAGCGCGAAAGCGAGCGGCATGGACTGTTTGCGGCCCTCGACCTTGGACTCGAACACGGGCGACTCCTCGACCCGGTAGCGGACCCAGAAGCCGACGCCGACCAGGACGATGGAGAGCAGGAACGGGATGCGCCACCCGCCGTTCATGATGAAGTCGTCGCCGGCGCGCGCCATGATGGCGAAGATCCCCGAGGCGAGGAGGGCCCCGGCCGGGTTGCCCAGCTGCGTGAAGCCTCCGTAGAAGGTCTTCTTGCCGACGGGTGCGTGCTCGACGCTCATCAGGACGGCACCGCCCCACTCGCCGCCCACCGCCAGTCCCTGCAGTGCGCGCAGGAGGATCAGGAGGATCGGCGCCCAGACGCCGATGTCGGCATAGGTCGGAAGGCAGCCGACGAGGACGGTCGAGACGCCCATCAGCAGCAGGGTGATGACGAGCGAGACCCGCCGGCCGAGCTTGTCGCCGATGTGGCCGAAGAGGATGCCGCCGAGGGGACGAACCAGGAAGGCGACGGCGAAGGTGGCGAAGGCCGCCGCGGTCTCGGCGAGGGGATCGTCGCTCGGGAAGAAGAGCGGACCGAACACGAGGGCCGCCGCCGTCGCGTAGATGTAGAAGTCGTACCACTCGATCGTGGTGCCGGCGAAGGCCGCGAGGCCTGCTCGTCGCGCTCGACTCGTCGTCGTGGTGGAGGTCATGACCGCTCCTTTGCGGGTGTTCGGGGACGCGATGGATGCTACGAGCCTCGACGGCCCGCGGCAAGCGCGAAAGTCCAGCCGAACGAGCGGAGAACTGGACTTTCGATTCCAAACCTGCGCATCTCACCGGGATATGTCACGGCAAGCCGCCTCTGTGGTTCACTTTTGTCAGGGATTCGAGGCGATCCCGGGAAAATCGACGAATCGAGCACGACATGGACTTCGACGCCGAACTGATCCGGGCGCTGCAGGAGAACGGCCGGGCCAGCATCCACTCCCTCTCCCAGCAGCTCGCGCGGCCGCGGTCGGCGGTGTCTGAGCGCCTGCGGGTGATGCTCGCCGACGGCACCGTGCGAGTGGTCGCGGCCGTCGATCCCGGTTTCCTCGGGCAGCACGTGCTCGCTCACGTCTCGGTGCGCACGGACGGCACGGTGGAGCCTCTCGCGCAGGCGCTCCGCGGATTGAGTGAGACGGTGCTCGTCTCCGCGGTCGGCGGCGCGCACGACCTCGTCACCGAAGTGCGGGTCGGCTCGATGGACGCCCTGCACGACCTCTTGGCTCTGATCCGGACGATGCCGAGGGTCGTCGACATCAACACCCTCATCTACTCGAGCGTCGTGAAGGGGTTCTTCGTCTCCGAATACCGCGGAGACGTCACGATCGACTCGACGGACACGGCTCTCATCGAACTTCTCCAGCGCGACGGCCGGATGAGCTTCCGCGCCCTGGGCGACTCGGTTCGCCTCTCGCCTTCCGCCGTCACGACGCGCGTGGAGCGTCTCATCGAAGCCGGAGTCATCAAGATCAGCGCGGTCGAGGCGCGCGGGCTGGCACATCGGCAGCTGTCCATGGGCGTCGGGCTGAACCTGACGGCGGACGACGACAGCGTCATGGAGGTGTTGCGGAGCTGGCGCGGCGTGGACTTCGCGGCGCGCACCCTGGGACGGTTCGACGCCGTCATGACGCTCGTCGAACCGTCCGCCGGAGCGCTGTACGCGAGCCTCGAACGGATCCGCTCCCTCGCCGGCGTCGCGCACGTCGAGGCGTGGTTCCACCTCGCCGTGCTGAAGGAGGACTACGCGCGCACGCTCAGACCCGTGCGCGCGTAGCGCCCCGCTAGCCCTGCGCCGAAGTGTGCAGCCACACGGTGGACTCCCCCGGCACGGTGCCGGCGGCATCCCCCGCGCTCGACAGCACGACGATCGACCTGTCTAGCGGATACGGCTCGGTGCCGAAGTTCGTCACGACCTCCCACCCGTTCGGCCGGCGGAAGTGCAGCACGTCGTCGCGGCCCGTCTCGATCCACTCGAGCTGTTCGTCGGTCTGCAGCTCGTGCCGCAGGCGCAGAGCGCGGCGGTACAGCTCCAGGACCGATCCGGAGCGGCCCGCCTGCGCGTCGACGGCGAAGGATCCGAACCACTCGGGCTGGGGCAGGTGCGCGCCGTCGGCGCCGAAGCCGAACGACGAGCCTTCGCTCTGCCACGGCAGCGGCACGCGGCATCCATCGCGCCCGACCTCTTCGCCCTCCGTCCGGAAGAACGTCGGGTCCTGCCGCTCACCTGCGCCGATGTCGGCGACCTCGTGCAGGCCGAGCTCCTCGCCCTGGTAGATGTAGGCGGAGCCCGGAAGAGCGAGCAGGAACATCGAGGCGGCGACCGCCCGGCGCACCCCTCCCTCGCGGTCGAGCGCCGACTCCGGGCCGCCCGCGCGCAGCCACGCCGCGCCCTGCTTCTCGGCTCCGCGTCCGCGGTGCTCGCGTCCGAGCGGAGGCAGCCCGTACCGCGTCGCGTGACGCACGACGTCGTGGTTCGACAGCACCCAGGTGCTGGAGGATCGGGATGCCGCGGCCAGCGTCAGGTTGTCGGTCACGATGCGGCGGAACTCGGCGGCGTCGAAATCGGCCTGCAGCAGGTCGAAGTTGAACGCCTGGCCCAGGCTCTCCGGGCGCGCGTACAGCGGAACCCGGGACGAGTCGACCCAGGCCTCGGCGACGGCGCTGCGCGGCGGGTCGTACTCGTCGAACACCCGCCGCCACTCGGCGTAGATGTCGTGCACGTCGTCGCGGTCGATGAGCGGGTGGTTGCCGTCGAACGGGAGGGCGTCGAGCTCCGCCCGCGAGGGCAGCGGCTCGGTGAGGTCCTTCGTGAGCATGTGCGCGACGTCGATCCGGAAGCCGTCGACTCCGCGATCCGCCCAGAACCGCAGGGTCTTCACGAAGTCGGCGCGAACCTCGGGGTTGTCCCAGTTGAGGTCGGGCTGCTCCTTGGCGAAGTTGTGGAAGTACCACTGGCCGTCCGCCACCCGCTCCCAGGCGGGTCCCCCGAACACCGACTCCCAGTCGGCCGGCGGCTCTGCGCCGTCCTCGCCCCGGCCCTCCCGGAAGATGTACCGCTCGCGGGCCGCAGAGCCGCGTCCCGCGGCGAGCGCCTCCTGGAACCAGGCGTGCTGGTCGGACGTGTGGTTCGGCACGATATCGACGACGACGCGGATGCCGCGTGCGTGGAGCGCCGCGAGCATCTCGTCGAAGTCGTCCAGCGTGCCGAGCCGGGGGTCGACGTCCCGGTAGTCGGCGACGTCGTAGCCGCCGTCGGCGAGCTCGGAGGGATAGAAGGGACTGAGCCACACCGCGTCTACGCCCAGCTCGGCGAGGTAGTCCGCGCGTGACGTCACGCCGCGGATGTCGCCGATCCCGTCGCCGTCGCTGTCGGCGAAGCTGCGCGGGTAAATCTGGTAGACGGCGGCCTGACGCCACCAGGGCGATTCGGCAGCGCCGGTGGCGGCATCCGTTCGGGTCTCAGCGGTCAAGCTCACGTGGGTCCTTTCTCAGGGGTGCGGGTAGTCGATGCTTGCGGATGGAGAGCGGGCCGGATCAGCCCTTGACAGCGCCCTGCGTCACGCCCTCCATGACCCAGCGCTGCGCGAACAGGTACACGATGATCGCGGGCGCCATGGCCATGAGGTACGAGGCGAAGGACACGTTGTAGTTGTTGCTGAACTGCGTCTGGAAGATGCTCTGCACGACGGGCAGGGTCTGCAGCTGCGGGTCCGACGTGATGAGCGACGGCATCATGAAGTCGTTCCACGACGCGAGGAAGGCGAAGATGCCGACCGTCGCGCTCATGGGGGCCAGCAGCGGGAAGATGAGCTTCCAGAAGACCTGCCACGTCGAGGCGCCGTCGATGCGGGCGCTCTCCTCGAGCTCGTGCGGGATCGAGCGCAGGAACGCCGTGAAGAGCAGGATGCTGAAGCTCAACTGGAACATGATGTGCAGCAGCGTCACCCCCACCGGATTGTCCAGGCCCGTCAGTCCCGTCAGCTGGATCTGCGGCAGGGCGAGCACGGGGAACGGGATGAACATCGCCGCGAGCAGGTAGAAGAACGACCACCGGAAGAAGCGCCGATCCCAGTTGCGGTGGATCGCGAACGAGGCGAACGCGCCGAGGACGATCGTGCCCGCCACCGTTCCAGCCGTCACCAGCACCGAGATGACGAAGGCGGCCGGGAAGTTCGTCAGCTGCCACGCCGTGACGAATCCCTCGAGGCTGAAGGGTGCCGGCAGCGAGAACGCGTTGCCGTCGACCGCCTGCGCCTGCGTCTTGAACGCCATCGAGATCGTGACGTACAGCGGCACGAGCACGGTGACCGCGGCGATGATGAGGACGATCGTGAGCGGCCAGTCGGGCCGCTCGACGGCGGGTCCCTGCTTGCGGCCTCGGCGGAGCGGCGCTCCCCCCTCGAGGGTGCGTACGCCGTCGACCTCTTCGAGGGCGAGAGCGGGCTGGACGGTGGCCATCAGAGTGCGTTCCTTCCGCGCGTGAGCCGGAGCTGGACGACCGAGATCAGGATGACGAACACGAAGAAGACCGTCGCGTTGGCCATCTGATAGGCGTAGTCGCCGCCCGAGAAGCCCGTCACGATGGTCATCGCGATCGAGCGGGTGGCGGTGCCCGGACCGCCGTTGGTGAGGCCGACGATGATGTCGTAGGCGTTGAGGTAGTTCTTGAAGCCCAGGAGGACGTTGATGACGACGTATCCCGCCACGAGCGGCAGGGTGATCCGGAGCAGCTGCTGCAGCTTCGTCGCGCCGTCGATGGAGGCCGCCTCGTAGACCTCGCCGGGAATCGCCAGCAGTCCGGCGATGTAGATGAGGAGGCTGCCCGGGATCGACTGCCACCCCGTCACGAGCACGATGGCCACCCACGCGAGGTCGGGGTTGGCGAGGATGCTCTCGCTCAGCCACCCGATCCCGGTCGCCTGTCCGAGCGCGGGGAGGGAGTTGCTGAACAGGAAGTTGAAGACGTAGGCGATGATGATGCCCGAGATCACCATCGGGATCACGAAGATCGTCCGCAGACCGGTCCGCAAGCGGATGCGGGCTGTCAGGCCCACCGCGAGGAGGAAGGCGACGACGTTGACGAGCACGACCGTGACGAGCGCGAAGCCCAGCGTGAAGAGGTAGCTCTGGAGGATCGCGGGATCGCTGAACAGCGCGATGTAGTTGATGAATCCGACGAAGTCCCAGTCCCCGAAGCCGATCGAGTTCGTGAAGCTGAAGAAGATGCCCATGATGGCGGGCAGCGTGATCGCCAGGCTGAAGATGACGAGCGTCGGCACGAGGAGCAGGTAATAGATCCCCTCGACCGGCCGGCGCGTGCCGGCGACGGCGGCGGCTCTGCCCGTCCGGCGCTTGGGGGCGACGAGGGTCGCCGTGGTGGTTGCCATGTGAAGTCTCCTTCGACTCTCTGTCACTGCCTCATCGCGAGCCGAGCCCAGTCGGCGTCGATCGTGCGGAGGATGCTCTCGGCATCCGATCCGAGGACGATCGCCTGCAGGTAGTTCTGCGTGGGGATCGTGAGCGGGATGGCGACGGACGCGCCCTGGTAGAACTTCGCCTCATCGAAGTACTCCTTCATACCGACGATGCGAGGGTCGCTGACCGGGGCCGCGTCGGTCGTCGTGCCGTAGCCGAGCTGCGCGGCGTTGTACTGGTCCATGACTTCCTTGCGGAAGAGGTAGGACAGGAACGTCCGGGCCGCCTCTTTGTGCTTGGATGCCTCGGGGATCCATGCGGCGAGGTCGAGGTTCACCCGCACCTTCAGGTCGTCGGGATCGTCGGTGACGGGCAGCGGGAAGGTGCCCAGGTCCAGGTCGGGGTTCGACTTCGCGATCTCGCCGAATGCCCACGGGCCCTGCAGGTACATCGCCGCCTTGCCCTCGGCGAACGCGAGGTTTCCGTCGCCGTAGCCTTTGCTCGCGGCATCCGGGTTCGTGTACTCGTCGACGAGCTGCTGCATCTGATCCACCGGCTCGGCGAGGGTCTTCTCGAACGAGACCTTCGAGTCCTTGCCGACGCTCGTGCCCTCCTCGGCGAGTGCGTCGAAGAAGTCGGCGACGTCGACGTCACCGCCGACGGTGTAGTCGAACCATCCCTGCGAGATCGTCCACGGGTCTTTGAAGGTCGCATAGAAGGGCGTGATGCCCGCGGCCTTCAGCGTGTCGCACACCTCGATCAGCTCGTCCCAGGTGGTCGGCACCTCGAGGCCCTGCTCGTCGAAGATCTGCTTGTTGTAGATAACGGATGCCGCCATCACCGAATACGGCAGCACGCTCGTCCGGCCGGGGTAGGTCGCGTACTGATCGACGAGCTCCTGCACCTCGGGGAGGATCCGGGATGCCTCGGGCATGTCGGAGAGATCGCTGAGCGCCCCGCGCTCCATGAAGCGCGCCATCTCCATGTTGTAGTTCAGCAGCCCGAGGTCCGGGGGTTCCCCCGCAGGAATCCCGCCTGGAGGTTCGACGATGTGTCGAGCACGACCCGCACGTCGTTCTGCGAAGCGTTGTACTCCTTCACCAGGTCGCGGAAGTACGGGATCGCCTCGGGCTTGCTCAGGTAGAAGCGCACCGTCTCGGCCTGGTCGCCGGTGCACCCGGCCAGCGCCGCCGCCGCGAGGGCGAGGCCGATAGCACCGGCCGCCGCCCGCGCGATCCGCCGTCGGAAATCAGGCACGTCGTCGTCCTTCCATCCAGATGTGGGGTTTCTCCGCCTTGATTCGATGATTAGATTTGCTTCTCGAATCAATTGGATGCGTCCATAATGCAGTAGGTGCAGGAGGAGGTCAAGACCCGTGGATGATCTCGACGGCGACGAGGGGCAGGCCGTCCCCGCTGCTCGCCGCGCGAGCGTCGACGCGGTTCTGCAGTGGGCATGGGATGCCGGCGACTTCACGAGCAACGACGCGATGCCGGCGACCGGGCTGACCCGGTCGACCACGATCGAGGCCGTCGACGAGCTCATCGACCTGGGACTGCTGCGCGAGCTCCCGAACGCCCGGGAGGCGGGCGCCTACCGCAAGGGGCGTCCGGCACGGCGGTTCGAGCTGCGTGCCGACGCCGGTGTCGTCGTCGGGCTCGACGCGGGGCGGCTGCATCTCACGGCGATCGTCGCCGACCTGCGCGGAACGGTCCTCGGCGTGACGAAGAAGGAGAGCGACGAGGCATCCGTCTCCGAACACGACGACTATCCGGATGCCGCACGCCGACGTCGGAGGCTGATCCAGACCACGATCGACCGGGCGCTGCGCGCGGCCGGCCGGGAGCGCGCCGAGGTTCTCGCGGTGTGCGTAGGTGTTCCGGCACCGGTCGACGGGATGGGTCGCTCCCCCGGGCACCGCACGGGCTTCTGGACGCGCATGAACCCCGACCTGCGCGAACTCCTCGCCGAGTGGGCGCCGATCGTGCGTGTCGAGAACGACGCGTCGCTCGCGGCGGTCGCGGAGGGTGCGACCGGCGCGGCCCGCGACCACCTCGACTACGTCGCGGTGCTCGCCGGCGAGCGGATCGGAGCCGGGGTCGTGATCGACGGCCGCCTCCTGCGCGGCGCCCACGGCGGGGTGGGCGAGTCCGTCGCCTTCGATCACGTCGAGGGCATCGAAGGCGCATACGGCATCGGCTACCGCATCGCGGAATGGGCGCGGGCTTCGATCGAGGCCGGGGATCTGCCTGCGGGCCACCCGCTCGCGGGCCAGGGCGACGGGAGCGACGCGGTCGACGGCGTCGACGCCGTCGACGCGAAGACCGTCCTGCGCCTCGCCCAGTCCGGAGACGCTTGGGCTCAGACCCTCACGGATCGCGCGGGCGCCCTCCTGGCCCGCCTGGTCGGCTTCTACGGCACCTTCTACGACCCCTCGCTCGTCGTGATCTCGGGCGCCGTCTCAGGATCGCTGGAGCCGGTCGTCGCCGCCGCGCGGCGCCGCGTCGCCGAGGAGCTCGACCTGCCCGCCCCCGAGATCCTGGCATCGTCGCTCGGGGCGGATGTCGTCGCGATCGGTGCCACGATGGCGGCGGTCGAAGCGGTGCGCGCGGGCGTCCTCGCGCTTCCCCGCCTGCCCGCGGCGATCGCTTCCGAGCGCCCCGAGGCCGTCAACTCCTGAGCCCGCCGCTCCGCCGACGAGCACCCGAACGAGTCAGGGCGCGTTCACCCGCAGGTCTTGCACACTGAGCGTGATGGGCGCATTGTTCGCCGACCCGGACAGGTAGCTGTAGATCCCGACGGCACCGGCCGATTGCAGCGCCGCCGTGGAATCCGTCGCCGTCGTCCACGTCGTAGGCTCGGTCGTGCCGTCGGCCCAGACGCGGGCCTGCAGGGTCGTGGTCCCCGTTCCCACCACGCGGAATCGGACGTTCCAGACAGCCCCGGGCGCGTACACGAGCCCGGGGATCGACTGTGTCGCGAGAGTGGTCTCGGCGCCGTTCACGGTCCGGGCGAGCGTGAGCGACGTTCCCGTCGCGGTGACCTGCAGCTTGACCCGGTAGTCGGACGTCCCGACGCGGCGGGCGACGAAGGAGGTGTAGATGCCGCCGCCGCTGCCCGGCTTGTCGTAGCCGAAGCTCGCGAGCGTCTCGGAGTCGGTCGCGCTCACCGAACCGAGCCACGCCGACGGTCCGGATCCGGCTGCCATCCGAAGCGTTCCCGCCCCTCCCGCGACGGCGAAGTCCGCCGGCGAGCCGTTCAGCGCCCACGCACCGCCGGTGTCGGCTGTTCCCCACCCGTTGCTCACCGTGCGGTTGAACGCATCGGCGGCGATGACGGATGCCGCGGCCACTGTGACCGGCTGGGTCTCGGTGTCGGTGGCTCCCGCGTTGTCGGTGACCGTCAGCGTCACCGAGTACGTTCCGGGGTTCGCGTAGGCGTGCGTCGTGGTCGACCCCGAGCCCGTGCCGCCGTCGCCGAAGGCCCACGCATAGGAGGCGATGGAACCGTCCGGGTCGGTGGAGGATGCCGCGTTGAACGCTGCCGTGAGACCGGTCGTGCTCGAAGTGAACGCCGCCTGCGGGGGGCTGGTTCTGGCCTCCGCCGCCGCCGTTCCGCGCCGCGTAGAGAGCCTGGACGTTGCTCAGCGTGAGGGCCGTCGGATAGACCGCGACCTCATCGACGCTGCCGATGAAGTTCGGCGTCGACGGTGCGCTCGGCCAGCCCCCGAGCGCGTCGCCGCCCAGCCGCCAGTAACCGAGGTATCGCTCGCCGCGCGTCGTCGTCGCGCGCTGCGCGACGGATGCCCCGTCGACGTAGAGCACCATGCCCTGCGGGCTCATCGTCGCGGTGACGAGATGCCACACGTTGTCGCGGTATGTGGCCGCCGACGCGACGGTGCGCGCGACCCCGCTCTCGTCCCGCACGCCGAAGATCAGATGCCCCTGGTTGTCCATGTAGATCTGCCGGTCGCGATGATCCGAGGTGCCGTTCTGAAGGTCTCCGAACCCGAGGATCCGGCCGCCGCGCGTCGTCGTCGTCTTGACCCAGACCTGCGCCGTGAAGGTGTCCGGAGCGCTGGTCGTGCTGAGGCTGCACGAGGCCGTCGACGGACAGTTCCCCGTGTAGATGCGGCTGAAGTCGTTGTCGCCGAGGGATGCCGCGCTGTCGCCGACGATCGCACCGGGCTGGTTCCAGGTGACGCCCGTATCGGCTCGGCCGTCGGTGACCCCGGTGTTGTCGGGCGACGTCGGGCCCGCGGCGCGGTCGATCGCGACGGTGCCGGACTTCTCGTTGAGCGGCCAGTAGATCCGCGCCCCGAGACTGCGCACGAGCGCTGCATACGACGTTGCGGTCGGGAACGAGCCGGGCATCGTGACCGATGTCGGGGCGCCCCACACGGTGTTCCCGTCGGGATCGTTCACGATGACCTGATACGTGTACGACTGGCCGGGCGAAACCCCCGTGTCGATGAATCCCTGGGCCGGAAGCGTCCACCAGTTCGAGTTCGCGGTGGTGGTCTTGACGGTCGTGCCGTTCCGCGTGATGCGATAGGTGAGCGTGTAGTCGTCGCGGTCGAAGCCGGCCGGCCAGCTCACCCTGAGGGCCGTCGCGGAGACTGGCACGAGCGTCGGGATGAGGGTGCCGTTGACGAACCGCGGGCCCTCGCGGCCCGGCGCGATCGGCTTCTTCGCGAATCGCACGAGCCCCTGCTGCCCGGCGCCGTTGACCGAGGGGAACTCTCCGCCATAGACGACGTAGTCGGCGTTCCCGGCGATGTTCCATGCCGCCTGGTATTGCCCGGTGTACGTGCCGAGAGCGAAGTCGGGATTCCAATCGACCAGTGCGGGGCCCTGCCGCCCGTGCCAGTTGGTGTAGTTCAGCGGGTCGTTGAGGATGTCGCCCGTCTGGGTGTCGTTCCATGCGAGCGCGTACTGGTATCGCCACTGCTCGAACTGGGGGGCGCCGTCGCCCATGTTTCCGCAGTAGTGCGAGTGGCTCGAGCCGTACACGATGCCGTCGCTGACGAAGGTCGAGTAGGAGTCGCCGTGGCAGTCGACGACCCATTGGAGCGTGCCCGGGTTCGCCACGGAGGCCTTGAAGATGCCCTCCAGGTTGCCGCCGTTTCCGAAGACCCATCCCGTCCCGTAGAGGTAGTCCCCGACGACCCGGAGGCTCGTCCACCCGGCATCCTGTCCGGCGTTGCGCGGAGACGGCGGCGACGTCACACGGGCCAGCTGCCACCCCGTGTCGAGGGCCCCCGTCGCGGCACTGATCTTGGCCAGGCCGTAGGCGGGCTGCCCGCCCACGTTCTGGAACGAGCCGCCCGCGAAGACGGCGGTCCGGTCGGAACTGAGCGCGAGAGCCCACACGCTGTAGTCCGCGTTGGGGTTCCACGGAAGCAGCGCCCCGGTGCTCGCCGAGAAGGCGGCGAGATTGTTCCGCAGCGTTCCGCCCGCACCCGCGAAGCCGCCGCCCACGTACACGGCCGTGTCGGTGGCGACGACCGCCCGCGCTGTCGCGGTCACGCCGACCGGGTTGAAGGTGGTGATGAGCGCCCCGGTGTCCGTGCTGTAGGCAGCGATGCGCTGACGGGACTGCCCGTTCGCGGTCGTGAAGTCACCCACCACGTAGATGCGAGATCCGTCCGGGGATGCCGTCACGGAGCGCACCTGTCCGTTGAGGCTCGGGGCGAACGACGTGTTGAGGTTGCCCGTCGTGATGTCGTACGAGAGGAGGTTGCTGCGCGGGGTCTGATTGGTGCCGGGCGCGGCGCCTGCGGGCCGCGCCTGGGTGAAGGACCCGCCGGCATAGACGGTGTTGCCGACGACGACCTGCGACCACACGACGCCGTTGATCTGAACCGTCGGCAGTCTGTCGGCGGTCACCGCCGAGGGGGGCCGGGGCTGGATCGGCGTCGGGGCGGCCTGCGCGGCCCACCCGGGGCCGATGAGGCTCAACGCCAGCGCCGCCACCCATACGGCGACGACTGCACGGAGTTTTCCGGTTCTGGACATCTCCCACCGCCCGTTCCCCCGAACGGGCGGTGATCTACCCGGGGTCGATGAGCGGCGCCTCGTCGGCATCTCGAGTGACCGTCGCGCTGATCGGGTTCAGCTGGTCCCCCAGAGTACGGGCCGAACCTGGCCTGTACACGCGCAAAACGTTAGCGCAGGAGCCCCCGGCGCACTAGTGGAAGCGGCGTGATACTACGGTTGCGATGTGCTCATGAATGACCCGCTGCCGGACCGCCCTGCCCCCGACGCCCCGTCGGGGAAGCTGGTCCTCCTGAGGCACGGCGAGACGGAGTGGTCGCGGCAGGGTCGGCACACCGGGCTCACCGACATCCCGCTCACCGCGCACGGCGAGGATCTCGCCCGCGGTGCCGGCCAATTGGTGGCGGGCTACGACTTCTCGCTCGTGCTCACTTCGCCGCTGCTGCGCGCGCGGCGCACCGCCGAACTGGCGGGCTTGCACGCCGACGTGGATCCGCTCCTGGTGGAGTGGGACTACGGCGGGTACGAGGGCCGCACGACCCGCGACATCCGGAGCGAGCTCGGGTACAACTGGAGCGCTTTCACCCACGGCGTGGTCCGTGGAGAGACGCCGGGTGAGACGGTGGAAGAAGTCGCCGCCCGCGCCTCGCGGGTGCTGACCCGGGTGCTTCCGGCTATGGCAGAGGGGGACGTCGCACTCGTCGCGCACGGCCACTTCCTGCGCATCCTCACGGCCGTCTACCTGCGATTGGCCCCTCGATTCGGTGCCCAGATCACGCTGGATGCCGGTTCCGTATCGGTGCTGAGCTTCTACCGGGAACAGCCGGCCATCCTCTCGTGGAACTACGGACTCGCGCTGCCGCTGGTGCCCTCGGAGTCCTGACCGCGCGCCACGCGAATGCCGGCCGCCGGCGTCGATCACGTCACGGAGACGAGCGAGCGCTCCCATCCGGTGGAACCGTTCGGGGCGATGGGCGCCGCCTCCTGGATCTGCAGTTCGCCCTTCTTGTTCACCGCCCGCACGGTGACGTAGTGCGTGCCCGGTGCGGCGTCCCATTCGAGATGCCACTGCACCCACGTGTCGGCGTTGACGGGGTTGGAGAGGGTCGCGGTCTGCCATTCGCCGTCATCGATGCTGACTTCGACCCGCTCGATTCCCACGGACTGAGCCCACGCGACCCCGGCGATCGGGATCCGGCCGGCGGCGACGGGCTTGTCGATCTTCGGGGTATCGATGCGCGAGGAGAACTTGATGGGCGCTTGGGCGCTGTAGCCTCGCGGCGTCCAGTAGGCCTCGTCCTGTGCGAACGTCGTCACCTTCAGCTCGGTGAGCCATTTGGTGGCCGACACATAGCCGTACAGCCCCGGCACCACCATCCGCACCGGGAAGCCGTGCTCGAGGGGAAGCGGCTCACCGTTCATCGCGACCGCGAGTATCGCGTCCAGCCCGTCGTCGGTGAGCGCGGAGAGCGGGGTGCTCGCGGTGAATCCGTCGACGCTCCGGGAGAGGACCATATCGGCGCCGGAGCGGGGGCCGGCCATCCGGAGGATGTCGCGGACGGGCACTCCGAGCCACTTCGCGTTCCCGACGAGCTCGCCGCCCACCACGTTCGACACGCACGTGAGCGTGATCGCGTACTCGTCCAGTCCCATCGCGACGAGCTCGTCGAAGCCGAGTTCGATGCGCTGGTCGACCATGCCGTCCACGACGAGTCGCCACGTTCCGGGATCGATGGTCGGGACTGTCAGCGCGGTGTCGACGCGATAGAAGTCCTTGTTCGGTGTGAAAAGCGGTGTGATGCCCGGGATGTCGAGCTCGGCGCCCTCCGGCACCGTGACCGTCGACCGCGGCGCCGGCAGGCGAAGCGCGTCGCGGATCTTCTCGACGGACGAGGTCGCCATGCTGACGGCCCGTGCGGTCACGCCGACGACGACCGCCGACGCAGCCGTGAGTCCCGCAAGCAGGAGGAACCGCCGGCGGTCCACCCCGTGGGATGCCTCGGCATCGTCGCTGTGTGCGCGCACCCCGGTCGAGCGTTCCCACGCGCGGAGGCGGCGACACAGCACGACGAGGAGGATCGATCCCACTGTCGCGCCGACGACGGGCGGCAGGAAGGCGAGCGGGGTGGCGCCTGCACGCGTGACCGTCGCGGCGATCGACAGCGCGCCGGCCAGCGCGAGCGCGACCACTCCGAGCGGCGGGCGCAGGAACTGCAGGGCGCCCGCGATCGCCGACGCCATCACGACCGCGAGCGCGAGTCCCGCGAGCAGTGCCAGCTTGTCGTACTCGCCGAAGGTCGAGATCGCCAGCTCTTTGAGCGGCTGCGGCACGATGTCGATGATGAACGACCCGACGGCCAGCACCGGACTCGCTTCGCGCGCAGCGATGAGCGCGGTCAGCTCGGCCGCCGCGAGGAACGCGGCACCGCTGATCACGCCCGCGATCGCCGACCACGCGAGGAATTTCCACCGACCCCGGAACTTCGTCACTTGGCTTCCCATCCGTCGAGCCAGCACTGTTTGGTTGTTCGCAGCGGGATCGCGATCGGATGGGTTCCGGTTCGGCCCTGGCAGCTACACCGCCTCTCGAAGCTGCGCCTGGATCGCCCGGATGTGCGCTCCGAGCTCGCCCGAGGCTAAGAGGCCGCTGCCGAGCGGGCCTGCGGAGTCTTCACCGAGGAGCGGCAGCCGCCGGAGCGCCTCGGCCACGTCGTCGGTCATGTGCTGCATCTGCCAGGCGAGCTCGTCTGCGGCGGCGGACGAGGCATCCGTCGCCGCCGCCGCCGCGGCAGCTTTCGCGGCGTAAGCGGCCGCGCCCAGCGCATGCGCGCCCATATGGGCGACGCCGGCGGCCTGAGCCGCCGCCCGGGCGGCCGCCACCGCCGCCGCCGAGGTGACCGCGTGCGCGGCACGCCCCGCGACGAAGCGCCTGCGTATCTCGCCCGCGGCGGTCAGCTCGCCGCGCGCGAACGCCTTTGCCCGCTCGATGGCGTCGCGCGCCCGGTCATCCTGTGGCGCTTCCGCCTCGAACAGCGGAAGGACCCTCTCGGCGCAGTCCGCCGCCCATTCGGCGACCAGTCGTCGGTCCGATTCGCTCAGGGTCTGCGGCGACGGCATGCCAGAACTCTGTCACGCTCAGCCATGCCCCCGCTCCCCGACGACGGGAGGCCGCAAGGCGGGAGGAGCTGGGCAGGTCAGTCCTCGACGCGCGGCGAGATGGACGAAAGCCATTCCGCCTGCCGTCTCCAGCGCTCCGGCCCTCCGCCCTCGTGGGCGTTGAAGGGGTAGACGTCCACTTCCGAGGGTCCCGAGTAGTGGTTGGCTGCCGCGAACACGGTCGAGGGCGGACATATGGTGTCTTCGAGAGCCGCGGAGAACAGCGCCGGCGCGACGGCGCGGCGGGCGAAGTTGACGCCGTCGAAGTACGCGAGCGTCGAGAATGCGCGGTCGACGTCGCCGCGGTGGACGCGGAGATAATCCCCGATCTCGCGGTAGGGGTATGCGTCGGTCATGCCGACCGCGCGCTCGAAGTGACAGAGGAACGGCACGTCGGCCGCGAGCGCCCAGACGTCGGGGAGGATCCCCGCAACGGCGAGGGCGAGTCCGCCGCCCTGGCTGCCACCCGTGACCGCGACGCGATCCGGGTCGACGAGGTCGAGCCCGCGCAGGGCGTCGACCGCGCGCACGGCATCGGTGATCAGCCGACGGTAGTAGTAGGTCTCCGGCGACTCGATCCCTCGGGTCATCATGCCGGGGGCGGCAGGACCCGAGCCGGCCGGATCCGCGGTCTGGCCGATGCTCCATCCGCTCCCCTGCCCGCGCGTATCCATGACCAGGTGCGCGTACCCGGCGGACGCCCACGCGAGGTGCTCATGCGCGTGTCCGCGCCCGCCTCCGTAGCCGACATACTGCACGACCGCTCCCCGCGGAGAGCTGCTCTCCCGCGGCAGCACGAGCCAGGCCGCGATCGGCTCGCCCGCGTATCCCGGGAATCGCACATCCCGCACCTCGACCGTCGTGAGCAGCGGCTCGGCGGGAGCGACGGTCGTCGCGCGCTGCTCGGCCCTCGCCTCGCCGAGCGTCCGCTCCCAGAAGTCGTCGAAGTCGGCCGGCTCGGAGACCTCGGGCCGGTAGCGGCGCAATTCATCGAGTGGCAGGTCGAAGCGGGGCATGGCGCCTCCTAGGCGATCGGTCGGAAGAACTCGTGGCGGCCGGGCCCGCACGGACTCTTCAGTCTGCCTGACCTGCCGAGGAAGTCACCGAACCGGCGAGCGGATGACCGGCGTCGAGATCATGGAGCAGCTCGACCCCGTCGATGGGCCGCCCGAGCGGATCCGCAAGAGTCGCTCCCGGCAGTCCGCCGGCGAGTGCATCGGCGAGTCTACGAGCGACAGCCGGTGCGGCGAGCACCTGGCCGGTTCCGCTGATGCGACTGCGGGCGGGATCGATGCCGGCGTTTCGCGCCGCTGCAGCGATCGACTCCACCAGCTCTCCGGCCGCGCGATCGACGATGGCGGAGCTCACGGGGTCGTCGTCGGCCCGGGCCGTCACCGCCGGCGCGAACGAGGCGATTCGTGCCACGCGGTCGGGATCGGCCTGGATCTCGAGGTAGAGCCGGTCGAGCGGCACGCCGAACGTCGCCCGGACGGCGGTGGTGAGGGAAGTGGCGCTTCCCCGCCCGTCGAACGCCCGCATGACAGCCTCCAGGCCGGCTCGGCCGATCCAATAGGCGCTTCCCGCGTCGCCGAGGAGCGACCCCCACCCGTCGACGCGCGCGATGCCCCGCGGTCCCGCACCGAGCACGACGACACCCGTTCCGACAGCTGCGACGACTCCTTCGGCCCGACCGTTGGCCCCGAGGTATCCGCTGACGGAGTCGTGGGCGACAAGTGCGACGCAAGCGGTCGGCACAGCCGCGCGCAGAGCACTCGCCGCATCCGCCGAGCCGTCGTAGCCGGTCAGCCCCACGGCGAGAGCAGTCGCTCCCCATCCGTCGTGCGCGGCGAGGAGCCGCGCCAGCTGCGCGATCGGCGAGCTGTCGGTCCTGATGCCCGGAAAGGACAGCTCGAACCGGTCCACGCCATCGACACGCACGCGGATCGAGCTCTGTCCGGCATCGATGGAGACACGGATGCCGCGACCGCCCTGGTCGGTACTCACCGGGCCGTCACCCGCACGCTCGCCGTTGCCTGAGCTGGCAGAGCGATGTCGATCGTCGAGAACATGCCTTCCGCGTATGCCCCGAGGGTGCCGTCGAGCGCTGTCTCGTCGAAGCGGACGGCGGTGGCGCCCAGACCGGGTCCGAGTCGCAAGCGGGCCGTGCGCGCATGAGGTGACGGATTCGCCAGGCGGAGCACCGCGCCCTCCCCGTCGTCCGCGGGCTTGAATGCCGTCACGATCGCGCCCTCGACGGTGACCGGCGCCGTCTTCGGGGCGGGCACGAGAGTGCCCTCACGCAGCTGCGCCGCGAGCGGCGCGGCACGACGGGAGTCGGCCGCCCCGGCGAGCGCGAAGGCGTCGGAGGCTGCTGCGCCGAAGCGGAGGCCGATGCGGGCACTCATGGGGCGGAGCACCTGGGCCTCAGGCGTCGCCAGCATCGGGCCCGCGCCCGTCGTCCGGCTGCGCAGGTCGAACCGCGAGAGCCACCCCGTGCTGCGCAGGATCGTCACGGCGAGCTCCGCCGGCTCTTCGCGCGGTCCGACGCCCTGCACCTCCGACACGTGATCGAAGAGAAGTCCCAGACTGCCGGCGCTCGCGTACCCGTGTGCGGGGTGGGTGCCGATCTCGGCTTCGCGGTTCCGATCGGTAGGGAACTCCCCCGCAATGGGGCCGAACGGCCGATCGAGGAACGAGAAGTGCTGGCCGCTCCGCCAGGAGCGCGCTTCGTCTGCGATCGGGAAGTGCGCGCGGAGCCGGTGATCCCGCGCCCCGTTGACGAATGCCACCGACCAGTCGACCTCGTCGCGGCCGTTCCACCGCGCGAGCTCGAAATCGAGCACGGTCGCGACCGTTTCGGCCGAACGCGCATCGCGGGTCGCGTCGAGGGAGACGGGAAGATCGAGCGTCGCGCGCCACCGCACGACCGTGCGCACCGGTGAGTGCCGCACCTCTACCCGGGGTCGAGCAACGGGCGCGATCATGGCATCGTCGGCCGGCGGGTCGTAGTTGTAGGTGTCGCCGCGGTCACCGCCGTCCGCCAGCCGGCCGAGACGCTCGTAGCGGATGCCCGAGCCGGCGTCGGCGACCGTGAAGCTGGCGTCATCGGCGATCGAGACGGTGAGGCCGCCCGGCAGCGCGATCGCGCTGCCGAGGGGCACGGTGTCGGTCGGCACCGGCTCCGGGTCGCGGGCACCCAGACGCACGGTGTAGACGCCGGTCTCCCCCGCCGCCACGGCGTCTGCGAGAAAGCGCAGCCGCTGGCGCCGGGCGAGCACCGAATCGGGCAGCAGATCGAGGTCGGCCTCGAACGACATCGACGTGCCGAGATCTTCGACCTCGACCGGCACCTCGGTGCCGTCAGGAGCCTCAAGGCCGGCGACCGTCCGATCCGGCGCGATGACGATGTCGACCACGGCCGGAAGCGCCTCACGGCTGCCGGCCAGAGGAAGGTGGACGGCGATCCGCGTGCGATCCGTCGCGGGGGCCCCGTGCACACGCGTGTCGAACCCCGCCCGCAGCAGAGCACGCCGGGCGAGCTGATGGCCCAGCTGCATGACCCGCTCCGAACGGACCTCGTTCTCGCGATGGACCTCGTCGACGCTGCATCCGCAGATGGAGTCGTGCGGCGCGTTCTCGAGCACGAGCTCCCACGCGTGCTGCAGGTGCCCCGTCGTCGTGCCGTCGACCACCGGCGAAGCGACTGCGGCGACCGGGGACGAGGCATCCGTCGCCAGAGCCTCGGCCGCCAGCAGCGGCTCGACCAGTCGCTCGAGCAACGCCTCGGCGGCGGCGTTCTGCTGCTTGAGGTAGATGCGCGACGAGAGGGTGCCCGGCAGGAGGAAGCTGCCGGGGCCTCCAGCGTGCCGCAGCTCGCCGTCGACGACGGCGGGAGACGGCCGTGCTCCGCGAAGATCGCGGAAGAATGCGTCGAGCGACGACTCCGTGAGTAGGGCGTCCTTCGGCGACAGGTTGTCGAGCGCGGGCGTGGTGTCGCGGGGTGCGACATGGTCGGCTCCGTTCATGAGGAGCCACGGCCCTTCATCGCGTCGGGCGCGCTCGCGGTCGAGGAAAGCCTCGAGCCTCCCGGCGCGGCCTTCCTCGTCCCACAGGACGTCGACCTCGTAGTAGCACTGGTTGACGGCGTAGACCTCGCTGCCGTCCGGTGATCGCCAGCGGAACTCGGCGAGCTCGGGCGGCGCGCCCCTCCACACCAGGGCGGTGCCGATGCCGAAGCCGGCGAGGACGCGGGGAAGGTCGGCGGGATGCCCGAACGCGTCGGGCGAGTACCCGATCCCGGTCAGCTCGCCGACCGCCGCTCCATGGCGGCGTGCGGCGAGGAGGTTGCGCACCAGGCTCTCACCCGACACCAGTTGATTGTCGGCGAGAACGTGCCACGGACCGATCGTGAGGCGCCCCGCCCGCACATGCCGGCGGATCCGGTCGATGAGGTCGGGGCGCAGGTCGGCGACGTCGCGGAGGGTGATCGTCTGCCCGTCGAGATGGAACGTCGCGATCGTTTCGGCGTCGAGCTGCCGGCAGACCTGATCCACGAGTTCGACGAGACGGGTGCGGTAGGCCTCGAAGGGGCGGTACCACTCACGATCCCAGTGGACGTGCGTGACGACGTGGCAGTGGTGCGGCTCAGCCATGCGCCACGGCCTCAAGCTGATCGCCGAAGCCCGCAACCGCGGTGGGCGGCAGCGCGGCGACGAAGGACGCTGTGATGACGGCGGGGCGGGTGATCGCCCCGCCCACGACGACGCTCCACGCTCCGGCCGCGAAGGCCCCGGAGAGCTGAGCCGGCGTCGAGATGCGCCCCTCCGCGAACACCGGGATCGGCAGCTCGCGCGACAGCGCGGCGACAAGCTCCAGATCAGGAGACGCGGCGTGACGCGTCTCGGGCGTGTATCCGGCGAGGGTCGTGCTCACGACGGATGCCCCGGCCGCTGCCGCGAGCACTCCCTCCCCGAGAGTCGCGACATCCGCCATCACCGGGATGCCTCGTGCCGCAAGCTCTGCGATGGTGTCACGGATGGTGCGACCGTCGGGTCGAGCCCGGCCGGTCGCGTCGAGCGCCACGATGTCGGCACCCGCGTCGGCGACTGCGAGCGCAGCCTCGAGAGTCGGCGTGATGTAAACGCCTTCCCGGCCCTGCTTCCACAGCCCGATGAGCGGCAGGCGCGTCGCAGCGCGGATCGCGCGGATGTCGGTCGGCGACTCGCAGCGGATGCCGGCGGCTCCGCCGGCTACGGCGGAGAGGGCCATCGCCGTCATGTGGTCGGGACCGTGCAGGGGCTCCCCCGGCTGAGCCTGGCAGGAGACGACGAGTCGTCCGCGCAGGCTCTCGAGGAGGGTGGATATGTGAGACATGGCTTTCATTCGGTTGGGGATGGGAACCGTGCCCGACGCGAGGGAACGGTCGAGCCGGTGTCGGTCAGAGGTGACGTGCCGCCGCGAGGGGGCGAGGATCGAGCTCTCGGAGCAGCGGCGCGACGAGCGCCGCAGCGCGGTCGCCCCACGTCGTCCCAGGCTCCGGCGGGCCGGGTTCGACCGTGATGCCGATGGCCTCCGCCACGGCCGCCGCCGCCGACCGGAGCGCCTGGTCAGCCTCGGCGTCGAGCTCGGCTGAGGGCGACATCTCGAGCCTCTCGCGGCGGGAGGCCTCGAGCCCCCCCGTGGGCCGCGAGCAGCGAGCCCGCCACGAACGCCGGATGCTCGGCGGGCAGGTCGGTCGCCCACACGATCGGTGTGCCGTGGCGGAGAGCGTCGAGCTGGATCTGGACCCGGCTGCACGGATCGCCGATCGCGCGCCGAGGCGTGGTCTCATGCTGCACGGAGTAGGCCGCGACGATGCCGGCCGCCTCGCCGATCGCCCACTCCCCCGGATGGACCCGGTACGCGGCGGCGGCGATCTGCGTGGCCGCGAGATTCTTGGCACCGGCCAGCAGATTCGAGGGACCGCTGCCCTGGCGGGAGACGAGGGCCCGCAACGGGACCTGGAACGGCGCGGTCGGCGCGTACACGCTGGGATGACCCCCGACCCTCGGATGGAGGTCGGCGTGGTACCACGCGATTCCGATGCTGTCGGAGAACGCACGGGCTCGGACCTGTCCGTCACGTGGGCCGAGATCGTGCTCGGTGACCGGTTCCGCCGAGGCGAGGCGGCGTGACTCCCTCACGTACGGCGTCTCGGCGAAGCCGTCGGCGGTGCCCGCCACCTCCGGTGCGAGTCTGAGCTCTGGGTAGCCCCGGCCGACCCCGTCGTCGTGAGGCGCTTCGGTGCGGAGCCAGTGCACGAAGGCCTCCGCGAGCCGGCGGGCCGCGGCATCCGTCGCCTCCCGATCCGCCACGAGACCGGAGCCGTAGTAGTCGTTGCCGTGCCAGTTGATGACGGCGGCGTCCGCTCCGCCGAGCTGGCGCGCGTCGTGCACGCGCCGATACGACCAGAACGATCCGGGCGCGACGGAGTCATCGAACATCGCGTAGGAGTGCGACGAGCCGGCGTCGTTCGACAGGGTCAGGCTGAAGGGCTGGGCGTCACGCAGCTCGGCGAAGCCGGCCGGCGCCGCGCCCACGTCCCCGGGACGGTCGTCGCGGATGAGTGCGGCGACGATCGTGCACGACTGCTCGGCTGCGGCGTCGGGACCGCCGGGAAGGGCATGAGGCTCACCGAAGGCGTCCCCGCCTTCGGAGCCCACGACCCAGTCCGCTCCGGCGAGCGGGAGAAGATCGCCGGTCTCCGTGGCGTCGATCGTCACGTCCCCCGCGGCGACGAGACCCCCGTCGGCCGTGCGGAACCGCACCGCCGTCACGCGATCGTCGTCGAGTTCGACATCGACGGGGGTCGCACGGGTGACCACCTCGACGTTCCCCGCGGTGATGTGCGGCGCGAGCATCGCGCGCAGAACGCGCTCTCCGACCGCCGGCGGGAAGCAC
Source organism: Microbacterium sp. 4R-513 (assembly GCF_011046485.1). Classification (NCBI taxonomy): domain Bacteria; kingdom Bacillati; phylum Actinomycetota; class Actinomycetes; order Micrococcales; family Microbacteriaceae; genus Microbacterium; species Microbacterium sp. 4R-513. The sequence continues at coordinate 3,813,780 of NZ_CP049256.1, forward strand.
AGCCGGCTCACCCAGCCGCCGCCGGGGTTGGCCACGCCCCCGTACTCCCAGCGCACCATGTCACGGAAGGTGCGGTAGCTCGCCGTGCACCCCGTGGTCTCGATCAGCGGGTGCTCGTCGAGAGGGCTCGTGAGCTGAGTCGTGACCTGCCCGCCGATGCGCGATTCGGGGCCGGCCATCACGACGCGCAGACCGCGTTCCGCCACGGCGAGCGCCGCAGCGATCGCGCCGAGGCCGAGGCCCGCGACGACGACATCGGCGTGGAGCATCCGCTCGGTCATGGTCGTCCCGCCTCTGGGTCGAGGGCGATCTCGAACGAGCGCGCCCAGGGGAAGCTCACCTGATCCGCGGCGACCGTCGCTACGTCGGCGGCGCCGAGCCGCACGAGCGCGTCGTTGAGGAGGGCGGACACTCGCTCGGCTGCGCGTTCCGTGTCGTCGATCCGGTCGTGACGATCGGGTCGGGTGCCACGCTCCGCTCGAAGCTCCGCGCGCGCGACGCTCATGTAGGCGGCGTCTTCGATGAGGCGGAGACGGCGGTGGCGGTCGGCGGCACGGGGGTCGTAGGTGCCCGAGGAGCGACCGACGAGCCCAGCGATGAGACTCGCGGCCGCCGTGCCGATGGTGTTCCCCGCCGTGTTCCACGCCGCGAACCCCTCGAGGCGGTCGAACAGGCCTGCAGCGAGGAGCGCCTGGACGAGGGCCGGATCCGCCCCGTTGGGCTGGGCGACGTCGGCCACTGCGACGGCGCGGCCGGAGGCGACCTGCTCGCGCGCGAGCTCGACGGTGCGCAGGGCTGCGCCGGCATCGGTCGTCGCCGGCGGGGCGACCGCCCAATCGTCGGCACCCTGCGGCGCATGGACGATCAGCACGCCGTCCGGCTCGCCGCCGTCCACCGAGGCACCGGCGGCGCGGAGCTGGCCGTGCGCCGTCGCTTCCACCGGTCCCGTTTCGTACGGGGCCACGCGAGCGAGCCCGTCTGGCGACGCGCACATCAGGGAGACCCGCGGCGCGATCCCCGTCCGCTCGGCGAGCAGGCGCGCGGTGAGGACCGCCGCCGTCTCGTCGGCTCCCGGACCCACCACGACGCGGTCTTGAAGCCCGAGCCGCGACGCCCACCGTGCCAGATCGGCCTGCGCCTCCGACGAGAGCGACCCGGGTGCCGCGTCGTCGACTCCGATCACGAGACGTGCGATCGTTCCGTCGGCGACCAGCCCGAGCGCGGCGAGTCCGATCGCGTGCTGGCGGAGGCGACGACCCAGCCAGTCGGTCCGGACCGACTCGGGCACGGCGGTTGCGGGCGCCTCTGCTCCCGAGACCATGGCCGTCGACAGATCATGCAGATCATGACCCCACTCAGACCAGTACTCGGGCTCTTCGAAGGCGTCATCGGAGTCCGGCGACCGCGGCACGACGACGGAGGCATGGATCGGCAGGTCCAGGCGCCGAAGGACGGCCCATCGGTCGAGCACGACCTCGATCGGCTCGACTCCGATCCGAGAGGGGATGAGCCCCCCGAAGCCGAGGCCCTCGAGCGAGACGACCAGTCCGTCCGCGTCATGGGCTTCGCGCTCCAGCCATGCGGCGAGGGCGTCGACGTCGCCGGCTGCGCGGACCGCGGGCAGGCTCGCGCGAGGCGGCGTCACGACGCGCGCACCCGCGATCGATGCGACGAGACCCGGCAGCTCGAGCGAGACCGGACGCTCGTCGAGCGGCACGAGGAGGATCTTCATGGCATGAGAGGTCTCATCGTCGCGCGGGCTCATGCGCGACGCTTCACGTTGATCTGGAAGTCGTACCGGTCGCCGCGATAGACACCGGTGGATGCCTCGATCCGCCGCCCATGTGCATCGAAAACGATCCGCGTCACCATGAGCGCGGCGGCTCCCACCTCGGTCTCCAAGAGCTCCGCCTGTGCGGCATCGAGCGTGACGGCCCGGATCGTCTGGTGAGCGCGTGCCGGCGAAGCGCCCGCGTGCTCGAAGTAGGAGTAGAGCGATCCGAGCAGCTCGGGCCCGAGGTCCTCGCCCGTGAGCCATTCCGGAAGCCAGAGGCTCTCGATGCAGAGCGGCCCGCCGTCGGCGGTGCGCAGTCGTTCGATGTGCACGGCGCGGGCGCCTACCGAGATGAGCAGCTCGCGGGCGATCCGCTCGTCGGCGCGGCCGTGCTCGAGCCGGAGCACGCGCGAACCGGGCACCATCCCCCGCTCCGAGATGTCCTCCGAGAACGACGTCAGATAGGGCGACTTCGTCACGAGGTCCTTGTCGGCGACGAAAGTCCCCGACCCCTGCACGCGGTACACCCAGCCGTGGTCGGCGAGCCGCGCGAGCGCCTGGCGGATCGTGGCGCGGCTCACGCCGAACCGGTGCACGAGCTCTCGCTCCGGCGGCAGCGGGTCGTGCGGCGAGAGGCGCGCGATGACCTCGTCGCGCAGCCGGGCGCGTGTGGCGTCGACCTTCGAGGCGGCGGTCTCGGTGGCCGACCGCGAGGTGGGCCCGACGGGCGGTTCTCCGGCGTCGACCGCAGCGACCGCGGCCGCGGCATCCGTTCCGTGATCCGGATTCATCCCTTCACAGCCCCTTCTCCTGCTCCTCGGAAGAACCATTTCTGCGCGAGGAAGAACGCGATGATGAGCGGGATGACGGCGATCATCGTTCCCGCGGCCACGACCTTCTGGTCGTCGGCGAAAGCCCCCGCGAGGAACTGGAGACCGACGGTGAGCGTGTAGTTCTCCTGGCTCGTCAGGACGATCTGCGGCCAGAGGAAGTCGTCCCACGCGAACATGAAACTGAAGATACCGACGACGGCCATGGTGCCCGTCACCGACGGCATCGACACCCGCCAGTACCGCTGGAACTCCGTTGCGCCATCCAGGACGGCAGCCTCGTCGATCGCCCGCGGGAGGGAGAGGAACGCCGAGCGGAACAGCAGGATCGAGAACCCCGTGACGGCCGTCGGCAGGATGACCGCGAGGAGCGTGTCGACGAGATCGAACTGCTTCATCGTGAGGAAGACCGAGATGAAGATGACCTCGAACGGGATGACGAGGGTCGCGAGGAAGACGAGGTAGGCGACGGTGTTCCCGCGGAAGGTCAGTCGGGCCAGCGCCCACCCCGCCATCGAGCCGAACAGGATGTTGGTGACGGTCGAGGCGATCGCGACGATGAGCGAGTTGCCGATGAACGTCCAGACCGGGATCACCTCGGCGACCTTGGCGAAGTTGTCGAGCGTCGGATCCCGCGGGATGAAGTACGGCGGGTACGAGAAGACGCTGTCGGCCTGCCCCTTGAGCGCCGTTCCCAGTGTGTAGACGAACGGGCCGACGAGAAGCGCGAGCACGGCCAGCAGCACGGCGTAGTGCAGCACTCGCCGCGCGACGGCGCCGGGTGAGAGCCTGCGGCGGCGCGCTTCCCGAGGCGGTCGCGGCGCCGAGGGGGCGACGGACGCCTCAGCGCGACGGGCTTCCGTGGATTCGAGCACGCTCATGCCTCCTGACGCTCCCTGCTGAGTTTCTGAAGGGCGACCGTGAGCCCGATGGCGAACACGAACAGCACGAGGCTCATGGCGGCGGCGTACCCGACCTGCCCGTCGAAGCCCGATCCGACCTCGCGGATCGTGAAGACGATGGAGCGCACGGTGCCGCCCGGCCCCGCCGTCGGCCCCGCGATCACGAAGATCTCGGCGTACACCTTCATCGCGGCGATCGCCGACAGCACGGCCACCAGCAGCATCGTGGGACGCACCGACGGCACGGTGACGGACCAGAAGCGGCGGATGGATCCGGCGCCGTCGACCTGCGCGGCTTCGTGCAGCTCACCGGGAACATTGGCGAGGGCGGTGAGATAGATCACCATGTAGAACCCGAGTCCCTTCCACACCGTCACGAGCATGCAGCTCAGGAGCAGGAGCGTGCCATCGGTGAGGAACGGCAGCGGCTTCTGTACGACCTGAAGCGTCTGCAGCAGCCAGTTGACCGGACCCTGGTCCTTCAACAGGAAGACCCAGATGAGACCGACCACGACCATCGAGGCGATCACAGGCGTGTAGAACGACGCGCGGAAGAACGACATGCCGGGCATCTTGGGCTGCACGAGGAGCGCGAGCAGGAGCGGCAGCACGACGAGGAGCGGCACGACGACCAGGACATAGAGGAGGGTGTTGCCGGCCGAGAGCCAGAACACCTCGGAGGACGCGAGGGCCCCGAAGTTCTCCAGCCCCACGTACCGGCCACCCGAGGCCAGCCGGAAGTCGGTGAACGACAGCTGGATCGTGCGGAAGAACGGGAAGATGTGGAAGATCAGCGCGACGGCGAGCGCCGGCGCGAGGAACACCCACGGGGTGAAGAATCTTCGGGGCCTCATCGCGATTCCTACTTGGTTGCGCCGGTGATCTCGTTGGCGGCCTCGACCGCCTGGTCGAGCGCGTCCGCCGCCGAGAGTTCGCCGGTGAGGGCGAGCTGGATCTTGGCCAGGACCGCGTTCTTCACCTGGTCGTCGTACTGCACCGGGGTGAGGTTGGCGGCGTTCTCGAGCTGGTTCGCCGAGATCTTGCGAGCCTTCGAGAGCTCGGTGCCGTCGGAGTCGTCTTGGAAGAACTCGTCGTCGATCGCCTCGGTCACCGAAGGGAGCACCGGTGCGATCTTGGAGAAGGCGAGCTGGTTCTCCGCGTTGGTGATGAACTCCGTGAAGGCCAGCGCGGTGCCCTGGTTCTCACTCGTCTTCGGGATGAGCAGGCCCATCACCGACATGTTGTACTTGCCGCCGTCCGCGACGATCTGCGGTGCGACCTTGGTGTTCGCGAACACGTCCGGGGCGTTCTGCTCGATGCCGCTCAGGAAGTTCGGACCCGAGGGGAACACGGCTACGCTCCCCGCCATGTAGCCCTCCTTGGCGTCGTTGAGGGTCTGCGTGACCGAGTCCGCCGGGAAGACGCCCGACTGATACATCTCGGCGAGCTGCTCGAGGTGCTCGACGGCCTCCGGCGTGTTGAACGTCCACGTGAGGTCCTCGTCGATGAGGGGCACGCCGATCTTCGCGAGGTCGGTGAGGAAGCGGTTCTCGAGAGCCGGGTGGATGCCGTAGAAGGCACCGGCGCCCGCGGCGCTCACCGTGGCGGCGTCCTCGTAGAGCTCGTCGAACGTCTCCGGGGCCTTCTCGGGGTCGAGGCCGGCCTTCTCCCAGAGTGCGCCGTTGTACATCGTGACCTCGCTCGTGAGGTACCACGGCACGCCGAACGAGCCGTCCTCCCCCGGGACCTTGAAGCCGTCCCAAGCGCCCGCGACGTACTTCTCGGCCAGGTCGGGAGCGGCCTGATCGAGATCGAGGAAGACGCCCTCGCGTTCGAGCGGCTGCGCGAAGTTCGGGTTCATGTTGATGACGTCGGGCAGGTTCCCCGCCGCCGCGTCGGCGGCGAACTTCTCCTGCGCGCCCGCGAACGGCACGTCGATCCACTCGACCTCAGTGCCCGGGTTCTCCTTCTCGAAGGCGGCGATCGTGTCTTCGATGTAGGCGGCGAGAGCGGGGTTCGAGCTGAGCTCGAGCGTGGCGAAGCTGATCTTGCCATCGACCTTCGACAGCTCCTCCTGAGAGGCGGCCGAGCCGGAGTCGACCCCTTCCAGGCTGCAGCCGGAGAGCGCGAGCGCGATGCCGGAGAGCAGGGCGACGGCGCCCAGAGATCCGTGCTTCCGTGGTTTCAACGTCATTGTGTGGACCTTTCGCAGGACATGCTGGACGGTGCGTCCGCAGGCGACCGTAGCAAGTGGTTCGAACCATTGCAAATTCCGTGAACCAGCGGGCCGGGGGCCCGTACCCGCGTCCCTGCCTTGATGAGATAACCCTCATCTGGCAGTTGAGCGCTCCAGGCTTGCGGGGTATCCGGCGCCCGGTCTAGCGTGGCGCACATTGGTTCGAACCAATCGAACCGATCGTCGATGCCGATGATCGAGCGTCGACGCACGTGAACACGAAGGATTCGAAGGTGAATGACGTGAGACATCCCGTCCGACGGCGGGCGCTGTGGTCCGCACTCGCTGCGCTCGCAGTGACACTCGGCACACTGGCGCCTGCTGCGGCCCCCGCCATCGCCGCGCCCGCGCCGCCCGCCGCCGGCGACGAGGTCACCGCGGCCGACGGGGCCACCCTGCCCATCGCCGCGATCAACCCGCCCAGCCGCCTCGCAGGCATGGTGGCGGTCTACACACCGGCGTTCGGGCCCACCACCAAGACGAACGCCTTCGGCGGCGAGGCCGTGCTGGTCTCCGACGGTTCGAGCGGCGGGTACACCGTTCAGCGCGTCTGCACGGTGATCTCCCCCTGTGCCGATCCCACGTGGAAGCCCGGCGACAGCACCATCCCCGCCGACGGCGTCGTGCTCTCGGTCTCCCCGGGCGGCTCGCCCGACGTCCGCGTGTGGATGCGCGATCACATCAAGCCGGGCGACACCGTGCACATCGCACCCGTCGTCGCGCGGTCGGCCTCGACGACGATCGACGCCGTGGATCCCACGGCGTCGAGCAACCCGGCAGGCGTCGACGGGAACGGCCGCTGCTTCCCCGGATGCCGCGGCGCCGAACAGCTCGTCCAGTACACGCCGGCGTCCTCCCGGTCCACGACCGGCACGAACGACTACGGCTTCGAGGTCACGGTGGTCAACGGAGTCGTCACAGCGGCAGGCGGCAACAACCGCGAGATCCCGGCCGACGGCTTCGTGCTCTCGGGGCACGGTGCACGCGGCACCTGGCTCCAGGCGAACGCGGTCGTGGGCGCCACGATCACGATCGAGGGCTCGACGTTGACCGCCACCATCGACGAGCGCACCGCGATCTTCGGCGCGGAGCGTGCCCTCGCTGACGCGGATGCGCGCATCGCCGACGGCATCGACTCGTGCCTCGCCTTCCCGGCTGATTCCGCGAAGGATGCGTCGGCCGCGGCCGCCTCGATCCTCGCCGAGGCGCGCACCGCCGCCGAGACGGGCGACCGGGCCCACGCCGTCGATCTGGCCAACGCCGCCAAGGCCTCGGCCGAGCTCGCCGCGCAGCGCACCGCAGAGTCGCGGCCCGCCGAGGGTCGGGCGACCTGGGTGCGTCCGGAAGAGACCACGCGCGCGGCCATCGAGGCGACGCTCGACCGCATCGACGCGGCCGGATTCAACATGGTCTTCCTCGAGTCGATCTATCAGGGCTACACGATCTATCCGTCCGAGGCGGCGGCGGCTGCCGGCGTCGCCTCACAGCGTCCCAGCATGGTCGGCTTCGACCCGCTGCAGGTCTGGATCGACGGCGCGCACGCGCGCGGCATCGAGCTTCACTCGTGGATCCACACGTTCTTCGTCGGGTCCGATCAGACGGGGGGCATCGGGCCGGTTCTCAGCGCGCACCCGGACTGGGCCGCCCTTCAGCGCAAGGACGTAGGAAAGGGCCTGGGACCGTCGGCCGCCGAGCCGGGGTACTACTTCCTCGATGCCGCCAACCCGGGTGCGCGCGGTTACGTGAAATCGCTGCTCGATGAGCTCATGACCGACTACGACATCGACGGCGTGCACCTCGACTACATCCGCTACCCCGTGTCGCAGCCGTGGGAGACGGCCGGATACTCCTACAGCGACTACAGCCGCCAGACCTTCGCCGCGCACTACGGCGTCGACCCCTACACGCTGACACCGGCCGATGCCGCGTGGAAGACGTGGACCGACTGGCGCGTCGAGAACGTCACGTCGTTCGTGGGTGAGATCCGCGCGCTCCAGCAGGCGGAGGCACCGGAGGTGGCGCTGTCGGCGGCAGTGTTCGCCGATCCGGTCGACGGCATCGGCAAGAAGTTCCAGAACTGGGCCGACTGGGTCGACCGCGGGTACGTCGATCTGCTCACGGGAATGTCGTTCGGCACCTCGGGGACGTCCGTCGCTCACGACACCCAGGTCATGCGCGACCGGGTGGGCGAGAACCAGTACCTGTACACAGCGACGTACGGGCCGTTCCGCGGCTCGACGCCCGCGACGGTCCTCGAGCAGATCCGGGCGGTGTCCGACGCGGGTTCCGATGGCGTCGGTCTCTTCGCGTGGAACCAGCTCTCGGCCGGTCAGGCCGAGGCGCTCGCCGAGGGACCTCACCGCGTTCCCGCGGTGGCGCCTCACGCTGATCCGGTCGCCGCGGCGGCCGTGGGGCTGCGCGACCTCCGCGAGCAGGTGACGGATGCCGCGCCCCGCTGTATCGCCGATGACTCCGCCGCGCAGGTCGAGCATCGTCTCGACAAGGCGCTGACCGCGATCGATCGAGGTCAGATCGACAAGGCGATCCGTGAGATCCAGCAGGCCGCCTCCGCGATCGGAACGCCTTCGGAGGGAGGAGCCGAGCAGTTCGCCTCGCGAGCACTCCGCGATCTCGACATGTTCGGCCGCTGGCTCGACACCGCGCTCAAGCGCTGAGTCGGGCAGACTGCCTGACGCCATAGCGAAACCCCCTGAGCCGAGACCTGCTCGGTCCCGCTCAGGGGGTTTTCGCGCGCCGGAGGGCCGGCGTTACGCGAGTGCCTTCGACTTCAGAGCATCGAACTCCGCCTGCGTGATGGCACCCGAGTCCAGCAGCGCCTTCGCCGATGCGATTTGGTCGGTCGCCGACGTCGGGGCGGTTTTCGCCACCGACTGGATGTACTCGGCCTGAGCCGCCTGCATGGCCTTGGCCTGTTCCAGCTGCCGCTGCGCCATCCCGCCGCCGCGTGCGATCAGGTAGACGAGGATTCCGAGCCACGGAACGAGGATGACGAAGATCACCCATACGGTCTTCGCGCCGCCCCCGAGATCGTGGCTCCGGAAGATGTCGCCGAAGACCCAGAACAGGCACATGAACCAGGCGAAGAACAGGAAGAACTCGAAGAGGGCGAGGAGAAACGACCCATTGTCATTGAACATCTTGGTTCCCTTCAGAAGGCCAGGCGTCGCGAGGATCTGGACGGGCCGAAGCCTGGTTCCAGCAGTCATCACAACCGATGGTGATGCTCGGAGGCTACCGCGCGGGGACGAGGTCTGGTGAGTAGGCGCATGGCGGCGCGCCGGGAAATCGCGGACCCGTTACGCCGCGGCCCACGGGAGCCCCCGTGAGACATGGCCGAGGCGACGGCCCGGTAGATATGGTTGCCGGGTGCCAGAGGAAGAGCAGCGGACGGATGCCGGCCTCCAAGCCGACGACGAGGTTCACCTCCGGCGATGCATCGAGCTCGCAGAAGAGGCCCTGCGACGCGGGGACGACCCGTTCGGATCGGTGCTCGTCGATGGTCGAGGCTCCGTGCTGGCGGAGGCGCTGAACCGCGAGGTGACCGACGATGACCCTACGGCGCACCCGGAGCTCGAGCTCGTGCGCTGGGCGATCGCACACCTCGACGGAGAGGCGCGCCGGCGCGCGACCGTCTACACGTCGGGCGAGCACTGCCCCATGTGCGCGGCCGCCCATGCGTGGGCGCGTCTCGGAAGGGTCGTCGCCGCGGCATCCTCCGCACAGCTGGCGGAGTGGCGCTCCTCTTGGGGTCTCCCCGCCGGTCCGGTCGCGCCGATCCCTTTCGCAGTCATCGCCCCGGGAACACCGTCCGTCGTGTCGGTCGCACCCTTCGATGAGCAGGTGCGCGAGCTGCACCTGCAGGCAGCTCGTCGAAAAGCGACGATCCGATCGGATGCCTCGGCCTGAGGGCCTCGGACACCCTCGCCTACCGGAGGACGGGCTATCCCCACCCGAGCTCGTGCAGCCGGGCGTCGTCGAGCAGCGCGCTGCGGCAACCTCACGCCGATCGAACGCGCAGCCGAAGTCTCAGACGGCCGGCTGACGATGGACGCCCGGGACGGGATCAGAGGTTGCGGCGTGCGTCCGGGTCGTCCGCGAGCCGATCTGCCTCGCGTGCCACGGCCTCCTGCTCGGCCTCGCTCAGCGGAGGGAGACCGACCTCGTCGGCCGGAATGCCCGCGTACGGGTCCGCGCCCGGGAACTCCTCGCTGAAGGAGCCCGCGACGACTCCCCCGGGCGGCACCTCATCGCCTGCGGCGCCCAACAGCGTCTCTTCGCCCGGCGCCTGCTCCGGCATGTCGTCCCCGAGGTGCTCGCGATGCCGCTCGCTGCTCATCTTCACTCCCGCTACTCGACAGCGCCAACCGATCATCGCCGAGGCGACGAAGGGGTGCGCGACTTGCAGTTCGCCCGTGCTCCACGGAGCGTTGCTGAAGTCTACGACGCCGCCCCCCCAGGAAGGCCGTTGACCATCCACGGCGCGACCTGGCACGCTCGTTCCACCGATTCGGAGAGGAGCGACCACTGCGAGAATCCCCGGCCGAAGTCTTCGCCCGCCTCAGCACCCGGGAGCGACCCAGGGTCGCCGGGGCCCGATTGCGGCGGGCGGTGGTGCTCGGGGGCAGCGTCGCGGGACTCCTGGCGGCGCGGGTACTCGCCGACCACGCGGATGAGGTCGTCATCCTCGAGCGAGACGGGGATGCGGACGCGACGGACGGCGAACGGCGGGGCGTTCCGCAGCGTCTTCAGGTGCACGCGCTGCTCCCCGGGGGACGATCGCAGATCGAACGGTGGTTTCCGGGATTCGGGCGGGAGGCGGTCGAGCAGGGCGCGCTCGCTTCGGAGGCGCACCAGAGCGAGCAATGGATCGACGATGAGCGGGCGGTGTCCGCCCCGAACGTCGTACTGCTCAACGGCAGCCGGACCTTCATGGAAGGCCTCCTGCGCCGTCGGACCCTTGCCCTCCCGAATGTCCGGCTCGTGCCGGACGCGGCGACCGGGCTCACCTATCGCGATGGGCGCGTCAGCGGCGTCCGGCTGTCGACCGCCGACGACGGCGTCGTGCCGGCCGACTTCGTCGTGGACGCGATGGGCCGGTCCAGTCGGATGGCGGCGTGGCTGGAGCGCGACGGCTGGCAGGCACCGCCGTTGGAGCGCATGCAGATCGACGTGAACTATGCGACCGCCTACTTCGCGCGTTCCGAGGATGCGCCGCGGGTGGCTGTGGCGACCTCCCGCGTCTCACCCGATTACCCGAAGAAGACCCACGCAGCGCTCACCGCCGTCGAGAACGGCAGATGGATGCTTCTCCAGATGACGTACGGGGAGGACCGGCCCCCGCAGGACCAGGACGGCTTCCGTGCGCGCTGCGCCGATCTTCCCCCGGTCTTCGCGGAGGTCGCGCGCAGCGAGCCGATCGGAGAGGTGCACACATTCCGGCTCGCCGAAGCGCGACGGCGCCGCTACGACACGCTGGATCGCATCCCGGGCGGTCTGGTCAGCGTCGGCGATGCCGTGGCATCCTTCAATCCCATCTACGGCCAGGGCATGTCCTCTGCCGCTCTCCACGCGTCGTGCCTCTCGGAATATCTGTGTGCCACCTCCGACGCGACGGGCGTGGCGACGCGGTTCTTCGAGCTTCAGAAGGTGGTCGTGGATGCCGCGTGGGACCTGTCCACTCAGAGCGACGCCCAACGGCTCGAGACGGGCCGGCCCCCACTGCCGGTCCGGGTGCAGCGCGCGCTGGTCGATCAGGTGCTCGCAGCCGCCGTGGTCGACATCCCGGTAGCGACGGCTTTCAACGAGGTGGCGTTCATGAACGCGCACCCCAGCACTCTGGCGGCACCGTCGGTCGTGCTTCGGTCGGTGGTGGCGAATGTGCGCGCTCGTGCTCGGGCCGCCCGCAGCAGTCGCCGCACGTAGAGACGGATTCGGGATCGCTGATCCGCCGCTACCACCCGCCGCGGCCATAGCCTGAACTCGTGCGATTCGGAACCTTCATTCCCCAGGGCTGGCGATTCGATCTCGTGGGCATCGACCCCGCTGAGCATTGGGCGGTGATGAACGGACTCGCACAGCAGGCGGATGCCGGACCGTGGGAGTCGCTGTGGGTCTACGACCACTTCCACACCACACCCGTGCACAGCGACGAGGCGACACACGAGGCGTGGACCCTCATGGCGGCCTTCGCGGCATCGACGAGCCGCATCCGGCTGGGTCAGATGTGCACGTGCATGGGCTATCGCAACCCCGCGTATCTGGCGAAGGTCGCCGCAACCGTCGACATCGTCTCGGGCGGCCGCGCCGAGATGGGGATCGGCGGCGGGTGGTACGAGCACGAGTGGAGGGCCTATGGTTACGGCTTCCCCGAGATCCCGCAGCGCCTCGCGATGCTCCGCGAGGGCGTGGACATCATGCACCAAGCCTGGATGACCGGAAGCGCCACCCTTGACGGCAAGCACTATCAGGTGGATGGTGCGATCGTCCGCCCCCTGCCGGTGCAGGAGGGGGGCATCCCGCTCTGGATCGCAGGCGCGGGCGAGAAGGTGACGCTCAAGATCGCGGCGAAGTACGCGTCCTACACGAACTTCGCGGGCTCGCTCGAAGTCGTCGACCACAAGAGCGCCGTGCTGCGGGAGCACTGCGAGGCGATCGGCCGCGACTTCTCAGAGATCACGCGGTCGTCGAACTTCAACACCATCGTCGGCACCACCGAGGCCGAGGCACGCGACCGCCTTGCCGAGGTCACCGCTCGGCTGCTCCCGCATCTGGGGCAGGAGCGCGTCGACCGGATCGAGCGCGACTATCTCGACTCCCCCGGCTTCGGCTCGACCGAGCAGGTCGCAGAGCGGCTCGCCGAGCAGGAGCGCCACGGCATCACCTACGCCATCCACTACTTCCCCGAAGCGGCGTACGACCGATCCGGCATCGAGCTGTTCGAGCGCGAGGTCATCGGAGCGCTGTCCTAGGCATCCACTGCTGACCGGAGTACCCGGCGCGCGAGGTCACAGGCTGCCATCGTCCGCGTCGCGGGCATCGGCGGCGCGGGCGATGAGCACGGGCTCCTCGTCGAGGCACAGGTCGATGATGCTCCGGAGCAGGCCGCCGAGGCTCGTCGCCTTCAGCAGCCGGAATCGGTCGTATTCGCCGAGCGGAGCGATCGCGGCGAGCTGCCAGGTCGACTCGACCGGGTCCTCGGAAAGGGCCGTCCCGGGGTCCCACCGAGCCTCGTCGAGCGCGAAAGCGAGCCCGGCAAGGCGACGCACGACCCGCTCCGCTTCGCGGTGGAGCGGGGTGAGGGCGTCGTCCCAGACGAGCGGGGCGATCGCCGACACCTCCGCCACCGGGTAAGGATCGTCCTCGCGCCACTTCTCGACGCTGATCCGTTCCCCGCCCACCGCGACCACGTACAAATCCGCGGACCCCGCCTCCATCTGGATGATCCGCGCCATCGTGCCGATCGAGGCGCGCTCGTCGCCACCGCCGGCTTCGAGCCCTCGCTCGATGAGAACGACCCCGAATTCCGGATCCTCCTGGTCGAGCAGTCGCCCCATCATCGTGAGATAGCGCGGCTCGAACACCCGCAGCACCAGCGGTGTGTACGGGAACAGCACGCTTCCCAGCGGGAACATCGCCGCGACGTCCATAGCGACCAGTCAATCAGCCGGAGGCGGTGGTGGGCCCGGTCGGAAGGATTCCGCTAGATCTCGTCGTCGCGGGGCGCCCGCACGGTCCAGCCAACCCTCTCGAGCGCCTCCGCGAGCCGAGCGGCGGCGCGCTCCGCCGTCGCCACCGACACATCGGTGCACACATCGATCGCGAGCGGCGGCGGGTCGGCGAACCGCGGGATCTGGACCTCGGCCCAGACATCGCGTTCGAGGCCCACGCGCGGGAACGCGGTGCGCGCATTCTCGACTTCGCTGTCGGCGACGAAGGCGATGACCTCCAGTGCATCGGGCTTAGCGATCGGAAGATCGACGACGAGTGTCACAACGAAGGGACCGCTGGGCGTGTCGCGTCCGGACTGCACCCGATCATCATCGCACCGGCCCGATCCCCCAGTCTTTGCCGATGCAGCGGATGGACGAGCACCCGGAGCGCGGGCATCCTCTCAACCCGGCGGGTGTGTCGCTGTCCACCGAACGACCTACAGATGGGGGCGGCGGGCGCCGATAGCATCCGAGTACCCCCGGATGGGACTGTCGAGGAGGTCCAGGATGAGTGGACTGCAGGATCTGATCCCGCCCGGTTGGGTGGGAGGCTTCGCCGAATCGAACCCGGCGTTCGCATATCCGGAACCGGATCTATCGTCGCTGCCGATGCTGGCCAACATGGCGAACATCGCAAAGCTCGACCGGCAGCAAGCGGTGCTGTGGCCGGAATTCTCGTGGGAGTCCGATCCGGGGCATCCGGAATCGAGGTGCTACCAGATGTTCGCGCCCGACATCTCGAGGATCGGCTACGACGATGAGGGGCGTGTGTGGTCGATCATCTGCCCGCAGCAGGGCGTCTCGACAGCCTCGCTCGGCACCCTGAACGTCGAGGTCTCGGTGACCGGGCAGCGCGGCTGGGTGGACGAGCCGGCCAGATCGCTCGCCGCCGACATGACGGTGACGGGGCAGATCTGGTTCAGTCCGAGCGCCAAGGAGAACAGCCTCGTCAAGTGGCTGTGGAACGAGTTCGTCGCGGCAGACCACCCGTTCCCGCACGACAAGGCCCACGCCATCCAGGTCAGCACCTTCGATCCCGGCCATCCTGAGCAGCCGATCTTCCCCCTTCGCGAGGGCGAGAGCACCGACTTCCGCATCCCCGAGTTCGCTCGGCATCCCGACGTCGCCTGGAACGTCGCCAACTTGGGTGTCGAGATCGGACCGATCGCCTCGACCGGCGATCCGGACGCCGACGACTTCAACCAGCTCGTCATGGACCTCTTCAATCTCTACTCCGGCAATCTGCTCACCCCGGGCAACACCCTGAGCTGGAACGTCTGGTTCACGGAGCCCGCACTCGTGAACCGGCACGAGTGGGCCACCCACGCCGAGGTCTGGCGCAAGTCGATCGACGCCGACCACGGCAGTCCGGATGGGCCCGGCACCACCGCCCGATACTTCGACGGAACGCCGTACGAACCGATCGAAGGCGGGGTCGAACGCGAGGTCGAGGCGATCCTCGAGTTCATCAAGTCCCACCTCTGACCGAACCCGCGCTGCGAAGCGCACGCGACCTCTGGCACTGCTCACGATCATCTGCGAGCATGCACGGCATCAGGGATGCCACGCTCGAGGAGGCTCCGATGCCCAGGGAGATCATCACCACGCCGGATGCCCCCGGCTCGCCGCTCTACAGTCAGGCAGTACGAGCGGGCGGTCATGTCTACGTCTCCGGCACCGTGGGCATAGACATGGTGACGGGTACGCTCGCCGGCGACACCATCCAAGAGCAGACACGGCAGGCTCTGGCCAACTGCGAGACGATCCTGAAGCGAGCCGGGGCAGGTCTCGAGGACGTCGTCGAGATCGGCATCCTTCTCGCAAGACCGGATGACTTCGCGGGGCTCAACGAGGAGTATGCGCGCTGGTTCCCCTCGGACTCACCCGCGCGGTATGTCGCGAAGCTGGGTGTCGAGCTCCCGGGCATCCTCGTGTCCATCCGCGCAACCGCCGTGACGGCATAGCCCCGAACGCTGATGGGTCGACCGACGCTGTTCCTCACCGTGGGACTGCCGGGGACCGGGAAGACCACGGAAGCACGGCGCATCGAGATCGAGAACAGGGCACTCCGGCTCACGAAGGACGAGTGGATGAAGGCGCTGTACGGCCTCGCCAACCCCCCGGCCGCTTCGGATGTGATCGAGGGGCGGCTCATCGAGATCGGTCTGCGTGTGCTGGAGTTGGGCGTGGATGTCGTCATCGACTTCGGACTCTGGGGGCGAGACGAGCGCAGCGCCCTGCGAGCCGCCGCAGCCGACATCGGCGCGTCAGTGGAGATGCGCTATTTCGAGTTGTCGCCTTCGGAGCAGCGGCATCGACTCCAACGGCGCCAGGCGGAGGAGCCGCACACGACGTGGGAGATGTCGGATGCGGAACTGGCCGAGTGGGCCGCGATCATCAGCGTCCCGACGCCCGGTGAACTCGCCGGCGATGAGCCGCTCGACCCGGTTCCCCCGGGCTTCGCAACGTGGGACGAGTGGCGGCGGCATCGTTGGCCCCCGTCGATCTCCTGAGTTTCGGGTGGGGACGTGAACCGTCCGACGTCTACACCCCGCAGAGAAGAGGGCCTGGTTGGGGAATCAGGCCTGCCGGAGAACGCTTCGCAAGGCGCACCGCCCACGGGCATTGCAAGGGCGGGGTAAACGAGCACTCGATCCCCGGCGGGGAGCTGCGGCGCTCGACTCGGCGTGGTTCACGCACGCGGACCGGCGGGCGCGCGCGTGGAAGCCGGTCCGGATACTCTTCTAGGCTTTCGATCGTGTCTTTGGACGTCCAGGCTGCGTACTCGAATCGGGCGGCTGAGTATGTGCGAGCGCTGGGCTCGACGGCGGCTGCCCACCCGTCCGACGTGGAGTTGATCACGTCGTGGGCGGCTCACGTCAACGGCCCCATCCTGGACGCCGGGTGCGGCCCGGGGCACTGGTCCGCCTATCTCACCGAAGAGGGCCACGTCGTCAGCGGCATCGACCAGGTACCGGAGTTCATCGAGCACGCACGCGACGCCTACCCGGGAGTGCCTTTCGAACTCGGCAACATTAACCGACTGCCGTTTGAAAGCGGCAGCGTAGGCGGAATCCTCGCTTGGTACTCACTCATCCATCACGAGCCGAGCACCGTCGGCGCAACGCTGGAGGAGTTCGCTCGGGTCGTTCAGCCGGGTGGCGCGCTGTTGGTGGGATTCTTCATCGGACCGTTGGTCGAGCCGTTCGATCACACGGTTGTCACCGCCTACCGCTGGGCGCCGGAAGCGTTGGCGAACGAGTTAGAGGTCGCGGGGTTTGACGTCGTCGAGACCCACACCAGAACGGCACGCGAGCCCAAGCCCCGACCTCATGGAGCGATCCTCGCCAGACGCCCGCCCGCAGGGTGAGGTGCGAGCTCGACCGCTCATGGTGCGAGCGCGGCTGGCCCGCACCGGGACCGTCGAAAGGGCGACCTCGCTTCGGCAAGATGGAACAGTGGCGGAGCGTGAGGGACGACGGTGGAATCACAACATCCACTTCCACTCGGTCGTGCTGGGTGCGGTCCCGGCCCACGCGTCGTCTGCACTCGACGTCGGAACCGGCGACGGGATGCTTGCAGTTGAGTTGCGCCGGACGTTGACCGACGTCGTGGCGATCGACAGCTCTGAGGCCGTGCTCAATGCTGCGGCGAAGCAGCATGGGGGCATCGAGTGGGTGCTGGGCGACGTCATGACGCACGACTTCGGTCGTACCTTCGACGTGGTCGCGGCGGTCGCAGTGGTCCACCACTTCCCGGATCTGCGCCGCGGACTTCGCCGGCTGGCAGCGGTCACCTCGCCGGGCGGCTCGCTCGTCGTGGTCGGCCTCGCACGGGCCGCGTCGGTCCGCGACCACCTTTACGGGGTGGCAGGTGTCGTGCAGCATCGGTGGTACTCACATAGGCGGACAATGTGGGAGCACTCGGCGCCGACCGTCTGGCCGCCACCGCACACATATAACGAGGCTCGAGCGGCCGCAGCCGGGGTGCTCCCCGGCGCACAGTGGCGGCAGTACCCGTTGTGGCGATACGTGCTGACATGGCGGAAGCCCGCTCGGTGAAGGACCCGCTTCCGCGCGCGGATCACCATTCAAAGGCCGACCGACCGTCTGGCCGTGTTCGCGTCGCCCAGTCCCTCCGGGGTGATACTTGTCGCGCGAGTCTTCGCCGAGATGTGCCGCATCGCAAGCGTCGCTGGAGCCTCGACCAAGTTGTCCTTGACCTGCTCCTCCCCGGCGAGGTCCGGAGGTGGGTAAAGCTGACGGCGGCCGCAGTCCCGTTGTCTGCCTTCATCATCCTCGGCGTCGTGGCGCTTACGCAGCCGCGCTAGCCGACGCCGGCATAACTGACTGCTCGACTGATGCGCGCCACTGGCTCCCGCGCGCAGCACGACCGGCTCCCGCACGACGACCGACCGTGGGTTGGCGCCTCCACTTGGAGAGCGCTTCGGTTCGGATTAGTGGTTGCTGAGGACCGCCCATGCGAGAAGGCTGTCGATCCGCCGGACGTCAGCACCCTTGGTGAGCTTAACTTTGACGTGGCCGGCCTTTGTCCACAGTTCCACCTCGGCATCACGATCGAGCATGCCGCCAGCGTTCTCACTCGACCACATGTAGATCGAGCTGTAGGGCAGGGAGTGGATCTCAACCTTCTTGCCCGTGATTCCCTGTGCGTCGCGCACGATCAGCCGCTTGGTTGTGAATGTTGCCGAGTCGCGAAAGGTCTTGAACGAGGCCACCGGCTGCTCTCCTTCGACGAGCAGCTGTTGCACGTCGTCGGGAGTCGGTATTTCCTGCTGCAGAGTCCAGGCGAGAATTGCCGCGGTTTCAGGCATCGGTGTCGCTCCAACGTGCTCGGGCGCGGGCCCATCGCCCGCGACTCCTGCTCAGGCTACCGAGATGAAGCCGTCACCTTGGAGCGACGGGCCCCCGCGAATCCTCGGCTCGACATAGGGGCTCGGCTCACGGAACCAGCAGTCGAGGCGATTGTCCCAGTCGACTTTTCGCTGGAGACCGCACGCTTTGCGGACCCGCTCGTGAGTAAGCGTCGGTATCGAAACTAACGCTCGATCAACGACCGCCATACGCTGCAGGCGGACCCTTTGAGGATTCTCAGTGCTTGCGAGGCGCGCTGCGTCTGTAGTTGCGATACTCCCACGCAGCGCCAGCGAGGCTGAATGCCGCGAAGACTCCGACCATGAGTGTTCCCCACCACGGCGCCCCGGTCAGCACGGCGGCAACGGTACCGACCGACGACACCAACCCCACAACAAGGCCCCGTCTCGCAACGACGAGAACCCTCGTTCGCTGCGCGTCCCCTTGGAACTGATCAGCACGCGTGATGTCGAAGGGATCAACGCGCGTCACATCGAATGGCACGGGTACACCTTCGCACGGAAGCGCCACAGTGAACGCGGATTCCCACACCGGGGCGGTGGCCGATTGGCTGAGCGTGCTCACCCAGCCGACTCCCTCCGAGTATTGGCAAGGGACCGCGCGGCAGACATAGCAGGAGGATCACCCGAGTGCGCAGGAATGACTCGAAGCTCCTCAGGAACTCGACTCGGCGGCGGCGGGCCGTGTTGGGCAGCCAGGACAGGCGGCCGGCATTGACTGCGGTCAGCGGTGTCGTTCTCGCTCGACCGCTATTGCTCGTCCAACGGACGACGGCAGCCTCCGGCGCCACGTCGACTTCGTCGATCTGGTCCAGTTCGATGCGTCGCGACCACAGGACCCCGGTGGCCACGAACGTGTGCTCGTCGTATGCAACACGCACCAGCGGCACGCGGAGCAGCATGATGATGCCGAGGCTCGCGGTCAGGACAGCGAGCGCCCAAAGCCAGGGCTCGTCGGCAGCGAGGAATGCGAACACCAAGGCTGATCCCGTGAGCGTTAGGCCTAGCAGCGCCATCAGAGCCCGCCAACGCCAGCCCGGTCGGAAAACGTCGAACCACCGGCCGCCGACCCGACCCACGGATCGACGATACGCGAAGTCGGTATTGACTCGGACTTGGGTGCGGCATGGCGCCGTGCGTATCCGCGCGGTCGAGGACCGGGTAGCGAGCGCCTGACGTCATGTTCTGGCTTCGTGGCGGTGAGGCTTTAGTCGGGCTGGTGCGTCGGTCGCGACTATCCATTCGGCCTGGAACGCGCCGCGGTATCCGAAGAGGAACCCGAAGCGGCGGTTGCGGACCTCAAGGTCGATGTGGAAGGACTGGTCGCTGTCGTCGAAGTACTCGTGGAGGCGGGCGCGACCGCTGAACAGCATGGGGAAGCGGAAGCCGATGGGTCCTTCGTAGAAGCGTTGCGCGTCCGAGGTGAGAAGGAGCCCTCCACGGTCGTCGACGCGAAGGTCGAGGTCGACGGCGAGGTGCTGGTGCGTGCCGAGGTAGTCGACGATCCGGCCGTCGTCGAGGATCATGGTCGCGTCAAACCGGCGGTGCTTCGCTCCGATGGTGTACTCGCGCACGAACGTGACTGTCTCTCGACCGAGCGGATCGCGGTAGGGGAAGTTCTCGATGACGAACGGCACGTCGGTGCCGGTGTCGGGAACAAGGATGTTGCGCAAGCGGCCGATCTGGAGGAACGGGATGGTCCACCACGGCCCGCGCCGGATGCTCGTCATCACTCCGCGCCCGACGCATGCTTCACCGGAGTCCAGCCCCACACTGAACCGTCGTCGCATCATGGGGTGCAGCCGATCGAATTCAGCCCCGAGCGCCACCTCGAAGATCGATGTCACCGGATCACCTCCGGGTCTGGCAGGGCCGCCAGGGACGGTGGCGCGTCGGCGAGATGGTCGTCGCGCCGCGATCTGCCCCGTGGTGCTCGCAGACAACGGGAGGCACGTGGGCGGTCCGACCGCCACCACCAGAACACGCTCCATAGCGGCCATCGTTCGGGCGGGACACCGGTCTCCAACCAGATCCGCAGCCGGTCGAAGCTCCATGCCGTCGCCCACCCGAGAAGCGGGCGCACGACCACGTCCAGCACACCCCACCCCGGGTTGTAGTCGTAGCCCGTGACGAAGAGCGTGACCTCCCGCCCATCGGCGACGTACCTCCAGTAGCCCCGACCCGCGGCGATCGGAGACAAGCGATCCTCCGTCTGGAACCGCAACGCCGACGTCCGTGCCCCGTCGGGACCAGTCTTCTCGCCCAGGCTGACCCCGCTTCCCCGCACGGTGTGGAACGGGACACGCCGTTCATAGGTGAATGTCGAGGCGCCGGCCACGGTCACCCCGACGGGCGAGATTCTCGAGAACCGCACATCCCAGCGCACGTGCTGGGCGGGGTGCTGGGTGGCATCCCACACCGCATCCACGTCGGCACGGATCGAAGTCTCGACATAGATAGCCCGACTTCGCACAGAACGAACCTACGGCACCCCACTGGTCGGACCGCGTCATCGACCCGGCTCGACCCGCTCCCCGCCCGCAACCGGCTTCTCAATCGAGTGCCGCAACCCATGTACCGGACGGCCCCTCCACGCGCAAAGCCCGCAGATCGACCGTCATGCGCACGCAGGGCGACCCGGTTCTCACGCTGCCTCACCTACGGAGTGTGCTGACGATCTGCTGAGTACGCCTCCGTCCCTGCGAGGCATGGCATCGGCCTGACATTCGACATAATGCCCGCATGGACTACCTCGTGGTGTATCTCATCGGCGCGCTCATCGGTCTTGGCCTTCTCTGGCTGGTGATCTACAGCTCGGTTCTGGCTGCGCTGCGTGAAGCTCAGAAGCCGCGCACGAGCTCCACCAACCCGCAGACCTCTCAGCCTGCCCCGCGAGCTTGGTGGGATAAGAGCAGCTAGCGATGCCGGCTTGAGGTGCGAACTGGCCTCGGCGATTACCCGGCTCCAAAACCGAGCAGGAATTTGGCTGCGGGCTCAGCCGACAGGCTTCCGTGCGCACGCAGGTGGACCGGCATGCGGACGCCGCTGATCGCTCCGATCTGGGACGCGTGTGTCCGTCAAGAACCCAGTGGGGCGAAGGACATCTGCGTCGGCCAGTGAGTTTCGCGCACGCCGGAGGGGCGGCTTTCGCGCCGTGGCTGGCCGCGTTCGCACATCGTTCATTTCACGCAGGTCGGGGCTGATACAAAGTGAGCGTGACTGAAACGCTCGCGGACCGCTTCATCGCGTCGCGAGGAGAACCCATCGATCACGACGGGCAACGCGTTCATTTGTGGTTCGAACTGCCGCCCCTCCCCGCCGCCTCTTTCGCAATCTCGATCGCCGCCGACGCCCCTCGCCCGCAAGCTCTTTGCATCGAAGCCCGCGGGGGACTGTTGGAGGTCGCCGAACAGCGCTCGAAGGCCATGGCACTTTGGACCGATGTCGCGCCGCCCGTGATCAAGCTCGCTGCCATCCCCGGGCGATCAGGTGAGATGACGATCCGGTTCTGGAACGCGTGGCGTGGCGATCGAGATGTGATGCACTCCGGAATCGGGAACGTCGGGATGCTAGTCGCAATGGATCCCAATCACCTGCATCTCACCTGTAGCGACGGATGGGGACCCCTCACCTTTGGGAACCTCGTCGCGGATGTTTCCTGGACTCTCAACTAGCAACAGGTTGTCTGCGTCGCGCGTTGAGGGACCCGCCCGCGGGCGGCGGCGGTGTCGCCTGACTATTGCTTAGAGCGCCGTCCGGCTCGTACGCTCGCGACGACCGCTTCGTCCGTCGACCACTCGACACCCAAAGCCGTGGTCAGCAGATCGATGAACCCCCCCTTCGCCCGAAGCGCGAAAGTCGTCGTAGCAGCCATCGTCGAGGAGATGGTTCCCGTCGAGGTCGAACAGCTGCCGGCGGGGCAACTCAAGGGAGTAGCCGGCAGCTGGCCCGTTGCCGACGACCGCGTCCCAATAGGGTTCAGCCAGCACCCACTCTCCCCGTTCGGCACCGCGACCGATGCGGCCAACAATGCCCTCCAACGGCCAAGCCGCCACCGGGGGCACCATGGGGTCAACTGCGTACTGCTTCGGCCCGTCGGCCTCAGAGTTCTTGCGGAAGCGCATGACACAAGCGAAGCGCCACAGCCGACTGTTGTCATCAAGACGCGCGTCTTGAGGCGTCCAGCAAACGACCCCTCGTGAGCGAGCTCGCCTACTGTGGTGGGACGACTAAAGGAGCGATCGTGACCGAGAAGTCATCAACGTGGACTCGTGTGAAGAGGTTCTTTCGCCCCGAGCCGGAGACCTACGACACGCGTCGCCCGCGTGCCGGTGAACCCGCACCCGGGCTCGAAACGCAGAAGTACGAGGCGACCGACTCCCGCCGGCACGGCGGCACCGGCGCGATCGGCGGACACTGACACCCGGATTCCGACGCCCGGCCCGCGCGCCCCGTCAACCGGCCTCGGATCGTACGTAACAACGCCCGCCGAGCGACCGGCTCACGCGCCGATGCGCTCCTCGGTACCGCCAACACGACGAGCACTGATGATC
Source organism: Microbacterium sp. 4R-513 (assembly GCF_011046485.1). Lineage (NCBI taxonomy): Bacteria > Bacillati > Actinomycetota > Actinomycetes > Micrococcales > Microbacteriaceae > Microbacterium > Microbacterium sp. 4R-513. Next base: position 3,836,699 of record NZ_CP049256.1, read on the forward strand.
CCCTGCAAGCGCACGCCCGGATCTTGTCTCGTTCGCGCCTCCGTCACCGCGAACCCAACAATTCCGAGACAGAATGTCCTCGCCAGGATGCTCAATGTCCCCAGCCCGTTGGACAACCCCACGAACGTCGCAGGATCCGCCAAACCCCCACCGACGGCCAGGAGCTGCGGCAGCAGCCACGCCAGCACCTGAACGCCGAGCGCGACCAGGGGCGCCCACTTCCCCGGTCCCGGAACGACCCCCGACCGAACGATCTCGACTGCCGCGGTCAGACCGGCGGCGAACGTAATCAGGATCGACGCGTATCCCCACATCAGCAATCGATCGTCCGACCCCGGAATCACCGTCGCGAGCATCGCCGGCACGGTTGTTGTCACCAGCGGCCAGAGCGCAACCACACCCATCGCCGCGACACCCAGCGGCTTCCGGGCGACGACGCTTCCGTCTCGGCTGAAACCGATCGCGAAGATCACAACGCCGCAGCCCACGCGATGTCCGCACTCACGCCCAAGGCGATGCCGGCGGGAGGCGAGCCGAGAAGCGAGTGCTTCAGGATACTCAGAACACCGCAGATGATCAGCCCAACACCACCGGACACCCACGTCTTCCTGCGACTCTGCATGCCGCCACCCTAGCGTCGGCACAGTCGCACCGTATCGACCGCATTCGAGGCGAAAATGCGCGCGAAAAGGCACCCGTATTCGGAGCGGTGCGGGCCCATGCTCGATGTGAACAGTGCGCCTTCGGGCGTGTGGTTGAGCGTCGTGGCGAGAACTGATTCCCGTCTCGGCGCGTAAGGGGATGTGCCGTCCGAACCACGCACTGGGGCCGCCCCTCATCCAGGGAGGATCTGGGTTGGGCCGGCGCGGGCCTTACCCCGCGGGGGGCGGTGACGATGTCCAGGTCGGTTCTGGAATCAGAGCCGGTCCAGTCGGCTGGGGCCACTGGTTCAGGCAGGTGTATCCCGGCGGGCACACATCCCGCACACACGGCGCATCCGTCGCACCCCAGGCATTCAGCCAGTCGCTGTCCTCAAAATCGTTGAGATCGATGAGCGTAGAGAACTCATGATCGCCATAGGAGTCCGTGGCGTTGATGCCGATAGAAAACCGATCACCAATCGCTTCGACCGCGGCGGCGCGGTCGGTCGGCCCTCGCGTCACTTGCAGCCCGGGCGGGGCAGCACCAACCGCGAACTCAAAACCTTCCGGCACGTCAGCCGAGCCCGACGCGGACCACACGACGGAGCCTTCATAGTCGTCCTTCGTGTCGAGCGTTCGGAGTTCGATCGAGGTGATCGTCACGGGAAGGCAGATGCGCGCGATTGGGATATCGTCGACGCGGCTGTAAGAGACAGGATCAGCTGCCCAACTGTCGCACCCCGAGAGCACCGCCGCACCCGCGACTATCACAGCAGCGGCGGCGAGTCGCCAGCGAGCTCCAGTACGCACGCTCCGATCTTCGATGGCGCGCCACCACCCGCCGGACGGAACCGCCACATCGTTATCGACTGGATAGGAACCGGCCATCCACGACCCGGATGGCGCCCGATGGAGGACCGCGGATCGGGCGCCTACTGGCCAAGAGCCACGGCAGCGGCAGCCCGAATGAAACGGCCATAGCCGCTTCGTCGCGCGGGGCAGAGGGCCAGATGGCTCCAGAGGCTGCAGGGCACTCGGCATGAGCTGTGCAACGATTGCGGCTGTGCCTCGCTCCAGGATCCTTCTCGGGATCTCCTGTATCGTCATTTCGCTCTCGCTCGGCGGATGCACTGCGTCCACGGCCGACTCGGCATCCGAGCCCTCTGCTGGTGCCGCAGAACCTACAGCGATCCCGACGACTTCCCACCCACGCCGCGCTGCTCCCCGGCTCGCCGGTACTGGCCGCTGCTGTTGGGACGCTCGACAGTCCGCGGGCCTCTTTTCTGATTCCGGCGCCGGCAGAGCCTGGCGGCTACCTGCGCGTGACCTGTCTGGACGCACCCGACGACGCCCCGCACCATGTGACTGCGATTATCGTGCTGTCGCCGTGCCGCGATCTCGACGACCTGACCCGCCGCGAGCTCGAAGTCCTCGGCCTGCTCATCGCCGGCTACCACAACACCGAAGCCGCCCAACGCCTCACCGTCACACCACGCACCATCGCCACCCACATCGAACACATCCTCATCAAGCTGGACGCCGGCTCCCGAGCACTTGCCGCCGTCCGCGCTCAACGGCGCGGGCTCTATATCCCCCCCGCACTCCTGGCGCAACCGAGCAGCGCATAATCAACGGCTCAACGAGGCCAGATGTGCCCAAATCCCGTCCAGCTCATCAATCAAACGCTTCGCTCGTAATGGTCGGGGAGTGTGTCAGAAGGGATCCTTAATGAATGAGCCCGATTGAGATGAAACCCTCCGCGATCTCGAAGCGGCGATCAAAGACAAGCTTCGTGGTACAGCGACTCCTATTGCCGACGGCGCGATGACACGCATTCCGCGTCAGCTGTCGAGGTCGATGCCGCGAGTCTCCGGAAGCAGGAGCGTTGCCCACAGCGAGACGACGCCGAGGCCGATAACGACGAACGCGGGCGCCAGGGCCGCCCCCGTGGCCGTGACGATCCAGGTCAGGGCGAACGGGGTGAACCCGCCGACGAGCGACGTCGCGACCGCCCCGGCGAGTGAGATCGCGCTGTACCGCAGTCGAGTGGGGAAGAGCTCGCTGAGCACAGCGGCCCCGGCCCCGCCGAACGGTGCCACGCTGGCACCGAGCAGCATGCCCCCGAGAACCGCCTGTGGGAGGACGCCGGAGGAGACCAGCACGAAGGCGGGCAGGCTCAGCAGGCACGCGGCGAGAGGCGTAAGCAGAAGAACCCGCTTGCGTCCGATCCGGTCCGAGAGCAGCCCGAACAGCGGGCAGAGCACAAGGAACACGACAAGGCCGGCGATGGCAACGCGGAGGGCCTCGGCTGCGCTGAAACCAACCACACTCTGAAGGTAGGCCGGCAGGAACGCCGTCACGACCTGCGTGAGCGAACTCGCGACGATGAGAAGCCCGATGCCCTGCAGGACGCGTGACCGGTGCTCGCGTATCGCGGAGCGAATAGGGTGCGACGCAATCCGTCCAGCTTGGATCAGTTGCGTGAACCGCGGTGTCTCGGGCACGGCGAGTCGAAGGTAAAGACCGGCAAGTCCGAGTGGAAGGGCCAGCAGGAAGATGACGCGCCACCCCCAGTCAGCCACCCATTCCGGACCCCAGAGGGCGGCGAACGCCACCACCAGGAGCGCGGCGGCGAGCCCTCCCAGCGCCTGCGTGAAGAACACCCAGCTTCCGAACATTCCCCGACGGGCGGCGGGAGCATGCTCAGTGATGTAGGTGATGGCGCCGCCAGTCTCCCCACCGGCGCTGAAGCCCTGGACCGCGCGGGCGAGCACCAGGAGCAGCGGGGCGAGTACCCCCACCACGTCATACCGCGGCAGAAGCCCGATCGCGGACGTCCCAATCGCCATCGTGACGACCGCTATGGAAAGCGTCGGGCGTCGCCCGATTCGATCCCCGAGGCGGCCGAACACCAGGCTGCCCAGCGGGCGGCAGAGGAACGCGACCCCGAAGACCGCGAACGTGGCCATCAGCGCGACGGCGCCGTCATCGACCGCAAAGAACTGTGTCGCGAGAACGGGGGCTAGGAATCCGTAGATCCCGAAGTCGAACCACTCGACGAAATTGCCGATCGACCCAGCCACGACGGCACCGCGCGGCCCGGTTTTGACCGTCAGCGGAACACCTGGAACCATATTCTCCCCCACCGCCGCGTCGAGCCCCCGCCGATCGAGTCCCCGGGACCCAGAACGCATCCCCACGCTAGCGAAGCAACGCGGCTCCACGTCAAATCGACGAATGAGCTGATGTCCGAGCGCCCATGTCGGGGGCGAGCCTCATCCGAACATGACCTCGCCCTCCCGGAGCTGATGCTGAACTGTACGGTAACCTGATCCGCCCGCCAGGGTCCGCGTCCCGGCAATGCCCGTTGCGGGCCGCTAGGCGGTCATCGTGACGCCGATCCGCCGGACCTGTCAGCGCGACGCCGGGCTACGAAGATGACGAGAATGCCGCCGCCGCCGAGAAGGAACAGCCCCGCAAGGATCGGGAAGATCGAAAGAGTTCCACCCGTCACTGCTATGCTCCCGTCCGTCGCGGCAGCGGCCGGCGGACGCTCCTCTGTCGGCGGATCGGCGGGGCGCGCGGACGTGGCTACGTAGTGCGACCAGTCGTCGTCCGTCACGACGACGCCGTCGACAGGCTCGCCGTCGACCCCGGTGGTCGCGGGGCCTGTCCCGACGACCGTCCCGAGATTCGCGTACTGCTCGGCGCCCGCCGTGCCCGCGGCCACGCAGACGACTGCGGCCCCGGGCGCGAGCGGCCCGCCGATGACGTTCGAGCCACCGCCGTCGCAGTCGATGTCGCCGGAGTCCACCATGTCATCCGTCACGGTCAGGTCGGTGAGCGGGACGTTGCCGGTGTTGGTGACGACGTACGTCCACTCGACCACACCGCCGACCGTTACGAGCGGGCCCGGCGAGCTGTCGGCGTCCTCACCGTTGGTCGCCTTCTCGATATCCACGCTAGGCGCCGCTCCGAAGTAGTGAGACAAGTCCTGATCGGCGACCTTGAGCGCAGTGACGTCTCCGTCGGCATCGGTGGTCTCGGGACCGGTTCCGGTCACGGTCCCCGTGTTGGCGTAGGGACCGGGCGTGGCCGTTCCGTCGGCGACGCAGATAAAGGACTCACCCGGGGCCACCGGACCTCCGACGACGTTGCCGCCCGTTCCGTCGCAGTCGATGTCGGCGGCATCCACGATATCGTCGGTCACCGTCACCTCAGTCAGGTCAGTGGTCCCCGTGTTCGTGACGACGTAGGTCCAGCGCACCCCGCCGCCGGCGGCAACGAGCGGGCCGGGAGAGTCGTCGGCATCCTGACCGTTGGTGGCCTTCTCGATGTCCACGGCCGCAGCCACACCGAGATAATGCGAAGGATCGGCGTCCGACACCACTTCTCCCTCGACGGTATCTCCGTCGACGTCGACCGTGTCCGGCGCGACGCCGGTCACGGAACCGAGGTTCGCGTACGGGCCGACAATCGCCACGCCGGTCGCGGAGCAGGTGAAGCCTTCGCCGGGAGCGACCGGGCCTGCGATCAGGTTGCTGCCCGTTCCGTCGCAGTCGATGTCGGCGGCGTCCAGCTGATCGTCGGTCACTGTGACGTCTGTGAGCGGCACGTTGCCGGTGTTCGTGACGACATAGGTCCAACGGACGTCGCCGCCGACGGTCACGTTGGGGCCGGTCGGCTCGTCGGCATCCTGACCGTTCGTCGCCTTCTCGATGTCGACCGCTGGGGTGGCACCGAAGTAGTGCGAGGGGTCATCGTCGGTCACCTCGACACCGGGCACGGATCCGCCATCGACGTCCGTGGTCGCGGGCCCCGTGCCCGCGACGGAGCCGACGTTGGCATACTGGCCGACCGCCGCCTCGCCGGTCGCGACGCAGGTGAACGTGTCGCCCGGCGCGAGCGGTCCTGGGAAGACGTTCCCGCCGGTGCCATCGCAGTCGATGTCCGCCGCGGCCACCTGGTCATCGGTCACAGCGATGTCAGAAAGCGGAACATTTCCGGTGTTGGTGACGATGTACGTCCACCGGACAGCACCGCCCCCCATCACGAGCGGGCCGGTTGGCGTGTCGGCATCCGCTCCGTTCGTCAGCTTCTCGATGTCGACCGCGGGCGCGACTCCCAGGTAGTGCGACGGGTCGTCGTCGGTGACCGTCTGTCCCGGCACCGATTCGCCATCGACGTCGGTCGTCGCAGGGCCGGTGGCCGCCACGGTCCCGAGGTTGGCGTACTGCCCCACCACCGCCTCGCCGGTCGCGACGCAGGTGAACGTGGCGCCTGGTGCGAGCGGACCCGCGACCAGGTTTCCGCCGGTGTCGTCACAGTCGATCTCTGCGGCGGCCACCTGGTCGTCGGTCACGGTGACGTCCGTGAGCGGGACATTGCCGGTGTTCGTCACGACGTACGTCCACCGCACGTCGTCGCCGACGGCGACCAGGGGTCCGGTCGGCGTGTCGGCGTCCTGCCCGTTCGTGGACTTCTCGATGTCCACCGTCGGCGCGACCCCGACGTAGTGCGACGGATCCCCGTCGGTCACCTGCACCCCCGGCACCGCGTTGCCGTCCACATCCGTCGTCTGCGGGCCTGTGCCGGTCACCGTGCCGAGGTTCGCGTACTGACCGGCCACAGCCGTGCCGGTCGCGACACACGTGAACGATGCACCGACGGCGAGCGGACCAGGCACCACGTTCGAACCCGTGTCGGCGCAGTCGATATCCGCCGCACCGACCAGGTCGTCCGTCACCGTCACGTTCGTGAGCGGCGCATTCCCGGTGTTCGTGACGACATATGTCCACTCCACCGCACTCCCGACCGTCACCAATGGTCCGGTCGGGTCATCAGCGTCCTGCCCATTCGTCGACTTCTCGATATCGACCGCCGGAGCCACGCCGAGATAGTGCGACGGATCCTCGTCGTCGACCTGCACCATCGCCGGGTCCATGCCCGTCACGGTGCCCATGTTCGCGTACTGCCCGACGGTCGCGGCGCCGGTGGCGACGCAGGTGAAGGATGCCTCCGGCGCCAGCGGTCCCGGGACCACGTTGCTGTCGGTTCCCGCGCAGTCGATGGCATCCGCAGCGACCTGGTCGTCGGTGACCGTCACATTGGTCAGGGGCACGCCACCGGTGTTCGTCACGACGTACGCCCAACGGACGGAGCCGCCGGCGGCCACCAGCGGACCGGTGGACGTGTCGGCATCCTGCCCGTTCGTCGACTTCTCGATGTCGACGGCGGGCTCGGGCAGGAGTGCCAGGTCGAGGGTGAAGTTGCTGAACGCGTCCGGGATGAGGTCGTCTCCCAGCCGCGCGACGTCGTCGCCCACCGGGCCGTTCGCACCCGACAAGAAGCCGCGCTCGTCCCGCTCGTAGGAGAGGGTGAGCGGCGAGCTGGTCAAGCCCGAGGTCGTCGGGTCGTCGGTGGCGGTGTTGTTGTTGTCACCGCGCTCGTTCACGCCGTTGACGGCGCTTGACCCCGCCGTGCGCACCACCGTGCCCGCGAGCGGAGCACCCGTCGCGAACATCGACGCCGGGATGTGCGCGGTGTAGGTACCCGCGGGGATGGCGGCTGCCGACCAGCGGCCGGCGGCGTCGGTGACCCGGGTGGCGATGACGTCCCCGTCGCCGTTGCGCACCTGCACGGTCACGCCGGGGACGCCCTGCTCGGTCCCGTCGAAGCGGCCGTTGCCGTTGCTGTCGATCCAGACGAGGTCGCCGAGTGTGAACCCGGGCATCAGGACATACGGCTCGTTCGAGAGCAGCGGCTGGTTCGGGAACGTGGCCGAGTAGATCATCGCGCGGTTGGCGTATACGTTGTCGAGCTCGTCACTGGTCGAGACCATCGGGATGTTCGCACGCACGCGGGTCGCCGTGCCGAGCCACTCGCTCGACACGAATCGCACGGCGGTCACGTCGCCGAAGTCGGCGATCTCTGCGGCTGTCAGCCATAGGCCGCCCGGCGTCGCAGGATTGGCATTCGCGGCGTCCCGCGGGTCATGGTTGATCGTCGACGGGTCCGCCGTCGAGTAGTACCAGGTGCCTGGGACGGCGCCCGTGGCACCGCGGACGTACGTCGGGGCTGCCAGCTGTCCGGTGAGTTGCGAGAGGCCCTCGTAGTCCGACGCATACTGCCCGCGTGCCGACCCGGCGGCGGGATTGCCATCGCCGTTCCACGGCAGCACGTCGATCAGGTCGGTGGGCTGGAAGGGGATCACGGTCGAGGTGTTCGCCCAGTCCAGCGACCAGGTATAGGGCTCCCCGCTGGCCACGAACGGCTTGTCGACGCTCTTGACCAGGCCGAGCTGGCCGGACCCGGTGGCGGTCGTCGTCGCGTTCGCGGACGGGGAGTTCTCAGCGCTCGTCGAAGTCGCCTGCACCTGGTTCACGTAGGTGTCGCCCGGCTGCGCCACCGTCTCGAGCGTCGCGCACAGCTGCAGCGCCGTCGCGCCCGTTCGGATCCAGTAGTTGGCCGCCGTGGTCGTGATGTCTCCGAGCAGGAACGTCACCTTGCGGGTCGCGGCGTTGTAGGTGACCGTCACACCGGCGGGAAGCCGGCTCTTGGTGCACGCCTCGTTGTAGATCAGTCCCGGCGGGACGGTGTCGACGAGCTGGAGGTTCTCCACCACGGCGCCGATCGGTGCGGCGTTGACGCCGACGCTGAGGTTCCAGATGGCATCCTGGCCGGGAAGGTAGGTCGACTGTCCGACAGACTTCGCCACGACGAGGAGGAGACCCTGGTACCGCAGCTCCTGCTGCATCGTCGCCCAGTTGTCACCCCGGGGGCCCGTCGACCAGCCACCGATGTTCGAGAGGCGGACGCCCGTCATCAGCGGCTCCCCGTCGTTCGGGCCGCCGTTGTACGAGCCGCGGGCCTTCAGGAACATCTTCAGGTCGAGCCGGAAGGAGGCGTGCTCGACGTGATCGGGTTCGACTGCGCGGATCCGGACCATGTTGACCTCGTCGCGCCACTCCGGGCCGAACTGCGCGGGGTCGGTGTGCCACGGGCCGGCATCCTCGCGGCATCCCGTGTTGTCAGCCACAAGCGACGTTCGATTCACGGGGTACAGTCCGCCGACGGGTGCTCCGGCTTGGGTGTCGACGGCGTTCGTCCCGACGCCATACTCGATGACGTACTCGGATGGAGTGGCGCGTCCCTGCGTCGTGAACCATGCCGGGCCGTCTAGCTGAAACACAGAGACGTCGAACGTGTCGCAGACCATCGGATTGTCCACGGGGAAGCCGATGGCATCCGGCGCTCCTGGTGCTTGGACGCCGCGGGCCGTACCGGTGTTGCGGATGCCGTTCGTGTCCACTTCCAGCCCCGCCCATGACTGCACCCGTTGCCCTGAAGAGACCGTCGTGTTGTCGGCCCAGGCGTTCCCGGCGGCGTTGGTGAAGTACTTATAGCCCGTGATCGGCAGGTTCGCGGCGAGCTGCCGCGAGACGTCGAGGTAGACGATGCGGCCGTCGGCTGTCGTCTCGGGCCAGCTGCCGGAGTTGTTCAGCAGAACGCCCTGCGGGATGTCTTCACCGGCGTTCGGGCCGCCGTTGTACTGCCAGCGGGACTGCAGGGGAAGGTAGAGCCCGAGGGTGAACGGTCCCACTTCGACGTGTCCGGCGTTCACCGGGCGTACCCGCACCATGTTGACCTCGTCCCGCCAGTCGGCGCCGAAGGTCGCCTCGGGGTTCGTGGTCCACGGACCCGCATCGTTGCGGCACTGCCGCACGTCGGCCACGTTGGCGGAGTTGTCGAGTCCGTTTCCGACACCGGTCTGGGTGTCGACGGTGTTCGATCCGACCGCGTACTCGATGACGTAGTTGTTCAGGTCGAACGCGGGATTCATGGTCGCAGTCCGCGCCTGGAGGTGGGGGTTGGGGTCGGCGCCCGTGATTGGCGCCAGGGGGTTGCCGGAGACGCGCCACACCGACACGTCGAAGACGTCGCAGACCACCGGGTCGGTGATGGCGATGCGGCTGGTGCTGGCCGAGGTCCACACGTGGGAGTTCACCACGTCGCCCAGCGAGAACTGGTTCCAGTCGGTGATTCCGCCGGCGATACCCTCGTACTGCTTGTTGCCCCGCAGGGTGCCGCAATCGCTGACCGTGCTACGGACGTTGAACGTGCGCGAAGCGACGTTGTCACCCGAAGCGACGGTGCCGTTCCAGCCGGGCTCGAAACCGGTGTTGTTGATGAGCCAGCCGCCCGCAGTCCACCCGTTGGTGTCGCGTGCTTCATTGCGGAAGGTCAGCGTGTCGTTGACGTTGGCGCGGCAGGGGTCGGGCACGGTCGGGGTTGGGATGAAGAACGTCGCCGCCCACGTGTTGGTCTTGGTGTTGTTGCCGTTCGCATTCGGCGTGAAGCTCATATCCCAGCCGTCGGTAGGCTGCACCCCGGTCTCACACGTCGGCGTGCCGGTGTTGAAGTTGCCGCCGGCGCCAACGCAGTTGAGGAGAACCGCGTTCGGATACTGAACCAGAACGTCCTTGAACGCGATGTTGTCGACGTTGCTGCTGAGGAGGTTGCCGTTGGACTCGTTGACGGCGAAGTTGTATTGGATGGTGAACCCGGGGACGGCCGGCGTCGCAGGGTTGTTGTCCAGCGAGCCATCCACGAATGTCGGCGGAAGAGGCGTGGTCTTGGCCAGATCCCAGCGCGGCTCGGTGAGGTTGAACTGGCTCACCACGATGTTGTCCCCGGTGGCGGTCGCGCCGTCCCAGCCCGGCTCGTACCCTGGTGCGACACCTCCGGGAGGATTGTTCAGCTGACCGCCGACCATGTGCCAGCCGTCGGTGTCCTCGATGTTGTTCTGCCACGACACGATGCCCGCAGGCGGTGCCATCCCCGGTTGCCAGTTCGGGTTCACCGAAAGGTACGCGTCCGTCGTGGGTACGAAGATGGCCACCAGAATGCGAACGCTGTCGTACGGCGAGTTCTGGGGTTTGGAGGCAGTGATGTCCCAGCCGTCTGCACCGGCGGGCTGGTTGATCGGACAGTTGACGGTCCAGTCGCTCGCAAGGGTGTTGTTGTCCTGGCGGCGAGCAACACAGGTGTGGATGATGGCGTTGGGGAACTTGGTCAGCCGGTCCACGAACGCGACCGGCCACTCCAAATCCGAACCACCGGCTCCGCGAAGGTTGTTGAGATCGACCCAGTACTGGACGTTGAACCCCGGGGTGACCACTCCGTTGATGGTGCGTGAGGACCGGGTCGCACCTGACTGCAGGAATTTCCTCGCGTCCCACTCGGCGGTGCCGGTCACCTCGATAGTGGGACCCGAAACGGTGCTCGACGGCGACGCGTCGTCCTGACCGGCGTAGGCGCTCGCCGTGACGGCTGCGAAGCCGGGTATGGGGGTGTTGTCGGCGAAGCGGTAGGCCAGCTGCACGGTGCCAACGTTGGACGACATCGGGCCGAGGTTGCAGATCACTGTGATCGACCCGTTCGCGTTCGTCGTCGCCGATGACGGCGGATTGGCACCGTTCGCGGCGGCGAGGCATCCCGCCGGCAGTCCGTTGGCGCCGGGTCCTGCGAGCTGGATCTTCGAGTCGGCGACGTCGCTCGGATCGTTCGGGTTCGGTACCGGGTTGATAGTCATCTCGATAACCACGTTGGGCACGCTCACCCCGGTGGGCAGGCCCGTCAGCGAGACCGAGTAGTTCTGCAGCACCGTGTCGCTGACGCGCACGATGCAATTGTCGGGGCCGGTATCGCGACCCGGTCCGGGCGTCGCATCCCACGGCGGCGTGCCGGTGGTCGCGTATCCCTGGCACGAGTTCGCGATCAGCAGCCGCTCTACCTGCAGTGTTGAGAGCGGCTGTAGGCCGGCATCCAGCGCCGTCACCTGCGTCGCGCCGGCGATGACGAACGGGGCGGTGACGCCGCGCTCGGGGTTACCGACCGTCGGAACCTCGGAGCGCCGGAAGTCGTTCTGGCCGACGGCGACATCGGGGAAGCGGAAGGCACCGGGTGCGACCGCTCGAACGAAATAGTTCCCGTCCGCCGCGCTGGCGAAGCTGTAGCTGCCGTTCGCCGCGGACGTCGTCGTAGCCACCACGGTCCCCGTCGTCGACGACACCAGCTGCATCGTCACCCCGGACTTGAGGGCCTCGTCGGGCGTGCGCGTGCCATCGCGATTGACGTCCGCCCACACGATGCCGTTGACGAGGCTTCCCGGGCCGGCGAATGCAGCTTGAGGAGCCACCGCAAGCGCCGCCAGAAGACTGACAATTGTTGCAATTCCGCCAAAGAGGCGCGATCGCGAATTCGTCGACGTTCTCTTTTTCGCACCCATGTAAAACCCCGCTTCCCCCGGGAGTCGAGCAGGTTCTCCCGCGCCCGGCAAGTGTTACCTAGGCTCACCGGCGTCTCGTCACCCTTTCCGGGTGACGATAAACAATCGGTGCGGTTTGTCCCCCAAACGGCGGATACCCAGGCAATTGAGCCAGGTGTACTTTGACCGCGTTCCGATGCAAAGAATCGGCGGATCCCGACGGTTGGACAGCCGCGCCTCAGTAAGTCCGATTGAAAGGTCCAGGGCATGTTTCGCTTTACCCAACCTCGCCGACTCACCAGCGTGAGTGGGGGCAGTGAACCACCGTCCGGGGAGCGAGCGCGAACGCGCGGCGTCCGGTCCTGGGCAACGATCGCCGGCACCGCGGGAGTGACCACGGCTCTGATGCTGGCCGGCGCGCCGGCCGCTCACGCGGCACCACCGTCCAACGACAACATCGCGAACGCCGTCTCGGTGTCCCTGCCGTTCTCCGTGACGGGGTCCAATGTCGACGCGACCACCGAGAACCCTGACGGATTCGTCGCTTACGTGTGCAACGGCGAGGTCTACTCGACCCTCACTGACGTGTGGTACAAGCTCACGGTCGGCACGTCGCAGAACGTCGAGTTGTCAACCGAGGGTTCGGACTTCGACACGGTGCTCGGGGTGTACACCTCCTACACCGGCACTCAATCACCGCAGGTCGCGTGTGACAACGATCAGCCCGACGGGCAGACCTGGTCATCCGTCTCCTTCGCAGCAACTGCCGGAACCACGTACTACATCGCGGTCGGCGGATCGGCAGTGACGTCCACCCCCGACGCCGGCAGTTACGTGCTGACCGGGTCCGGTGACGGGCCTACGGGTGCTGATCTGGGGCTGTCGGTCACGGACTCCACCGATCCCGCGACGGTGGGATCGCCGTACACCTACACCGCGACCGTCGCCAACGCCAGCGGTGAGGCGGCATCGGGTGTGTCGTCGACGACCTTCTTCTCCGGCCCTGTGACGGTGAATACGGCGTCGTCATCCCAGGGGTCGTGCACGGTCAGCGCGGGCACGGTCACGTGCGCATTGGGAACGGTGCCTGGCTCAGGCGCCGCGACGGTGACGATCGGCGTGACCCCGACGGCCCCCGGGACGGTGACCGCGTCATCCAAGGTATCGGCGACCACCGCCGACCCCAACCAGGCGAACAACAGCGACACCGAATCCACCACAGTCAACGCCCCTCCGGGTGCTGATCTCGGAGTGTCCGTCGCGGAGTCGGTCGACCCTGTGGCATTGGGGTCTTCGTTCACGTACACGGCGACGGTGACCAACGCGACGGCGACAACGTCGAACGGAGCGTCGGTGCAGACCGTTGTCACCGGCCCGGGAACGGTGGACAGTGCGTCGTCGTCACAGGGTTCCTGCGCCGTGAGCGCGGGAACGGTCACGTGTGCGCTGGGGACGGTAGCGGCCTCGGGGAGTGCGACGGTGACGATCGGGGTGACCCCGTCCGGAGTCGGGACGGTGACCGCGGCCTCCACCGTGTCGGCCACCACCCCCGACCCCAACCCGGGCAACAACGCCGACACCGAGTCGACCACCGTGAACAACAGCCTCGGCTGCACGATCATCGGCACACCTGGGAACGACACCCTGAACGGCACCAACGGCGCGGACGTGATCTGCGGTCTCGGCGGCAGCGACACGATCAACGGCGGCAACGGCAACGACACCCTGTACGGCGGGACTGGCAACGACACCATCGACGGCGGCAATAGCGACGACGTGCTGCACGGCGGCGACGGCGACGACATCCTCGGCGGCGGCAATGGATCCGACGTTCTCTATGGCGAGGCCGGTAACGACACCAACTACGGAGAGACCTTCCTCGGCTCGCTGCTGTACCTGTTCGACAACGGCGACGACACCATCTATGGCGGTTCGGGCAATGATGATCTGGACGGGCAGAAGGGCAACGACATCCTGGTCGACACCGAAGGCACCGACGTCATGACCGGCGGAGCCGGGAACGACTCCGTCAACGTGCAAGACGGCGCTGGCGGGGACACCGCCAACGGCGGCCTCGGCTCAGACACGTGCGCCATCGACGCCGGAGACACCAGCAGCAGCTGCTGACGCTGTCAACGTAGGGGGTGCCGGCTACGGCTGGCACCCCCCACAGTGTCGCTGCGTCCTTCTGGGTCCAACGCTGATGCTGCGACTACGGACGCCTTGACACGGCACGCACCCCGACGCCGGCTTCCGGGTTGCCGTACTCAACCTGCTGACGCCGAGATCCTTCACGCTTTCGGCGGGGTTGGGCGTCCGAGTGGGGTCTCGTCGAGATGCGCCCGGAGTTCCGGGAGGGATTCGAACACTGCGACCGCGCCGGCATCCTTCAACTCGGCGTCGGAGAACCCGCCGGTACGGATTCCGACGGTGGGAACGTCCACCTTCTCCGCAGCGATGACGTCCCACACGGAATCGCCGATCATCACCGCGGACGCACCCGACACGCGGGCCAACGCCGTCTCCACCAGATCGGGTTGGGGTTTGCTTGCCTCCACATCGTCGGAGGTGGTCCAGGCATCCGCGAGGCCCCGGCCGTCAATCAGATCGAGAAACCGTTCCACGTGCTCCTTCTTGCCCGAGCTGGCCAGCACGAGGCGGAACCCGCGCCGCTTGACCTCGACCAGAAGATCCTTTGCGCCCTCGAGCGGCTGGACTTCGTCGATCATCAGGTCGAACTCTTCTGTCCAGGCATCCCGCAACTCGTCCCCGTGCGCATCCTCCACGGCATCTCCCGCAATCTCCGGTACGAGTTGGTCGCCCCCCATTCCGATGGCCCGATGGATGCGCCAGATGGGCGGAGTGATCTCAAAGCGCCTGAATGCCCGATACCAGGCGAGCGCGTGCTGATAGTTGGTGTCGACCAGAGTGCCGTCGACGTCGAAGATCGCTGTGTCTGCCATGCCCCACTGTGGCTCCGCAGTGCACCATCCTGCTATCGGCTTGCGACGACGCTTGATCTCTGCCAGCAGCTCGGGGCTCCCCCGGTACGCCGAGGACGACTTCGGTCAGCCAGGTTGAAGGGGTGGCGGAGGATGGGGCCCGGCGGTGGAATCACGACATCCATTTCCATTCAGTCGCACGCTGAGCGGACCCCGAGCGACGGTTGGAACGCGATATCTGGGTTGTCAGTGGAGCGTTGGCCGGTAGACGAGCTCTTGCGTGTGTCCGTCGAGCGTTCGGCTCTCGAGCAGTTCCAGGTCGAAGTCAGCTGCACCCTCCAGGACTCGGCTTGTCCCGGTTCGTCCAGAGATGACCGGGAACACGGTGATCTGCAGCCGGTCGACCAGACCGGCAGACATGAGAGCCCGGTTCAGCGACAGGCTGGCTTGGGATCGCAACGGTATGTCTGATTCGTCTTTGAGCCGGCGAACGATGTCCACAGCGTCACCACGGGCGAATGTGGCATCCGGCCAGCCGAGGTCATCCTGCAGGGTCGATGACACAACCGTGGCCGGCATCCCCGTCAACCGGACGTTCCATTCGTCGAGGGAGTTCGGGTCGGTTCCCGACAACATGATCTGGGCGACTTCGCGGAACGTGGTGGCTCCGTAGACCATGCGCTGCCTGGTCGAAAACAGCGCGGCGCGGTGCTCGAGGAGCTCCGGGCCCTGCTTGCTCCAGTACCCACCCCAGTCGCCCTGCTCTGTGTAGGAACCGTATCCATCGACGGTTGAGAAGACGTCCCAGGTGTACTCAGCCGTCATTTCAACCCCACTCGTAAGGGACCGGCGACTCCCAGATGAGGTGAGATTCGCAGACCAGCATCCTCCACCCCAGGCGACTGCGCAGCAAGCGCGATCTCAAATATGCGCCATCGCCGACAGCACGTCGGCTGCCGGTCGGTCGAGACCTCGCCCGCTGGTTGGAGTCCGTCGGTCTTGACCCCGCCGCACACTGGTCGTAGGTTGACGCTGTCCGCGCCGGCGGACTCATACCGGCCCTCGCTCTGTACACAGCCCCCGATATCACCGAGATCGATCGCGACTGCCCGGTCCGGGTGCGCGAATTGCGGAGTCCCGATGTCGACACTGGACAGCCGGTTCGCGAAGGCCTTCAGCAGAGTCTTCGCGCGCGCCGAATCCATCACCGTTCCGATAGACGAAGGTCGGATCGACCTGGGACTGCTCCCGCACGACGACGTGCCGGCGGAGTCGCTTCCACGCGTGACGGTGTTCCGCGCGCAGGACCTCGCTCACGTGGGGTTCCGCTTCGTCAATCTGACCCTGACCGAGACGGACGACGGCACGCGCGAACTTGTGCGAGACCGGCCGCGGACGCCCGCGATCCTCGTCGCGGTCTTCGGCCCCCAGCACCTGCTCGAGGAGGCGTTCTTCGACGCGAGCGGCGACCCGAACGCCTTCATCGAGAAGGGCGCGCCGCCGGATCCCGCTGGCGGCAGCGAGATCCCGCATCCTCCCGTCCAGGCGATCCTCGGTCGCGAGAGTCGCCTCGCGTTCCGGGTCACGACCGAGCGCATCCCCTACACCGAGGCGGGCCTGCTCGCGGCGATGCGGATGCTGCCCCTCAACGTGGTGCCGCATGCCGAGTCGGCCGCCTGGATCATGAACTGGCAGCTGTTGGCCGAACGCGTGGGCGGGCACCCGAAGCTCGCGCCGGACCGACTCCAGGCGCTCCGCCGCAGCGCGCAGGCTCGCAGGCGTGTGCAGTGGCAGCCCCCGACGAGCGTCGCCCGTGGTTTGCGCGCGGTCGACGCGTCGGAGTCCGCGCTCGCGGACCTGGCCTCGCATGCTCGGACCGTGCGCACCGCATCGGAGATCGAAGCTCGCTTCGGTGCCTCCAGCGCCGCCGCAGCCGTCGCCGTCGACGTCGGCGCCGGCATCCACATCGGTCCGATCTACACGCCCGCACTGAGGCCCCCGCCGCCGCGCGCGCCCCTGCCCACCGAGACGGCTATCGAACTGCCGTGGCGCCTCCAGCTCAGCCCGCACTCGGAGGGGGCGTTCGCGCACAGCCTGGACCCGGTCGAGCATGACGGCCGCGTCGAGGTCTGGCATAGCAGGCTCGGCACCCGGACGGAGCCGGCCGCCGATGCTCCCGCCGATGCGCCCTGGGTGATAGAGACAGATGCCGGAACCCGCACGGTGCGGGCGGTGTGGACGCGCGACTTCGAGGCGCCAGGGCAAGAAGTCGAGGGCAATGCCGGCTCATTCCCGAATGAGGACTTCGGAGACCTGACGACACTGCCTCCCTTCCGCGCATCGCTGTCGGTGCGCGATCGGATGCAGCTCGTGCACCTCACCTCCAACCATCATTGGCCCGGCAGGTCGCGCAGCTGGAGTCCTGCCCCCGTTCCTGTCGAGCACCTTATGCTCACTGGGCTCGGCGGGTGGCTGTCGGGCGAGGTCCACTTCCCGGATCCCATCCCGCCGATGCTGACCATCGAGCAGTGGCGGCACCACACGACGATGGGCCGCGACCAGTTCGTCGAGGTTGTGTATCAAGGCGTGCTGCTGCCCTTCGGGCATCGCGCGTCCCTGGTCAAGGTCACCGAGCGACGGGTGAAGGGGGACGGCTTCGCGACGCTCTACCAGCGTCTGTTCGTCGTGGTGCGCCAGCCCGAGCGCCGCTACCTCTCGAGCGGCAGCGCGACGTTCGACAACGCGATGCCCTTTCGCTGGGTGCGCATCACGACGGCATCCACTCCCCCGCTCGCCCTGCCCAAGAAGCTCGAACCACTCGCCGAAGGGCAGATCTTCGTGCCCGAGATCGCGACCAGCGAGAACGTCGACCCCGGTGGTCCGCCGCCGGCCGGCCAGGTTCCGTTCCGGTTCCGGATGCTCGCCAACGACGTCGACAACCATCTGGTCGAGTTCGAAGGCCCCCTCGTGTTCGTCGAGAAGAGCGCGTTCGAGACGGCTCGCTCGACGCGGCAGCTCGCGCGGTTGGCGGCGAATGCTGCGCTGCCTCCGTATGACATGTCGGGGCAGCGCATCGCGTTCGCACCCCCAGGCGACCCGGACGACACCACGCTCGCGACGGCATCGATCGCCTTCGATGCGCTGTTCGACACCGTCACTCCGGATCGCTCGCGCAACTTCGTTCTGCCCGTCATGCGGGTGGCAACTGCTCCCGTCCCCGCGATGAGCGCGTTCACCGGTCAGTCGGCCCCGCAGGCTCTGCGCTACGCCGACGCCTACCGCACCCACGCTTTCGGCGGTGCGGGCAAGAACGAGGGCGAGCTCTTCCTTGAACTCGCGAAGCCGGACGGCACTCCCTCAGCGACGCCGTCGACGATGGGGTTCGCGTCGCAGGCGGATCGCTCGGGCGGTTTCGTGAGCCCCAGCGTCGACGTCAAAGCCTTGGCGCGCCGAGTCGGCCCGGTCGGCGGCGACCTCGCGAAGCTCGCCACGAACAGGACGACCTTCGACGTCGGCGGGATGTTCGGCCTCGACGCGGCGAAGCTTTTCGGCATCCTCCCGCTCGCCGAGCTCCTGCCGTCACAGAACTCACCGCTTCCCACCTTCGTGACCAAGTCGGTGACCGCCGCGGTCGGCCTGCAGCAGGCCGTGGGCGAGGCACGTGCGTTCGTGACGCGGGAGACCGCCGCCCTGACGGCGATGGGCGCTGCCGCGCAGAACGCCGCGAACGATATCGCGTCGCGGGCGAGCGCGTTCGCCGATGCGATTGTGCTGCTGTCCCAGCCTCCGCACGCCGACCCGGGGCTCGAGGCGATCCTCGACGAGCTGCACACGGCCATCGTGACTCTGCAGAGCGAGCTCGAGAAGCCGGGCCTCCCCTTTCCTCGGCCGACGCTGGAGCGCATCCGGGCCTTGCTGACCCGCCTCGCCGACGCGACCGGCACCGCCGACGAACTGGCCGGCCTGATCCTGCAGTTCTACCGCGGCGCGCAACTGCCGGAGTCGATCAGCGCACGCCTGGAGTGGGAGACAGCGCTCGAGCCGTGGCCGAGCCCCGCTTCGCCGATCTTCGCGCCGAAAGGCGACCGGATGCTGCGGCTCAGCTCCGAAGTGCAGGCGCCGCTGCGCGGGTCGACGCCCACGGCACTCGTCTCGTGCGCCCTGCCCCCGTTCGACCTCGTCTTGATGGGCGACGTGGAGTTCATCATCATCAGCGTCACGGTGATGGAGTTCTCGGTTCAGCCGGGACGCAAGCCCGACGTCAACGTCGAGCTCGACGGCGACGACGGCATCCGATTCGCCGGACCCCTGGCCTTCGTCGAGACGCTGAAGGACCTCATCCCCTTCGACGGGTTCAGCGATCCGCCCTACCTCGACATCTCGACGAGCGGACTGAAGACGGGCTTCGACCTGGCGATCCCCGACTTCGCCGTGGGAGTGTTCGCACTCACCAACATCCACCTCGGCGCCGAGCTCGTTGTGCCGTTCATCGGCGAATCGCTCGAGTTCCGCTTCTTCTTCGCCACCCGGGAGAACCCGTTCCGGCTACAGGTGGCGTTCTTCGCGGGCGGCGGCTTCTTCGCCATCACGATCAGCCCGAAAGGCCTGAAGGTCGTCGAAGCGGCCTTCGAATTCGGCGCGGCCGTCCAGATGAGTTTCGTCGTGGCATCGGGCAGCCTGTCAGTGATGGCCGGGATCTACTTCCGGCTGGAGGTGACAGCCGCGACGTCGAGCGTCGAGCTCACCGGGTATTTCCGGGCGCGCGGAGAGGTCGACGTGCTCGGGCTCATCTCCGCCTGCATCGAGCTGTACCTCGAGCTCAGCTACCGTTCGATCGGCGGATCGTCGAAGGCAGTCGGCAAGGCGTCGATCAGCATCGAGGTGTCGGTCTGCTTCCTTTCCTTCTCGGTATCGGTGTCCTGCGAGAAGCAGTTCGCGGGATCGTCCGGAGACCCCACGTTCATCGACATGATGGCTGACTACACGGATGCCGATCAAGCGCGCCACCACCCATGGGCCGAATACTGCGACGCCTTCGCGGTGGAGGCGGTGTAGCCCATGACCGAGAGCGCGATCTTCACCGCGATTCCCGCCGGTCGGCTGGACGACGGCAGGCTCAAGGTGACCGTCTTCGTCACCCCGAAGCTCGATGTGACCGGGCTCGCCCCGCCCGGAGACCTCGTCGAGCTCGCCGCGTACGAGGCGTTCACGAACTGGCCCGAGACCCTGCGCGACAGCCGATTCGTCTTCGATGTCGCGGGATTCGGGCAGGTCGAGGGCATCGCACTCGAAGAGCCGATCGTGCCCGACCCGCGCGTGTGGACGGCGCTGTTCGGCGACACGTCGGTGGGCGATGCCGGCTTCCAGCACTTCGAGCAGGCCACCGTGCACTCCTACCCCGTCGCCGAAGCGGCGAAAGCGGTCACTGCCCTGTATCAGCTCATAGCGGTAGCAAGCCCGACCGACTTCCCGGCTGTCACTCGGGGCCCGCTGCGCTGGGCGCAGGAAACGCTCGCCTCGCCGACGTCATCCGGGGACGAGGTCGAGATCGGGCACCGCCGCGCGCTCAAGCGGACCTTCCAGGAGCTGCGGCGGAGGTCGGATCCCCAGGGGCGATTCTTCGACCTCGATCAGGCTGTGGCGCACTTCGCCGCACTCGGTCAGACCGTCGACCCCGGTGCGATCGCGCTCGCGGCGGCCGAGTCCTTCTACGCCCGCGACGACGATCCGCTCGCGGAGTCGACCGCGACCGCACCGCCGCCCGACCCCGTACCACCGGAATTCCACAGCTTCGTCGCACGATGCGCGGACTACCCGGAGCTGCTGCGCCACCTCGGACTGGCGGTCGATCTGTCGATCCCCGACGACGGCGCCATCCCCGAGATCACGACCATCCGTGTGCTCGACGGCGCGAATGTCGACCCGCTCGAGCGGTTGCTGCGGCCCGAGGAGTCTCGACCACTCACGCTGCTTCACAGAACCGACCGGTTCTGGGCCCCCGCCGGCCACGACGAACCGGATATCCGGGACGGCAGCCTCGTGCTGGAGGACCGCAGCCGGTTCAGCATCGAGCAGATCGACCCCGACGGGGCGGCGCTCAAGGTGGCGAGCCTGATCGCACAGCTGCGTCGCACGACGGACGATCTCGAAGCGAGCGCAAGAGCCAACAACAATGCACCGTCGATGACAGCGGATGCCTCGTCGCTTCCGGCACTGAAATCGGCCGGTGTGCTGATCGCTCGACGAGGACGCGCGGAAGGTCTCGTCCGCCAGTTCGATCGCGCGGCACAGCACGAGCAAGACCGCACCGCATCCGCGCCCGCGCTGCTCGATGCCGTCGACGTGACTCGCGGCTGGCGAGTAGACATCAGCGACGAGGCATCCGGGGACCGTGAATGGCGCTCGCTGCACGCCCGCACCGGTGTCTACGAGCTGATCGACCCTGACGGGCCGGCGCTGCCGCTCCCCGTTCAGCCCGCCCCCGACGAGGCCTATCTCAAGGCGGCGAGCACGTCGAGCACCGGCGCGGCGCCGAACGACGACCAGTACCTGCACGAATCCGTAGCCGGGTGGGACGGCTGGTCGCTCGCCGTGAAGCGGCCCGGACGCCTGCAGACGGAGACCGCCTCGGTCCCCGCCGATGAGCCGGCGGAAGTCGCTCGCACCGGCTTCCCGCTCGCCGCCCGCTTCCGCGTCACCAAGGGGTCGCTCCCCCGCCTGCGCTTCGGACGAAGCTACCGAGTGCGGGTCCGTGCGGTCGATCTCTCCGGACGATCCATCCCGGGGGATCAGCTCGACGAAGCGCACGAGCGCGACGTGGAATCGACCTATCAGCGCTGGGAGCCGGTACCGTCACCGGCGATCGTTCCGCTCACCGAATACACCGAGGGCGAGTCGCTGAACCGCATGGTGATCCGATCGACACTCGGCGTGAGCGTGGACGACTATGTCGCGCTGGCGCGGGTCGGTGCCCTTGCGGGCCACGAGCCGTCCGGCGACGTCGGCATCGTGTACCGATCGGCGAACGAACGGAATCTCGCAGCCCCCATCGCCGGCGTGCAGCTCGCCGAGACGCACGGGATGTTCGATGCTGCACTATCGGGTGATCCCGCAGCCGTCGCCGCCCAGTTCGCGGTCGCCGCAAAGGAAGCCGGCAGCTTCCAGACTCTCGCCGGAGCCCGGGTCGTCAATCATGCCGACCCGGCGACGGCGACGGTGCTCGACGGGTCGAAGGGCCAGGCCCTCGCCCAGGGCGAGTACATCGTTCACGACACGCGCTCGCTGACACTGCCGTACCTGCCGGACCCGCTTTCCCGCGGCATCTCGTTCACCACTCTTCCCGGGGACAGGGGCGCCTCAGGCGAGCGCTCGACCCGGCTGCTGCGCTGGCCGGGCGATGCGACCGTCTGGCACGACCGCCAGCCGGTGCTGCTGCGCGTCGTCGAAGGCGGCGCGGTCCCCGTCTTCGACGCGGGCACCCGGACGCTTGTCGTGTCGCTGCCGAAGGCGACGCTGACGACGGTGCGCGTGAGCTCCTTCCTCGACGCCGGGGATCTGCCGCTCATGCGGGTGTGGAATCTCATCGACCAGTCTCAGTCCCCGGCGTCCACCTCCCAGCTCCAGGCCGTTCAAGAGGGCAGGCACTGGATGATCACGCCGTACACGGAGCTGACCGTGGTGCACGCGGTCGAGAAGCCCCTGGAGCCTCCGGAGATCGTGCTCGGGCCACAGGAGCAGCGCTACCCCGGCGAGACCTTCTCGTTCCTGCACGGCACGGTGCGCAACCATGCCGCCAGCACAGGCCGGATCGACATCGATGCGACCTGGACGGATCCGGTCGACGATGTGCTTGCCGACGCGCCCGGCGAGGTCGTCAAGAGCGCGCACGTCGCCGACTTCCAGCTCGAGGCGAGCGAGACGGACGCCCTGATCATGCGCACCGGCGGCCCCCCGGGCGGTCCGTACGGCCCGCGCCACCAGGTGCGGCATGAGTTCGGCGATACGAAGCATCGCCACGTCGAGTACACCGCGACCGCCACCACGCGCTTCCGCGAGTACTTCCCGCCCGAGATCACCGACCGGGCCGAGCTGGTCACGTCGACCGGACCGACGCTGGCTGTCAGCGTCAAGTCCAGCGCGCGCCCGGACCCGCCGGACGTCCGCTACATCCTGCCGACTTGGGAGTGGACGACGGAACCTCTCGACATCCGAGCGCCCCTCGCCGTGCGGCGCGTACGATCCGGCGGCGGCCTGCGCGTCTACCTCGGCAGACCCTGGTACTCGAGCGGTCCCCACGAGTTGCTGGGCGTGGTGCTGCGCACACAGCCCTGGATCACCTGGCCGCGGGACGTCGACCGGGGAGTGCTCGGCACTCTGGAGGCGCGCGCCGAGGCCGACGTGTGGGCCCGGCGCGTGCTCGACAGCGCGGAGGTCAACCCGACTGATGCCGGCGCTTCCGCTCAGCTCTCAGGACTCGGCGCCGGGTCGGTGGACCGGCTCGTGGGTGCGCGGTCCATCCCGGCGCGAGACGCCGTCGGAGACGCACGCCCGGCTCCGCGCGCGCGTACAGCCGACGACCGATTCCTCCGCAGCGCCGACACCGCCATCACCGCGGCCCGCAGCGCCGACGCGGCGGCGCGCGTCGAGACGCGGGTGTCGGAGGCGCTGCTCACGAATTTCCTGCCGTGGTTCTCGCAGACCGGCCCTGAGGGCTCCCGCTTCGCGACGAGGTGGGGCGCAGACCCGGTGTTCGAGGGCGAGCCGACTGTCTCGGGCCCCTTCATCCACCAGTTCCCGCTGCGAACGGCCATCGGAAATCGAGTCCGTCTGTCCGAGCTCGACGACTTCGTCACGGTCGTCGGACACGATCCTCAGTTCGACACCGAGCGCCGGCTGTGGTTCTGCGACCTGCAGGTCGAGGCAGGAGCCGCCTATACGCCATTCGTTCAGCTGGCGCTGGCACGTTATCAGCCGCACTCCCTCGACGGTCAGGAGATCTCGAAGGTCGTCAAGGCCGACTTCGTTCAGGTGCTGCCGCGACGCGAGGCGACCTTCATCGTCGACCCGCAACGTCGTGCGATCATGGTCACCCTCGCGGGGGCGGTCGGCATCCCTGCACACGCACAGTCGTTGCCCGACCTCGCGAGCCGCGTCATGGCGTCCCGTTACGTGGAGGTCTGGGTCGAGCGCCTCCCCGCCGGATCGACGAGCGACCTCGACTGGGTCGCCGACGGTGAGCGGCTCCGACTCGACGTGCGCCTGACACTCGGCCAGCTCAGAAGCGAGAGTCACGCTGATGTCGAATGGGCCGGCGCGATCGGCTTCCCCGAGAGCGCCGCGGGGGACGAACTGCGGCTCCGGATCACCGAGTACGAACTGCACCGCGGTGATGCCCTCGGCCCGATCATCTATCCGTTCCCGCGGCGGGACCGCCGGCTCGTGTATGCGGATACCGTCGACCTGCCGCAGCCCTGACTCGCGGAATCGGTTCGGGGGACTGCTCGCGGTTGCGACCCGGCCCGCGTCCCCGGTGGTTCTTCTTGAATCCGCCGGCAGACGCGAAGCTGCAGGGGCGTGTCGACCACCGACCCGATTCGTACGCGGTGACGCCCGCCGCACACCGATCGCGCTTCTTCGGCAAGCGGCGCGAAAGAGTCATTGCGATGCGTCATCGATGACGTGATCGCATCCCACAACCAAGAAGGTCCCGGAAACCCTTGAGTTTCCGGGACCTTGTGGTCGGGATGACAGGGTTTGAACCTGCGACCCCTTGGAGGAATCGGCGGTTCTCCGAGTCTCACCGGATGTCATGGGAACCCTCGTGTTCCCTTGTGTTGACAGGGAACCGGACGGTTCGAGTTCTCCGATTGTATCCGGTTGCCTCGGGTCGTCCCTGGGTGATTGAGGTGGGAAAGTGATGGCCCACGTCTCTCATCCCAGAAACTCCATCGCTGCGTCCGCGGCCTTCTCAATCGGCATCACGAGCGGGATCACGATGCCGTGCTCGTCAACGTCGAGGCGCTCCAACGTCGCCAGCTGCGAGGCGAGCATCGAAGTGGGCATGAAATGCACCGTTCGCTGGCCGATACGCTCGGCGAGTTCTTCGTCGCTGCCGTGCACGTGTACAAACACGAGCTCCAGGCCGCTGTCCCGAACGAGCATGTCGCGGTACACCCGCCGCAACGCCGAGCATGCGACGACGACGGGCCCCGCTTGGCCTTCATCGCGGACTCGTATCGCGACCCTGGTCAGCCAGGGCCACCGGTCCTCATCGGTCAGCGGCACCCCCGCCGCCATCTGGGTCTTCGCCTCCGCGGAATGAAGATCGTCGGCTTCGATGAAGGCCGCGTCGAGTCGTTCCGCGAGGGCGACAGCGAGCGTCGACTTTCCGGCGCCCGCCACCCCCATCACGACGACCGCAACCGGCGATTCCGGCGCGCCGGCCGCGGCATCCGTCTGGGTCACCAGTCGTGGACGGTGCCGTCGAGCAGGCGGTTGTACGGCAGGTACGCCTGCTCGTACGGATACTTGCCTGCCTCATCGACGTTGAGCTCGACGCCGAGGCCGGGCTTGTCGCCGGGGTGGAGGTACCCGTCGGTCCAGGTGAAGGACTGCTCGAACACCTGGTCGGTCCTCGCGCCGTGCTTCATGTACTCCTGGATGCCGAAGTTGTGGATGCTGAGCCCCAGGTGCATCGCAGCGGCCATGCCGACCGGCGAGATGTCAGTGGGCCCGTGCATGCCCGACTTGATCTGGTACATCGCCGCGTAGTCGAGTGTCTTCTTGAGGGGACTGATCCCGCCCATGTGGGTGACTGCGCCGCGCACGTAGTCGATGAGCTGATCCCGGATGATGTCCTTGAAGTCCCAAACGGTGTTGAAGATCTCGCCGATCGCCAGCGGCGTCGTGGTGTGGTGGCGCACCAGCCGCAGCGCCTCCTGGTTCTCCGCCGGCGTGCAGTCCTCGAGCCAGAACAGGTCGTAGGGCTCGAGATCCTTGCCCAGGCGTGCCGCCTGAATCGGCGTCATGCGGTGATGCCCGTCGTGCAGCAGCGGAAGGTCGGGGCCGAACTCGTTACGCACCGCCTCGAATACGCCCGGCAGGTGGTTGAGGTAGGCGCGCGTGTCCCAGTCCTCCTCCACCGGCTTCGCGCCTCGGCGTGCCGGCTCGTGGTCGTAGCGCACGGTGGCGTCGCCGACATCGGCACCCTGCGCGGCGATGCCGTAGATCGCCTTCAGCGTCGGCACGCCGGTCTGCACGCGGATGGCCTTGTAGCCCTGCTCCTGGTGCGCGCGGATCGAGTCGAACAGCTCGGGCAGCTCCTTGCCCGACGCGTGACCGTAAGCCATGAGCCCGTTGCGCGACGCCCCGCCGAGCAGCTGGTAAACCGGCATCCCGGCCGCCTTGCCCTTGATGTCCCACAGCGCCATGTCGACCGCTGCGCTGGCCGCCATCGTCACCGGGCCACGTCGCCAGTACGCCGACCGGTACAGGAACTGCCACGTGTCCTCGATCTTCGAGGCATCCGACCCGATGAGAAGCGGCACCACGTGCTCGGTGAGATACGCGACGACCGCGAGTTCACGCCCGTTGAGGGTTGCGTCGCCGAGACCCGTGTGCCCTTCGTCGGTCGTCAGCTTCAACGTGACGAAGTTGCGATCAGGGCTGGTCACGATGACCTCAGCCTTTTCGAGGATCATGGGTTCTCCTTTGGAACAGTGGAATGAGCGCATGCCCTGTTCGGTCATCGACCGAGAGCGGGAGTCTGATCTGTGGACACGTCCCGGACGAATCGCCGAACGTCATCGACGAAGCCGGGAACGGCTGCGAGTCTCCGTGAGACAAGTCCGACGAGCGACGAGACGGGGTCGTCGGATGCCTCGGCAGCAGCGACCGCGTCGGCTCGCACGTCGACGGCGCCGGGGTCCGTTCGCAGCCAGGCGATCCATGTCGCGAGAGCGCGCGCGCTTGCCGAGGCATCCCGACCTGCGGCGATCGAGCGCTCGGCGACGGCCGCGAATCGAAACTCCACCTTCGTCGTCGCCTCGGCGGCGATCTGCGCGAGGCGGTGGACGATTCGACGATTCGCGAAGCGCTCGATGAGCTGGCTCCGGTACCGCACGTGCTCGGTGCCGCCAGGAAGACAGGCGACGGCTTCTTCCCAGAAGGACTCGACGAGGGCACGGCACTCGGGGTCGGCGATCGCTTCGGCGACTGTGTGGAGCCCCCGCGGCGTCCCCGCGAACGTGAGGAGACTGTGAGCGCCGTTGAGCAGCCACAGCTTGCGGTTCTCCCACGGTTCGATGTCATCGACGAACCGGGCGCCGGCGCTCTCCCAGTCGGGCCTTCCCGCGGGGAAGTCGCCCGCGAGCACCCAGTCCGAGAACGGCTCGGTGATCACCGTCAGGTCGTCGAGCCAGCCCGCACTCGACACGACGGCGGGGACCTCGTCGGTGTGGGGAGTGATGCGGTCGACCGATGTGCTCACGAACGACACGTTCGCCGTGATCCATGCGGCGAGGAGCGGGTCGACCCGCTCAGCGAAGGCGTTGACGCCGCGGGCGACGAACTCGCCGTTGCCGGGGATGTTGTCGCAGGGAACGACCGCGATCGGCCCGGCGTCCGCTTCGCGTCGTGCACGGAAGGCGGTCGTCAATCGGCCGAGCACAGTCGACGCGGCCGACGCGCCGGCGCGCAGCGCTTCGAGGTCTGCGCGCACGTCCGCGTCGTCCAGATCGGGCAGCCCGGCTGTTGTCAGCCGGTAGCCGCTCTCGGTCACGGTGAGGGTGATGACGGCAACCTGCGGGTCACGGGCAAGAGCCTCGAGGCGCGGGACGTTCTGTCCGGCGACGGCCTCCACGACGCTTCCGATCACCTCGAGCCGATCGGTGTCGGGGCCACGCTCGAGCAGCGTGAAGAGTCCGCCCTGCCGGTTGAGGGCCTCGGCGCGCGCGACGCTGCGCCCGGTGAATGCTGCGATCCCCCATTGCGCTGCATCGGCAGCGTGGGCGGTGTACCAGGCCTGGTGCGCGCGGAAGAAGTGCCCGAGACCCAGATGGACGATCCGCACCGGAGGCGGGGTGGCGGCTGCGTCGCCGATGCGTCGGGCGAGCTCGTCGCGGGTGAGAGGTGCGGGGATCACAGCTTGAAGACCTCTCGCGGGATCGCGTCGACGAGGTCCCGGGCGATCCGGCGCGCGGTCGGAAGGCTGACGCGCCCCTCGACGACGAGTCGGGCAAGGAACGCGGCATCCGATCGGCGTGCCGTGTCGTGTCGTGCGGGGATGGAAAGGAACGCGCGCGTGTCGTCGATGAAGCCGCTCGATCGGTAGAAGCCGGCAGTCTCGGTAATCGCGGACCGCCATCGCTGGATCGCGTCCGGCGCATCGAGGAACCACCATGGTGCACCGATGAACACGCTCGGGTAGAAGCCGGCGAGCGGTGCCACCTCCCGCGAGTACACGGTCTCGTCCACGGCGAACAGGACGAGGTGGAACCCCGGTGCCGTGCCGAAGGCGTTCAGCATCGGGCGAAGGTTCCCGGTGTACTCGGTGCGCACCGGGATGTCGTGCCCCATGTCCGGTCCGAATCGTTCGAACGTCGGCCGGTGGTGGTTGCGGTGCACTCCGGGGTGCACCGTCATGACGAGCCCGTCCGAGACGCTCATGCGGGCCATCTGGAACAGCATGTGGCCACGGAACACCCGAGCGGCCGCAGAATCCGCCGTCCCGGCCACTGCCGCACGGAACAGCTCCTCGGCCGTGCCCGCATCCAGATCCGTCGTGAACGGCTCGACAACGCCGTGATCCGCAGAGACCGCCCCGTGGTCGATGAAGTAGTCCCGACGCGCCTGCAGCGCCTCGAGATACCCCGCGAATGTCGCCGGCTGTCCGGTCGCCGCGAGCAGCCGTCCGACTCGATCGGTGAAACCGGGCGCCTCAGGATCCAGGTACGCGTCGGGACGGAAGGTCGGGAGCACTCGGCCGCGGAACCCCGGATCCGCGGCGAGCCGTGCGTGCGGTGCCAGATCGTCCAGGGGGTCGTCCGTCGTGGCGAGCACATCGATGCGGAACCTGTCGAACAGGGCACGGGGGCGGAAACCGGGCTCGGCCAACGCTGCGGTCACGCGGTCGTAGATGCGATCGGAACTGTCCGCGGAGAGCTCCTCGTCGACGCCGAAGAGCGTCGTGAGCTCGTCGGTCAGCCAGTACCCGCTAGCTGTCCCGGCGAAGCGGTGCCAATGGGCCGCGAGGATGCGCCAGGCCTCGCGCGGACCGACGGCGCGATCGCGGTCGAGACCGAGGTCGCCGAGCGACACCCCGCTCGCGTGGAGAAGGCGTGTCACGTAGTGATCGCGCGTGAGGAACAGCTCGGCGGGGTCGCTGAACGGCACATCCTCGGCGAGCAGCCGCGGGTCGACATGTCCGTGCGGCGAGATGATGGGGGCATCCGCGACCTCGGCGTGCAGTTCGGCGGCGAGTTCGCGCACGCGCTCGTCCGAAGGGAAGAGCCGGAAGTCCGTTGACGTGGTGGTCATTTCGAAATCAGGTTGAGCTGGGCGTTGAGCGCGGCGACCTGTTCGATCGGCACTCCCCCGGCCTGGCTGATGAGCTTCCCGACGCTCATGCGATCGACGATCGCCTGCATCGCGGGCGGGATCTCGACCCCGCGGCCGACTTCGCCGCGGCTGGTCGAGACCGCCGCGAGCACCGACGCGATGACACGCGACCCCTCGTCGGACTGCTTGATGTCGCCGAGCGAGTCCTGGATCGAGAAGAAGCCTTCGGGAGCCGGCAGCGGCGCGGCGTCGAACCAGTTGGCTATGGCGGTGGTGGGCATGATGGATGCCTCTGGCACTTCGTCGACCTTGCGCAGGCTGATCGTGTCGGTTGCGTCGCCGGCGCGGGCGGTGACCTCGTGCTCGCCGGTGAGCGGCACCTCGAACCGGAATGCCCGAGAACCCGAGACCGTGTCCACCTCTTCACCGTCGACGAGCAGGGTGACCTCGGGCTGGTTGGAGTACACGACCACCTCGGTCACGTCTTCGGCCCGGTCCGCTCGGCGGCGACCGGCCACGTGGACGAACGGCTCGGTCGCCCACGCCGCCTTGTAGACGTAGAACGCGTCCTTCTTCAGCGCGCGGTCGAACGAGACGAGGCCCTTCTGGTTGCGCCCGGCGACGCCACCCTCGTCGCGGCCGGCCGAGCCGAAGTCGGCGAGGTTCCACACGTGCGTGGCCCAGAGCCACGGCCGATCTTCGATCATGGTGACCATGTGCTCGTGGTACAGCGCCTGGTAGCTCTCGCTGTAGTCACCCTTCGCGGGGTGAGCCGACTGGTACTGCGGATTGGCGTCGGCTCCGTACTCCGAGAGACCGATCGCGGCCCCGGGGTACGCGGTGTGGAAGTCGTCGAGCCAGGTGTCGTTGTCGGCGGACTCTCCCACATACCAGCCGAAGTAGAGGTTGTACGACATGACGTCGGGCAGGGTGACGAGCGGGTGGTCGGTCTCGAGCAGGAACAGGTTCGCCATCACCGTCAGGCGCGTGGGGTCGAGGCGATGCGCGAGATCGTTCAGATCGCGGTGCGCGGCCACCACATCGTCGCCGGCTCCGGCGAGGGTGATCTCGTTCGACAGCCCCCAGCAGACGATGCTCGCGTGGTGGCGGTTCTGCACGATCAGCTCCGTGAGCTGGTCGCGGGCGTTGTCGACGGCACCTGGCAGGAACACGGTGATCTGCGGGATCTCAGCCCATACTACGAGCCCTGCCTCGTCGCACAGGTCGTAGAAGCGCTGGTCGTGCTGGTAGTGCGCGAGCCGCACGGTGGTCGCGCCGATCTCGCGGATCAGGGCGAGGTCGGTCTGCTTCATCTCTTCGGTGATTGCGCTTCCGGCGCCATCGAAGTCCTGGTGCCGCGAGACACCGCGCAGCGCGTACTCCTCCCCGTTGAGCAGGAACCCGCGCTGCGGGTCGACCTCGAACTCCCGGCATCCGAATCGCAGTTCGACCACGTCCGCGAGGACATCTCCGTCGAGGAGCTCGGCGCGGGCCGTGTAGAGGTGCGGGTCGCGCAGACCGTGCCATCGGCGAACCTGCTCGATCGTCAGATCAGCCTGGGCCTCACCACCGATGACGGGCACCGTGACGGCAGCCTCGCCGTCGATGACGAAGCGAACGGATGCCTCGGCGGCAGCGGCCCCGGACACCCCGGCGTTCACCGAGACGATGGCGCCCCCGTCGGCGAGACGCGGCGTGACTGTCAGTCCGGGTCCGCCGTGTCCATCAAGGGTGAAGTGCGCGGCGCCGACGCTGATCTGCCGCACCTCACGGTAGATGCCGCCGTAGAAGGTGAAGTCGGCCTGCTGCGGGTAGACCGTCTCGTTCGCCGAGTTATCGACGACGACCACGATGGTCGCGGCGCCGTCAACGAGATGATCCGTGATGTTCACGCGGAAGGTGGAGTACCCGCCGTGGTGGCGCGCCAGGAGCTGGCCGTCGACGTGCACCTCCGCTGTCGAGTTCACTCCGGCGAACTCGACCCATGTCTCGATGGCGCCGCCGTCAGCGGTCAACCGCCGCGCATACGTCGAGCGGCCGCGTCGGTAACCGCCGCCCGCGTACCCGTCCTCAGCGTTCCACGTGTGCGGAATCCTGACCGACGACCCGGCCGCGGCGACCTCGTCCCAGCTCGCGTCCGGGAGCGCCACAGGGGCGTAAGCCCAGTCCTCGACAAGGGACGTGACCCGGCGGAGGGAAGGGGTGGGAGGCTGCGTCATTGTGGTCTCCTTCGGCGCACAGCGCACCGGCATGTGCCGGGCTCGTTTACGTTATGACCCCACCGAGGGTCCAGAATAGAACTGGAAACGCAGAAACAGCACTCGTTGAGCACGAGTGGGTACTCAGACCGAGGATCATCATGACGACGGCGAGGACCATGGGGCCGCCCGACAGCCTCGGCACGATCACCGGCGTCCTCGCGGACGTGCTGAGCTGCCCGGTGACCGTCACCTCCGACATCGCCGACGCGCTGACGGCTTTCGAGGCCGCGCACTGCCTCGACCCGCAGATCCAGCCGGCGTTCGCCGCCGCCGCACTCCGCGAATTCGTCCGCGCAATGCCCGCGCAGGTCATCCACGAGGTCGAGGAGCCGCTCGGGATGGCGGTGACCCTCGCGCGCTGGGACGATCGGCTCCTCCTCATCGGCCCCTACACGCACGCGCCGATGTATCCCGGCACCGCCGAAGAGGTGATGAGTCGGCTCGGCATCCCGACCGCCCACCTGTCCCTGTACAAGCTCTACCGCACCCGCTATGCGATCGTGGACGCCGAGTATGTGCATCGCAGCGCCTCCGCGATCCTGCGTGAAGGCGGTGGCGAGGACGCCGTGGGCACCCTCCAGCATGTGAAGGCTGAGGGCGGATCGATCTCGCCGGGCCTCGGCGACGCCCCACAGTCCGCGTCGTTCGCCGTGATTGAGGAGCGCTATCGCCACGAGCAGGACTTCATGGATGCCGTCGCCGACGGCGCAACCGATCGGGCGCTCGCCGCACTTCAGGGCCTATCGGGAATGCCGCGCATCAGCGGCTACCTGAACACCCCGTTCCTCGGGGCGACGATCCTCCGCATCATGGCCCGGGTCGCCGCCCAGCGCGGCGGCCTGCCACCGGTGACGATCGACGCGATCTCCCAGGAGTACGCCCAGCGGCTGCATCGGGTCGGCCACAGCGCCGACACACGACGTGCGCTGGGCTTCACCTCGCAGATGGTCTCCGATTTCTGCGAAGCAGTGAGACGCCATCGACTGCGCGGCTACCCCGCTCTTGTCCGGCGCGTGACCGACGAGATCGAACTGCATCTCAGCCAGCATGTTTCGACCACCGAACTCGCTGAACACCTGGGGGTGTCGGCCTCGACGCTGGCGCGGCGGTTCAAAGAAGCCACGGGAACGACTGTTGCAGGCTACGTCGCTCAACGGCGAGCCGAGCGCGCCGCGCGGCTGCTCGCCACGACCACGCAGGGCGTGCGCGACATCGCGATGTTCGTCGGGTACGACGACGCCAACTACTTCGTCAAGGTGTTCCGCGCCGAGTACGGCATGACGCCGACGGCCTACCGCGAGCTCCACTCACGATGAGCGAGCCCCGCGACCGGCAACCCAGGTGAAGGAGCGCGATCACGGGGCGCGGCGTCTCAGGCGAGAGACTCGGCTGGCTCCTCCTCAGTCAGAGCAGCCTTGCGGGCGGCGATCCGCTTCTGGACCTGGATCATCTCGACCCGGTCGAGCTTGTAGCCCCGCATTGCGATAAGGGTGCAGATCCAGCCCAGGAGCGGGAGGCCGAAGAAGAGCGCCATCGTCATCAGCAGGATCGCCTGGTTCGGACTGTCGGTGGGCTGGGGCATGACCGTCGTGAAGCCGATCAGTGCGACCGCCCCGAGGGCGAGGGTGGAGCCGAGCGACGAGATGATCTGGTCGAAGATGTTGTACACCGCCGTCACCGTCGCCGGCAGATACTTCCCGGAGCGCTCCAACTCGTAGTCGATGACATCCGCGCGCATCGCGCCCTGAGCCACCGTGACGACCATCGAAGCGCCGTTGAGGAGCAGGTAGACCAGGAAGAACACGATCGAAAGGGGCAGGCTGCCGAGGATCGACCGGGGGTCGATGACCAGGCAGAACGCGGCGAGAACCACTGTCAGAATCAGGCTGATCCAGGTCCAGGTGACCGTTGCCGCCTTCGAGCCGTGCTTACCGTTGTAACGAGCGCCGAAGATCGCGAAGATGATGCCCGGGAGGATCGCGACCAGGCTGAGAATCGTGCCCAGCTGCATGTTGCCGAGCAGGATGCCCCACATCAGGGTGCCGATCACCGCCTGCGACTTGACCACCTGGGCGAGCTTCTCCGAGGCGCCGCTGATGAGATACCGCATGAACGGGCCGTTGTGGGCGAGCACGTTCCACATGTCGCGGATGGACACCTTCGCGTCCGCTTTGATCACGGAAAGATGCTCGAAGCTCTCGGGCCGGTCGACGCGGGCGACGCCGACGCACGCGAGCACCTGGAAGAAGAACGAGCAGACGACGTAGGTGATGGCCGTCTCACTGAGCATCGCGACAGTGAACTCGTTGCCGTGCCGGGGCAGGAAGATCACCGTCGAGATGATCGTAAACGCTGCGGGGATGAGGTAGGCGTAGATGGTGGCCCACACCTGCACGGTCGGGCGCTGACGAGGGTCGTTCGTCAGCACGGGTCCCGACATCTGGCCGGCGATGTCGTTCATCGACGAGCCGACGATGTACACCAGGTAGATCGCGATGAAGAAGACCGCACCGAGTCCGGTGTCGGATCCCCAGACGAAGAGCAGAAGGATCGCCACCGAACGGATCGCCCAGCCGGCAAGCATGAAGAACCGCAGCTTGCCGAACGGGAAGGTGACCCTCTCGATGACGAAGGCGATCAGCGGGTCGATCAACCCGTCGAAGACGCGCGTGACCGTGAGGATGATTCCCGCGACCGCGACCGCGATGCCGTAGCCGGCGTTCTGCAGGTAGCTCATGAGCCCGACGAGCACGTAGAAGATCATGGCCGAGCCGTTGTTCAACTGGGAGAAGGCGATCTCCCACGTGCGGGCGCGACGATACGTCACGCCGTCGGCTTCACTGGCTGTCGGTTTCGGGTTACGCGCCATCGCGTTTCACACTCCTTTGGGGATAATCTCACGGCCGAAGACGGGAGTCGATCCACGTCGCGCGTCTGAGACGACCGCAATGCTAGGTCGGCTCATCGAGCGCGGAATAGAACCGAATCGTCACCAACAGCAGAAATGCGGCGCGTGTGTTCGGCTACGTCGCGTTTCCGGGTGCAGCGGAAATTCCCGCCAGCACCGCATCGAGCGTGCGAGTGATTGCGAGCGAGTCCGCGTGCGAGTGCCACGGATGCTCGAGGCTCCCGCGGCCGATGGCGTCGGTGACCGCGGCGAGCATCGGTCCGTAGCCGTTCCCCTGCCGCGGATGCTCGACCACCTCGGGAGCACCGAAGATCCGCTCCGCCGATCCCGCGTGCACACGGGCGCGCGACCCGGCCCAGAACATCGGATCGATGGTGATCCACCCCTGCTCTCCGCTGACCGTCGCGGTGAGGTCGAGGAACCGGATGCCCGACCACGCGAGCTGCGCGAAGGCCTGGCGGTATTCGAGCGTGGCGTGGCCCTCGATGTCGGTGCCGTCCTCGAAGACACCGGAAGCCGCAAGCGAGGTCGGCTCGCCGAGGAACCAGTGCGCGAGGGTGACAGGGTAGATGCCTCTGTCTCGCAGGATGCTCCCGCCCTGTCCCGGGGTGAGGACGCGCCCCCGCGCCTGGAACGGGGTGCCGAAGCTCGCCCGGACGCTGCCCGCAGCACCGAGCAGTCCGTCGCGGACGCGGTCGATCACCTCGACGTGGAGCGGATTGAACCGCATCCACATCGCCTCCATCGCGAAGCGCCCCGCGGTCGCCGCTGCGGCGTACACGCGCTCGGCGTCGTCGGTGCTCGCAGCGATCGGCTTCTCGATGAGTACGTGCTTGCCGGCCCGGAGCGCCTCGACCGCGATGTCGGCGTGCGTGTGCGCCGGCGTGGCGATGTAGACCACGTCGACGTCCGCGCGTGAGAAGAGCTCGTCGCGCGACACCGTCGCGAACGCGATGCCGTGAGCCCGTGCGAAGTCGTCGGCGCGTTCGGCCGGCCTCCCCCACACCGCGGTGACGGTTGCGCCCGGCAGCGCGATGAGGTCGGCCACCAGCCGCTCCGAGATGTCGCCTGTGCCGATGATCCCCCATGCGAGCATCGTTGCCCCTTTCGTCGGCGCCTTGCGCGCCGCTAGATCCGGGTCGCCGTGCCCGGTGTCACACCGGCCCCATTGAAGCTGTCGACCGCGAACCAGTACGGTACGCCCGCGTTGAGCGACCCGACGACAAGCGCCGACCGGTCATAGACGAGCCAGCTGTGGTACAGCTTCTCGGGCGACGTGCCGTAGCGCACGTTGTAGCCCACGGCGCCCGGCACCGGCTCCCAGGCGAGCGCCACGGTGAGCTCATCGGCGCGCTCACCGGTAGGGGTGACCGCCCGTGGTGCGACTCCGT
Source organism: Microbacterium sp. 4R-513 (assembly GCF_011046485.1). Classification (NCBI taxonomy): domain Bacteria; kingdom Bacillati; phylum Actinomycetota; class Actinomycetes; order Micrococcales; family Microbacteriaceae; genus Microbacterium; species Microbacterium sp. 4R-513. Next base: position 3,872,667 of record NZ_CP049256.1, read on the forward strand.
CGGCGAGGCCGAACACACGAAGGCCGCTGATCGCGAAGCGGCCGCCGAAGGGCATGGCTCCGGACGTGACCCGCACGTAGCGCGCGCGTTGCGACTGCTCGAGTTCGATGAACGCGTGCGGCGCGTCGGCGCGGGTGCCGATCGTGTCGTGCACGGTCACCCACTCGGAAGCATCCGTCGACACTTCGACGCGCACCTCGGTGGGCTGCGAGTCCGGGTATACGGCCCGCTTTCCGATGGTCGCCCGGTGGAGGTCGCGGCGCCGGGGTGCTCGCGGGGCGAGGTGGTGATCGGCGAGGTTGACCTGCAGCGCGTGCACGGTGGCCTCCGCTCCGAGATCGACCGACAGCCACTCCCCCGGCTGATCCGACCCGGCGACCCACCATGTGCGCACGGACTCATCCGTCGCGAGCGCCGGCTCGTGGCCCGGCAGCGCCGATGAGGCGGCCGCCGTGGCCCGGTACGACAGCAGCATCCACCCAGGGGATGCCTCGGTCCACGGGTCGAACGCGCGGTCGTGCACCTGCATCGGGTAGTCGGCGAAATTCTGGTTGCAGAACAGCACTCCGTCCTCGTCGAAGCCGGCGGGGAACAGCCCGATCCGACGCTCGAAGTCCGCGTTCACCGAGATGCGCATCGTCGCCACGTGCCACCAGTTGCCGTGCCGGTCCTGGAACGTGCTGCCGTGCCCGGCACCGGTGATGAAGCCGCCCGGCTTCGAGGAGAACGGGCTGTTCTGGTCGTACTCGAACGGACCGAGTGGACCGGTGCCGACGTAGCATCCGTCCGCGTACGTGTTGAACTGCGTGCCTGGGCCCGCGTATTGCAGGTAGTACCGGTCGCCGACACGGTTGACGTAGGCGCCTTCGATGAAGGGCGCGTCACCGAGGTAGGCATCCATCGCCTTGCCCATCAATCCTGTGCGTGCGACGGGCACGTAGTCGTCGCCTGTCCGCTCCCACCCGCGGGTGGCTGTGTCGGCCGAGATCAATGCGATCGGCTCGCCGATGCTCTGCAGGGTCTCACGATCCAGCTCCACCCCCTGGATCGGCTGGTTGTGGGAGCATCCCCAGTAGAGGTAGAGCCTGCCGTCGTCGTCCTGGAAGGTGTCGGGATCCCAGAATGCGATGTCGCTGGGGGCGACCTCTTCGAAGTCGTCTCCGAGCGGGTCGACACTGCGGAAGAAGCGGCCCCTCGAACGGCGGGATGCCGTGAACAGAAGCGCACCATCGACCTCGCGCACGTCCGGCGCGTAATCGACGGCCGGGATTCGCTCGGACGGCTGATGCGTCCAGGTGACGAGGTCCTCGGAGTGCCAGAAGCCACGGGTCATCGACGCGAACATGTAATAGCGCCCGCGGTAGACGACAACTGTCGGGTCGGCCGCTTCGCGGTGCACGGAGCGGCCGCCGAACAACCCACGCACATCCTGATAGCGGTAGTCGAGGTCGAGCGGGTTGCAGACGATGCGGCCGGTCATGAGCGATCCTTCGCGGCGCACGAGGTGTCGCGCGCCTGGCTTTCGTTGGAAGGGACCCGGCCGATCTGGATCTGCTGGGTCGCGCACAGCGGTCGCGGGCCGGATGGGGTCATCGTCAGAGCGTCTCGCCGGCGTCAGCCATGAGGGTGCTGCCCGTCATGATCATCGAGAGGTCGCTGGCGGCGAAGAGCACGACGCGGGCGATGTCGTCGGGGGTGCCCATTCGGCCGATCATGCTCTTGTTCATGACCTCCAGCGGGGGCATCTCGACGCCCGCCGCGGCAGCCGCCTCGGCGCCGGCTTTCGCGGCGGCGAGGTTGCCCTCGGTCGGGACGAAGCTCGGCGCCACGCCGAGCACGCGGATGCCGAGGGGGGCGAGGTCGACCGCGAGCGACTTGGTCATGCCGAGCGCCGCGTGCTTCGAGCCGACGTAGGCGGCCATGCCCGGGAACGCCACCTGCACGCCCGCCGTGGAGATGATGTTCACGATGACCCCGCCCGAACCGTCCGCCGACATCCGGCGTGCGGCCTCACGTGCTCCGAGGAAGACACCGCGGGCGTTGACGGCGAAGGTGGAGTCCCACATCTCGTCGGGCATCATCGTCACGGGCGCGTTGGGGAAGATTCCCGCGTTGTTGACCCAGACGTCGATGCCGCCGAGTTCGGCGACGGCGAGGTCGGCCGCGGTGGCGACGGACGCGGCATCGGCGACGTCGGCGCGCGTGCTCACCACGCGAACCCCGTAGCGTTCCGACAGTTCCGCGGCCGCGGTATCGGCGGCATCGGCATTGAGGTCGATCAGCAGAAGGTCAGCGCCGGCCTCAGCCAGGCGCGAGGCGATGGCCTTGCCCAGGCCCTGGGCAGCACCGGTCACGACGGCGCGGCGCCCGCCCAGCGAGAGAAGATCGGAAAGCGGACGGTCCGAGACGTCGGCGAACGGGAAAGACATGTGTGCTCCTTTGCGTGCTGTGGTCAGCGGTTCGGTCTGAGGGCTCGAGGTCGGGCGCCCGGCGAGCCCTTCGTCGGGCGCCCGATGTCGTCAGTTGAGCAGAGCGCCCATCTGCTTGGCGATGAGCGTGGTGGCCCGCTTGGGGCTGAGGCGCGAGAGCTTGTCCATCGCCGCCGCGTCGCCCCCGATGGTCGCGCGGTACCTGCCCTTGATCACGGCGTCGACGATGACTGCCGCCGCAGCGGAAGGCGGGGTCGTCTTGTACGCGGGCGCGTCCTGCGACCCGTCCGACAGCGCAACGCCCGAGTTCGCCGCGATATCTGTGCCGATCGCGCCCGGGAAGATCACCGTCACCGCGACGGACGTGTCGAGAAGCTCGGCGTACAGCGCCTCGGTGAGCACCTTCACGGCAGCCTTGGATGCGCCGTAGACGGCCTGGCCGGGCACCGGTGCGTAGGCGCCCATGCTGGCGACATTCACGAGAGCGGCTTCAGGACGCGAGGTCAGCACCGGCAGGAACGCCTTGACCATGTTCATGGTGCCCCAGAAGTTCACGTTCATGACCTTCTCGATCTCCGCGTAGGGCAGATCGGCGACCTTCACGAACTTCTGGATCACCCCGGCGACATTGATCACGGCGTCGGCGGGGCCTTGAGACGCCTCGACCTGCGCCGGCAGTGCCTCCACGGCGTTCCGATCGGTGATGTTCACGACATGCGCCGTGAAGCGGGAGCCGGCATCGGCGAGCTCTGCGGTCTTCTGAAGTCCGGCTTCATTGAGGTCGACGCCGGCCACCGAAGCCCCGGCGGCGAGGAGCTGAAGCGTCATCTCGCGGCCGATGCCGTTACCGGCGCCGGTGACGACGAACGTCTTGCCCGAGATCTTCATCGGTCAGCCCTCGCTCGACAGCGCGTTGCGCTGCGCCACCTCGCCGAGCCAGCCGAGACTGGGCTTCGGGGTGCGCACGAACGTGTCACGGTCGACGGCGATGAGTCCGAAGGTCGGCTCCCAGTGGCCCCACTCGAAGTTGTCGAGCAGCGACCAGTGCAGATACCCGCGCACATCGATGCCGTCGGCGATGGTTCCCAGCAGGCCCCGGAGCGCCTCGTCGGTGTAGCGGATGCGCTGGGTGTCGTCAGCGGTGGCAATGCCGTTCTCGGTGATGAGAATCGGCGTGTGCTCGCTGACCTCCCAGGCGTGGCGCACGGCCAACGCAAGCGAGTCGGGACGGAAGGCGGTGCCGACGAGGGTGTTGTCGGGGTGCGGCGGGTGAGGGACCAGCCCGTTGGCGTCGACCTGCTGCGAGCTGTAGGCCTGCACGCCGACGAAGTCGTCCCCGCGGCTGCCCTCCCAGTACACGTCCTCCTTGCCGTAGCGGATCTGGAGAAGCTTCTCCTCCCCGCCCGGGGCTGCCGTGAGGGCGCCGGCGGCGATGGTCCAGCCGACCTTCGCACCGGTGCGGTCGCGGACGATCTCACGGGCGGCGTGGTGGATGCGCGTGAACAGACGGCCGATCTCGGGGTCGGCGTAGGTGAGGAACTCGCTGTGAGTCTGCTTCTTCTCCTGGTCGCCCTCGGCCTCGACGGTCGGGCTCGTCCACTCGCCGCCCGAGGCCGCGAGGTGTCGCATCGCGGTCATGATCGCGGCCTGCATGTTGGGCTCGTTCATCGTGACAACCCATTCGACCCCGTCGAGGATGGTGCAGGCCTGCTCGACGAACGCGCAGAAAAGCTCCTGCGACTCGGGGCCGTCCCACCCACCGAGGGCGGCGAACCACTGCGGGGTGGTGAAGTGCTGCAGCGTGACGACCGGGGTCACACCCCGCTCGAGGCAGAAGTCGATCATCCGGCGGTAGTGAGCGAGCTCGGCCTTCGAGAAGTGCCCGCGCACCGGCTCGATGCGCGACCACTCCAGGCTGAACCGGTACGAGGTGAGACCGGCATCGGCGAGCAGCTGGATGTCCTCGCGGTAGCGGTGGTAGCTGTCGACGGCGTCGCCCGACAGCTCCATGCCCGGCATCATCTGCTCGCGCGCCCACCAGTCGCTGTTGACGTTGTTGCCCTCGATCTGGTGGCCGGCGGTGGCCGCGCCCCAGAGGAAGCCGTCGGGGAAGCTGGTCATGTCGTTCTCACTTTCGCGTCGATGCGTGGGATGCGCGTCACCGGGTGGCGACGGCGGGGGTGGATGCCGGGAGTGCGCTGATCTGGTCGAAACGGCCCGGACCCGCGGCGTGGACGGTGCCGTCGGGGAAGACGATGCGCGCGGTGGTGCCGGCGGGGATGTCAGCGGCGATGCGGACGCTGTCGCCCTCGATGCGCCACTCGACGGCGATCTCGCCCTGCGGACCGTCATGCGCTCCCCGCGCCCAGGTCATGCCGGGCGCAGGCAGCGGAGCGATCGTGACTTTCTCCCACGCGATCGAGTCGGCATCCTGTCGGAGCCCGAGCGTGTGGGTGTGAAGGAACCGGATCACCGCGCCCTTGCTGTAGTGGTTGAGCGACTCGTGGGCATCGCCGTTCTCGTCGATCCCCTCCCAGTCCTCCCAGATCGTTGTCGCACCGCGGTCGACCATGTACATCCATGAAGGCGCAGTGCGCTGGGCGAGCAGTTCGTATGCGACGTCGGCGCGGCCGCCGTCTGCGAGCACAGGGAGCAGGTCGGCCGTCGCGAGGAAGCCGGTGGACAGGTGCGTGTCGCTCGCCTCGATCAGCTCGACGAGCCGGTCGAGCGCGGCGGCGCGAAGCTCGGCGGGCACGAGCCCGAACGCGAGCGCACGCACGTATGCGGCCTGAGTGTCAGTCACCGTGGTCCCGTCGCTTTTGAGGTACGCGTGGCGCCAGGCGTCGGCGACCCGTTCGGCGGTCTCGGCGTAGCGCGTCGCATCCGGCTCCAGCCCGATGATCTCGGCGATCCGGGCGAGCATCGCGGTCGAGCGGTGCAGGTAGGCCGTGCCGACCTCGCCCTTGTCCGCCATGAACCAGGCCATCGGGTTGTGCTTGATGGGGTCGATGCGGTTGCCCTCGGCATCCCGCTCCCGGGGCTCTGTCCATTCGCCCCAGTGGAAAGTGCCGTCCCACAGATACTGCTCGAACGGCTCGGGGTCGGGAGAGGCCTGCACGCGGGAGTGGTGTCGCGTCGTGCGCGCTTTCTCGAGCGCCCACTCCACCCAGCGCACCATGGCGTCGTAGTTCTCCTCGAGCACCGCGCGGTCGCCGTACGCGAGATACATCTCCCACGGCACCGCGACGATCGCATCACCCCAGCCCGAAGACCCCGTCATCATGGCGAACTGGTCGTCGAGGCGGTGCTTGATCCGGCGCCCGTCGGGCGAGAAGTTCGCGATGCGTCCGTCATCGAGCTGGTCGTCGCGCACCGACTGCAGCCACTTGCGGGTGAATCCGAGCACGTCGTACAGGCGCGTCGCCGTCGGCGCGAACACCTGGTAGTCGCCGGTCCACGCGAGACGCTCGCGCGTCGGGCAGTCGGTCGGCACGTCGACTGCGTTACCGCGGAAGCTCCACTCGGCGATCTCGTGCAGGCGGTTGAGGTCCTCGTCGCTGCTCTCGAAGGACCCCGTTCGCTTCAGGTCGCTGTGCACGATCTGCATGGTCACGGATGCCGCGTCCAGCGGTGCGCCCGTGCGGGTGATGCGGGCGTACTGGAAGCCGTGCACCGTGTGGCGCGGCTCGAACACCTCAGCTGGAGCGCCCGCCACGACCTCGTCGCGCTGAACGAAGGCCTTGCGGCCCTCTGGTCGCTCGGAGTCGAGGTGGGCCGTCGACAGGTCGCCCGAGGCATCCACGTACTCGCCGTACTCGAGCACCGTGCGGGTCCCCGGAGCACCGAGATCGGTGAGCCGCACCCAGCCGGAGGCGTTCTGGCCGAAGTCCACCACGGTGACGCCGTCGGCGACCTGGGCGACAGCGACGGGCGCGCGCGATTCGAGCACGCGCACGGGCGGAGCCGGCGACCAGGCTATCGCCGGCGCATCGACCACGGCACCGACGCGCGCCGCGGTCGGAGCGCCGGGCGCCGCGGTGAAGTCGACAGTCTGACCTGCCATGAGGTCGGCACGGGTCGTCCTCGACGGCGCGCTCGTCCAGCTGCCGTCGGTGACGATCACCTGCGTCGCGCCGTCGGCAAGCCGCACATGCAGCTCCGCCCGCACCCCGAGCGTGGTTCCCCAGCCCGCGGGCAGCCGGAAGGCGCCGACCTGGCCGCGGTACCAGCCGTCCGACAGTTCGAACTCGAGTCGATTCCCTCCGGCTTGGAGGAGTGCGGTGACGTCGTGCGCTTGGGCGTACAGCGTCCGGTCGTAGGACGTCGACCCGGGCGCGAGCTCATCGCCGCCCACGCGCGATCCGTTCACCGTCGCCGTGTAGACGCCGAGCGCTGTCGCGTACAGACGCGCCGACACGATCGTCGCAGGGAGGGCGAACGTCCCCGCGAGCACATGCGCCGGACGCTCGCCGTATCCGGGATCAGCCGCTTCGACCGGCGAGATCCACTCGGCCGTCCAATCGGCGTCGAGAAGACCCGCCTCGAACACGGCAGGCTTCGACCATGCACCCTCCGCGACAGCTCGCCTCACTCGCCACGTCACGCGGGCGCCGCTGCGCAGCGGCTCGAACGGCCACGCCACGAAACGGTGACCGGTGATCTCGGCGGTGATCGGGGCGCCACCGTCGATAGTTGCCTCGATGACGTGGCTGTCGGAGCCGGCGCTCACGAACGAAAGGCGGGGGCGATCGCCGGTAACGACGAACTCATCGCCGCCACTGTCGACCGACAGGGCAGAGGGGCGCTGCGCGACATGAGGGTGCTTTCTCCGGACGGGGTGGATCAGCGGACGGACTTGACCTTGAGCAAGATGATGAGTCCACCGATCAGGGCGAAGACGGCGCCGGTCAGGTAGAGCAGTGTGTAGTTCTTCACATCGCCGACGGCGCCGATCGTGATCACGACGCCCGCGATGAGCGGGGCGACGGCGCTGGGGATCTTCTGCGCGAACTGGATGACCGCCATGTAGCGGCCCGCCTGATCGCGCTCGGGGATGATCGCGTAGACGATCGCCTGGTCGACGGTCGCGAACACCGCGATGGCCAACTGCATCAGGACGGCACCGATGATGATCTGCGGCAGCGACCACGCGGTCGCCTCGGCGACGGCACCGGCCACGAACAGCAGCGCGGCGATTATGACGAACAGGCGACGGCGCTGAAGCTTGTCGGAGAGGAAGCCGCCGACGAGGGCGCCCGTGGCAGCGGCGAGCACGCCGATCATGCCGACGGTGGCGACGATTCCCGCAACCTCGCGCACGGGCAGGTCGAGGCGCTGCGCGTAGAAGAAGGTGCCGAACGTCGTGTTGAAGTACAGGCCGACGAAGAACACGAAGCGGCCGAGCCAGTTCCAGGCGAAATCGGGGTACTTGCGCACGTTGAAGCCGTAGCTGGTCACGACGGACTTCACGGTGACATGGTCCGCGTCAGGAAGGCCCTTCGAGCTGCCTTCGGGCTTGATGAGAGGGAACAGGGCGAGCAGCAGCGCGCCGATGACACCGGGGACGACGAAGATCAGCAGCGTGCTGGAAGACACTGCGTAGGCGACACCGATGCCGAGCACGGGAGCTATCTGGGTCATCAGCCCGGTGAGCGCGGAGACCTTTCCTCGCTGGGCCTCGGGAAGCTTGTCCGCCTGCAGCGTCTGGAGCGCGGCGCCCGCGATCGACCAGCCGGTCATCCCCAGGACCCAGCCGGCGCCGACGATCAGGAGGCTCGGCGCGAGGCCGATCACCACGAGGCCGGCAAGGCCGATCGCCGTGCCGAGGTAGAGGAACGGGGTGCGCCGCCCGAACCGCGAACGGGTGCGATCGCTCCAGATGCCGATGAGCGGGCTGATGACGAGGTAGACGAGCTGCGCCGAGCCCGTGATGTAGCCCAGCACCTCTTCGTGGCCCGGGGCGAGCTCGGTGATTCGCACCGCGATGCCGTACGACAGCGGGACCATCATCGCCATGGACGCGCCGAAGCTGGCGAGCATCAGCCAGAGGATGTAGCTCCGGCTCATCGGCTGCTGGGGCTCGGACCCTGGTCCGCTGCGAGCAGTCGCCTCGTCCCGCTCCGTGAGGTTGTTGGTCACCGTGACTCCTTCATCGTGTGATCCGATCCCGCTGCCGTGCGTGATCGCGAGCAAGCCGGGGCTCGCCAAATGTAACCGACATGGTTATCTTTCCGGAAGAGTAACCACCCTGGTTACGATTAGCAAGCCGACCGATGGGATGGAAGACTCGGGAGGGTGGAGATGGACGGCATGGATGCCTCGGCGACGGCGCCCTCGAGCGCACGTCCTCGCAGGCGAGGCCCGTACGCGACGACACCGGCGCGGCGAGCGCAGATCGTGCGCGCGGCCCTCGCGAGCATCGCCGAGCACGGCTACGAGCGGGCCTCGCTCCGCGACATCGCCGCGCGCGCCGACGTCACGCATGCCGCACTGCTGCGTCACTTCACCGACAAGGGCGAACTCCTGGTCGCGGCACTCGCCCAGCGCGACGCCGACGACGAAGAGTTCGCGCGACACATCATGGAATCGCGCGTCCCCGCCGAGCAGGTGCTGTCCGCCGTGCTCAGGAACGAGTTCTCCCACCCCGAGCAGGGGCGCAACTGGCTGGCGATCACCGTCGCAGCAACCAACCCCGAGCATCCCGCCCACGAATTCTTCGTGGCGCGGCGCGAGCGGATGCGATCACACCTGTCGAGCCGACGCTTCGGGACGGACGAGGACGGCGAGGAACTCAGCGCCGACGACAAGGTCACGATGCTGGCGGCGATGATCGACGGCCTCCGCATCCAGGCCCTGATGGATCCCGATCACGACGTGCTGCCGCTGCTCGAGGTCTTCATGCGATTGATCGCAACACCGAACGTTGATCAGGAGCCACCTGCGTGATCCCCTAATGCCTCGGTTGCCTTGAGCCAGAGGCACCGCAAGTCGCAGCCATCGCCTGAAACGACGAATCCCCGGTGAGACTTTGCAATCTCACCGGGGATTTTTCTGAACCGTCGGGATGACAGGATTTGAACCTGCGACCCCTTGACCCCCAGTCAAGTGCGCTACCAAGCTGCGCCACATCCCGATGCCCGCGAGCGGACAACTCCCCCATCCTACCCGCTCCAACGGCCCGTCGCGAACCGAGCCGCGTGCGCCCTTGCCCGCTGTCGGAAGGGGCGGGTAGCTTCGCCGGCATGCCGACGATCACGATCGAGCCCGCGACATCCGATCGCTTCGAAGACGTGGAGCACGCCTTCGAAGGCGGCGGTGACGGGCGCAGCTGCCAGTGCCAGTGGTTCACGCTGACGAATGCGGAGTGGAACCGCACGAACCAGGCGGAGCGGCGCGACCTCTTCGAGCAGGAGATGGTCGCCGGGCCTCCACCCGGCTTCGTCGCGTACGTCGACGGCGAGGCAGCGGGATGGGTTCGCGTCGGCCCCCGCACCGTGCACCGGCGCATCGCCCGGACCAGATCGATCGCCGCCGCGACGGCGGAGCCCTTCGACGACGAATCGGTGTGGACGGTGAGCTGCTTCGTCGTGCGCAAGGAGCACCGCAATCAAGGACTCAACGCCAGACTGCTCGACGCCGCCGTCGACCACGCCCGCAAGAGCGGCGCGCGCATCATCGAGGCCTACCCCGTCGACGGCAGCGCCGGCACGCACCGGGTCAACGACCTCTATCACGGCCTGCTCAGCACATTCGAGAACGCGGGCTTCCGCGAGGTGGCGAGGCACAAGCCCGACCGCCCGATCGTCACGCTCGACCTGGCCTGACGGCGCTGCCGACCTACGATGGACCCGTGTCTTCCCTGCCTCGCGCGGGATGGTGGTGGGGCTTCACCCCGTACGCCGTCATCGCCGTCCTTCACATCGGGGCGCTCGCGGTCGGTGCCGATGGCGTCGCCGGGGTCACCAAGCTCTGCCTGATGCCCCTTCTCGCGATCGGCGTGCTCTGGGCTGGGCGGGGGTCGCACTGGGGCACGCCCTACACGCTGCTCTTCCTCGCACTGGCCTTCTCCTGGCTCGGCGACGGCGCGGCGACGTTCTTCCCGGCCGCGCCGGAACTACCGACGATGCTCGCGTGCTTCGGGCTCACCCACCTCTGCTACATCTGGCTCTTCTGGCGGGTCCTCGCTGTGCGGCCGCTCCCCGCGTGGTCGGCGGTGTACGGGCTCTGGTGGATCCTTCTCCTCTTCGTCCTCTGGCCGCAGCTCGGCGCGCTTCTGATCCCGGTCGCGCTCTACGGCCTCGTGCTCGGTGGAACGGCGGCCGCGGCATCCCGTTGCCATCCGCTGATCGCATGGGGTGGCGCGTTCTTTCTCGCCTCGGACACGATCCTCGCCTTCCGTCTCTTCACTCCTGACGCGATGCCCGGCTGGACGAGCCCTCTCGTGATGCTCACCTACTGCCTCGGGCAGGGGCTCATCGCGATCGGTGTCGTCGTGGCCGACCGACTCGGCACCGCGAGGCCGCAGCGCACGAATGCGGAGTCGGTATGAGCGGGGCATCGGCGCGCGTGGACGCGTGGCTCTGGGCGGTACGGGTCTATAAGACGCGGTCCGCCGCGACGACGGCCTGCCGTGCGGGCCACGTGCGCGTCAACGGCGACCGGGCGAAAGCCGCTCAGCCTGTCCGGCCGGGGGACGAACTGCGCGTCCGCATCTCGGGCTTCGACCGGATCCTCGTCGTGAAGCAGCCGATCACGAAGCGGGTGGGCGCCGCCGTCGCAGCCGAGGCGGTGGAGGACAAGACGCCCCCGCCGCCACCACGAGAGCTGACGGCATTCGTCCCGATGCGGGACCGCGGTGCGGGCCGGCCGACCAAGCGGGAACGGCGCGACATCGATCGACTTCGCGGACGGGAGTGAGACCGCGGTTCCACACCGAGAGCACAGTCAATGCCGGCGCGTCCCACGCACCAGGGTCAGGCGTTCGACTGCTCGTGAAGGTCGAGCAGATCGAGCAGCCAGCGCGTGCCGCGGACGGATGCCCCGGCATTCGTCACCCGTTCCGCCAGCTCGCGATCGCTTGTGACGACGGTCACACGCCTTCCCCCGTCGACGAGGCGACGGGTCTCGGCGACGATCGCATCGTCTCCGGATGCTTCGGCACGGACGACCGAGACGGCACCCGCGGGATCGGCCGACGTGGATACGACATCGCGCGCATGTCCTTCCACGATCACCGACCACTCGGGGAACCAGGTGTGCTCGGGAAGGTCGATCGCCTCAGCGGCGATCCCCGACACGGTGAGCCCGACGATCCGGGACAGCAGTCGCTCGGCGGCCCCGGCCCGGTCGCGCCACCAGCCGTCCGGGACGGAGCCGAACACGTTCGCTGCGTCGACCACGACGGCCGGACGCACCTCGAGGAGCGGTTCGAGCCGGGCCCACGAATCGGCGAAGCCCGGATGGAGGGGACGCTCGGCGACCTGTCCCTCGGGGACCCACGCGAGCTCGTGGCTCTCGGGGTCGGAGATCAGTGGCTCGAACGGCGTCACGACGTCGCCCACGAGGGTCGTGTAGCTCCAGTAGCCGAGATCCAGCACGCTCAGCAGACGCGGTCGGATCGAGGCATCCGGGACACCCGCCTCTTCGGCGGCCTCGCGGAGCGCGCCGTCGCACGCCGACTCGTTCTCGTGCCGGGCGCCGCCGGGCAGCGCCCACGTGTCGCCGAAATGGCTCCAGGTGACACGGTGCTGCAGCAGCACGCCGCGGTCGGCGTCCACGGCGAGAAGCCCGGCGGCGCCGAAGCGGCCCCAGTAGCGCGTTCCATCCGGAGCCACGACCCACGCGTCGCCCGGGTCGCGCGGACCCGTAGGGCGGCGCGGCTCACCGGGTGCGGGCGGCTCGATGGTCACCCGTCCAGCCTGTCACACTGCTCAGCGTGCGGCTCGGCCGCATGTCCCGCCGTGACGGCCCGAGCGGTCCAGCCACGGTGCGGCGGACCGCTCGATCGCCTGCGCGATGTCGCCTGCTCCGAACAGAATGGCGCGATGGACATCGACTTCGACGACGATCGGGCCCGCGTCCAGCGGGATGCCGTGTGGCGATGGCTCTCGACCGAGGCGTACTGGGGTGGCTGGCGCACCCGCGACGACCTCGAGGCTCAGCTGGACTCGGCGTGGCGCGTCGTGGGCGTCTACCGGCGCGACACCGGCGAGCAGGTCGGCTTCGCGCGCGCGGTCTCCGACGGAGTCGGCTTCGCCTACCTCGCCGACGTCTACGTCGTCGGCGAGCACTCAGGACGGGGGGCTCGCGCAGCGCATGCTCTCGCTCATGATCGACGAGGGTCCGGGCGCGGACTTCCGCTGGGTGCTCTTCACCCGCGACGCGCACAGCCTCTACGAGCGGTTCGGCTTCGCGGCTCCCGATGAGACGGCGATGGTGCGACCCGCGGCATCCCGGATGCGCTGAGCGTCAGCGCTGCCTGCGCTCGCGCACCCGCATGTTGATCACGATCGGCGAGCCCTCGAAGCCGAAGATCTCGCGGAGGCGGCGCTGGATGAACCGGCGGTAGCCCTGATCGAGGAAGCCCGTCGTGAACAGGACGAAGGTGGGCGGACGGGTTGCGGCCTGCGTGCCGAACAGGATGCGCGGCTGCTTGCCCCCGCGGACGGGGTGCGGGTGCTCCGCGACGAGCTCCGCCAGGAACGCGTTGAACTTGCCCGTCGGGATGCGCTGATCCCATGAGGTGAGGGCGGTCTCGAGCGCCGGTACGAGCTTGTCGAGATGTCGGCCGGTCCGAGCCGAGATGTTGACGCGCGGAGCCCACGAGACGTGTGCGAGGTCCTGCTCGATCTCGCGCTCGAGGTAGCGACGGCGATCGATGTTCTCCATGTCGTCGTCGTTCAGGCGGTCCCACTTGTTGAACGCGAGCACCAGAGCGCGGCCCGACTCGAGCACCAGGTCGATGATGCGGATGTCCTGCTCACTGAGCGTCTCGCTGACGTCGAGGACGACGACGGCCACTTCGGCCTTCTCGAGCGCCGCGGAGGTGCGGAGGGACGCGTAGAAGTCGGCGCCTTGCGAGAGATGCACGCGACGACGGATGCCGGCGGTGTCGACGAAGCGCCACAGCTTGCCGCCGAGCTCGACGATCTCGTCGACCGGGTCGCGCGTCGTGCCGGCGAGCTCGTTGACGACGACGCGCTCCTCCCCCGCCGCCTTGTTGAGGAGCGAGGACTTGCCGACGTTGGGTCGACCGAGGATGGCGACCCGGCGGGGGCCGCCGATCTCCTGCTTCGCGACGGCCGACGTCTCGGGGAGCACCTTCATGATCTCGTCGAGAAGGTCGGCGACACCGCGCCCGTGGATCGCCGAGACGGGCCACGGCTGATCGAGGCCGAGGTTCCACAGGGCGGCTGCCTCTGGCTCCTGGCGGGCGTCGTCGATCTTGTTGGCGACGAGGAAGACGGGCTTGCCGCTCTTGCGGAGCAGTCGCACAACGTGCTCGTCGGTCGAGGTGGCGCCGACCATCGCGTCGACGACGAAGAGCACGACGTCCGACAGGTCGATCGCGACCTCGGCCTGCGCCGCGACGGAGCGGTCGATGCCGCGGGCGTCGGGCTCCCATCCGCCGGTGTCGACGATCGTGAAGCGGCGGCCGAGCCATTCCGCCTTGTACGTCACGCGGTCGCGCGTGACGCCCGGCGTGTCCTCCACGACGGCCTCGCGTCGGCCGAGGATGCGGTTCACGAGGGCAGACTTGCCCACGTTCGGGCGGCCGACGATCGCGACCACGGGAAGGGCCGGCAGGTACTCGATGCCGTCCTCGCCCAGCGTGACGCCGGCGAGAAGCTCGGCATCCTCGTCGTCGAGTTCGTAGTCCGAGAGCGACGCGCGCAGGGTTTCGGCCCGCTGCTCGGCGAGGTCCTCGTCGATGTCGGCGAGGCGCTCCGCCAGCTGGTCCGGCCCGCCTTCGTACTCGTCGTCTTCAGCACCCATCAGGCACCGTCTCCTTTCCGAGGCGCGGCGGCCCCGCTGAGCGTGCTGCGCACGACGTCGAGCACGGCCTCGACGGTCTGATCGAAATCGAGATCGGTCGAGTCCACCACGGTGACGCCGGGCGCGGCCGTGAGGAAGTCGACGACCTTGGCGTCCGAGGCATCCCGCCGATGCAGCGCCTGGGTCACCGCGTCGGCGTCATGCGAGACGAGCTCGGCGACGCGGCGCGCCGCGCGGACATCGGGGTCTGCGGTGAGGAGGATCCGCACGGGAGCGTCAGGTGCGACGACCGTGGTGATGTCCCGGCCCTCCACGACGACTCCGGGGCGGCCGGACTTCGCGATCAGGGCGCGGAACAGCGCGTTGACCGTCTGGCGCACCGCCGGAACCCGGGCGACGCCGCTCACGGCATCCGTCACCCTCGGCTCGCGGATCGCCGCGGTCACGTCCGTCGATCCGACCCGCACCCAGTAGTCGTCCGGATCGAGCGAGATCGCGTACTCGAAGTCGCCGGCGACATCGAGCACCGCGGAAGAGTCGGAGGTGTCGGCGCCGTGCGCGAGCGCGTGCCAGGCGAGCGCCCGGTAGGCGGCCCCCGTGTCGAGGTAACCGTAGCCGAGGGCCCGCGCCGCGCGCTTGGCCACGCTGGACTTGCCGCTCCCGGCCGGACCGTCCATCGCCACCACGATGGGCTCGCTCACGGCCGCTTCGACCGTCGGGCGGAACATCTCAGTCATTGACACTCGCAATCCTCCAGCCTCGGGCCTCGAGCCCCTCGATGGCGCCGCGAACGGCGCTCGGCACGACCGAGATCTCGGCGAGGCCGAATTGCGCGCCCGGCGAATGCTCGAGGCGCAGGTCTTCCACGTTGACGCCGAGTTCGCCGAGCTCGCCGAAGAGACGGCCGAGCTGTCCTGGCGTGTCGTCGACCATGACGACGAGGCTCTCGAAGCGACGGTTCTGCCCGTGCTTGCCGGGCAGCCGCTCGACGCCGTCGTTGCCGCGCCGGATCGTGTCCGCGACGGCTCGCCGGGAGCCGGGGGCATCAGGTTCCCGCAGGGCATCGGCCACGGCCGAGAGGTCGGCGGCGAGCGCGTCGAGCACCTCGATGACCGGCGCCGAGTTCGCGCCGAGGATCTGCACCCAGAGTTCGGGGGCGGATGCCGCGATCCGCGTCGTGTCGCGGACGCCCTGGCCCGCCAGGCGAAGCGAGCCGTCGGGGGCGTCGATGAACCGACCCGCGAGGAGGCTTGCGACGAGCTGCGGCACATGCGACACGAGTGCGACGGCGCGGTCGTGCTCCTCCGGACTCATCTCGATCGGCGTGGCGCCGAGATCCAGCGCAAGGCCCTCGACGAGGGCGAGATCGGATGCCGAGGTCTCGCCGTCGCGGCAGACGACCCACGGGCGACCGATGAAGATGTCGGCCCGGGCCGCGATGGCCCCGCCCCGCTCGCGCCCCGCGAGCGGGTGCGAGCCGATGTAGCGGTGCAGATCGACGCCGCGTTCCCGCAGCGTGGTCAACGGCTCGAGCTTGACGCTCGCGACATCCGTCACGACCGCTCGCGGATAGCGGGAGAGCTCCCTCTCGATGACGTCCGCCGTCACGTCCGGCGGCACGGCGACGACCACGAGGACGGGGTCGTCGTCGTCGCGCGCGGCTCGCCCGGCGCCGTAGTCGACGGCGAGGCGCAGCTGCGCGGGCGAGGTGTCGTCGAGTGCGACGTCGACGCCGTGGGCCGTCAGCGCGTGGCCGATGCTCGACCCGAGAAGCCCGGCACCGACGATGCGCACGGGTCCCTGCACGCGGGCCGAGAGCGCGCCCGTCGTCTCGCTCACCGTGTCTCCTGGTCCCCCGGCGACGTCTCGTCCGTCGCCTGGCGCGAGGGTGTGTCGGTCGCGCCGCTGTCACGGCGCGCAAGAGTGAGGAGCGCGCCGCGTTCCACCTTAGTCAACTCGCGTGCCCGGCCCACTGGGAGGGTTCCCAGGTGCAGCGGCCCGAACTGGCGGCGGACGAGTTCGACGACCGGATGCCCCACCTCGGCCATCATGCGCCGAACGATGCGATTGCGGCCCGAGTGGAGCGTCAGCTCGACGAGCGAGCCGCCCTCGGCGTCGGAGGTCGAGAGCAGCCGCGCCTTGTCGGCGGCGATGGGGCCGTCTTCCAGATCGACGCCCTTCGTGAGGCGCTGGATCGTCTGAGGCGTGACACGCCCTTCGACCTTCGCGATGTAGACCTTGGTGACGCCGAACGACGGATGCGCCAGCACATGGGCGAGCTCACCGTCGTTC
The DNA here is from genome assembly GCF_011046485.1 of Microbacterium sp. 4R-513. Lineage (NCBI taxonomy): Bacteria > Bacillati > Actinomycetota > Actinomycetes > Micrococcales > Microbacteriaceae > Microbacterium > Microbacterium sp. 4R-513. Next base: position 3,889,382 of record NZ_CP049256.1, read on the forward strand.
GTGAGGACGAGGAGGCCGCTCGTGTCGGCGTCGAGGCGGCCGACGTTGTAGAGCCGCTCGGTCCACTCCTTGGTGTAGCGGCGCAGATCGGGGCGCCCGCGGTCGTCCTTCATCGAGCTGACGATCCCGCGCGGCTTGTTGAGCATGACGTAGCGCTTCGACTGGTCGAGCTGCACAGCCGTGCCGTCGACGTCGACGAGGTCGTTGTCGGGGTCGATGCGCGAGCCGAGCTCGGTCACGACCACGCCGTTCACCCGGACGCGCCCCTCGACGATCAGCTGCTCCGCCACGCGCCGGGATGCGACGCCCGCGTTCGCGAGGACCTTCTGCAGCCGGACGCCCTCAGTGTTCTCGAAGCCATCGCTCATCGGACGACCTCCTTGGTCTGCAGAGCCGCTGTCTGCCCGGCTCCCCCCTGCATGTCCCTCGTCTGCAGAGCCGCTGTCTGCCCGGCTCCCCCCTGCATGTCCCGAAGTTGGTCGGTTACAGCCCGGCAGAGCGGCGAATTTCGGGACACGGAAGACCTTGGCATCATCGGACGACCTCGTCGAAGCCGTCGGACCCGTCGTCGAGGAGCGGCGAGATATGCGGCAGCTCGTCGAGCGAGTTGATGCCGAGGTTCACGAGCAGCGCGTCGGTCGTCGCGTAGTGGATCGCGCCGGTATCGGGGTCGGTGAACGCCTCGGTGATGAGTCCCCGCGCGAGGAGCGTCCGCACGACCGAATCGACGTTGACGGCGCGGATCGACGCCACCTGACCTCGGGTGACCGGCTGCTTGTAGGCGATGACCGCGAGCGTCTCGAGCGCTGCCTGCGAGAGGCGCGACGGCGCCTGCGCGTTGACGAACTCCGACACGAGGTCGTCGTGCTCCTCGCGGACGTAAAGGCGCCACCCTCCCCCGACCTCGCGCAGCTCGAAGCCGCGGCGCGGTCCGCCGGTGAGGCCGTCGTAGTCCTCGACAAGGCCCTCGATCGCCTGGCGGACGGCGGGTACGGGTGCGCCGACGGCCGTCGCGAGTGCGACGAGGCTCTGCGGCTCCTCCACGATCAGCAGGATCGCCTCCAGCCGGCGGGCGACGGATGCCTCGTCCCGCGCCCCCGTCGGCGCGGTGTCCGCCGCGTTCTCGGCCGCCGCGGCATCCGTCCCCTCCTCGGCGCTCGTGGCGGAAACGTCATCGGTCATAGTCGGCCCCCAGGGTCGCGAGATTCTCGTCGGACCACCGATCGGCGGTCCAGCGGAGGTTGAGCTCTCCGAGCGGCTCGAGCTGCTCGAACGACAGCGCCGCGTGGCGGTACAGCTCGAGAACGGAGAGGAAACGGGCCACCACGACGCCCGGCTGCGAGACGCCCGCGATGAGCTCGCGGAAGCTCAGCGTCCCGGCGGCGCGCAGCAGCGTCACGACGACCGCGGCCTGCTCGCGGATGCTGACCAGCGGAGCGTGCAGATGGTCGAGCCCGACGTGCGGGATCTCCTTCGGGGTGAAGGCGAGCACTGCGAGCGCCGCGAAGTCGTCGGCGGTGAGCGTCCAGACGAGCTCGGGCACGGCGCGGCGGTATTTCTCGTCGAGGCGAACGGACCTCGTGTGGCGGCGGTCCTCCCGGCGGATGCAGCGCTCGAACCAGGCCGACACCTCTTTGAATGCGCGGTACTGCAGCAGCCTCGCGAACAGGAGGTCTCGCGCCTCCAGGAGGGCGACCGACTCCGCGTCGACGAGCTCGCCCTGCGGCAGCAGACCGGCGACCTTCATGTCGAGGAGGGTCGCCGCAACGACGAGGAACTCGGACGCCTGCTCGAGCTCCTCCTCGGGGCCGAGGTCGCGCAGATACGAGATGAACTCGTCGGTGACCTTCGACAGCGCGACCTCGGTGATGTCGAGCTCGTGCTTCGAGATGAGGGTCAGCAGAAGATCGAAAGGGCCGTCGAAGACGCCGAGCGAGACGCGGAACGACCGGTCGTCATTCTCCGGGGCGGCGGGCTCGGGGTTCGACCCTTCGACGAGCTCGGGGACCGGGGGCCGCTCAGGGACCGAGGGCCGCTCACCAACCGGAGACTCCTCGGGGACCGGGGGCCGCTCAGGGACCGAGGGCTCCCGTGCTTCGTCCTCAGGCGACGGCGCCACGCGCGACAAGCTCCCGAGCCAGTCGCAAGTAGGCCTGGGCGGCCGCGTGCTCCGGCGCGAACTCGGTGATCGGCATCCCCGACACCGAGGCATCCGGGAACTTCACCGTGCGTCCGATCACGGTCTCGAGCACATCGTCGCCGAAGGCCTCGACCACGCGCTCGAGCACCTCGCGGGAGTGCAGCGTGCGGGGGTCGTACATCGTCGCGAGGAGGCCGTCGAGGGCGATGCTGGGGTTGAGGCGGTCGCGCACCTTGTCGATCGTCTCGATCAGGAGCGCGACGCCGCGGAGCGCGAAGAATTCGCACTCGAGCGGGATGATGACGCCGTGGCTGGCCGTGAGCGCGTTGACGGTGAGGATGCCGAGCGACGGCTGGCAGTCGATGAGGATGACGTCGTAGTCGCCGGCCACCTTGCGGAGGACGCGCGACAGGATCGTCTCGCGGGCGACCTCGTTGACCAGCTGCACCTCGGCGGCAGAAAGATCGATGTTCGCAGGGATGACGTCGAGGTTCTCGACGGCTGTCTCGATGATCGTGTCGCGGGGGTCGCGCTTGCTGTCGATCAGCAGGTCGTAGACGGTCGGCACGTCATGCGTCTGGATGCCGAGGCCGGCCGACAGCGCGCCCTGCGGGTCGAAGTCCACCGCGAGCACCTTGCGCCCGTACTGCGCGAGCGACGCGGCGAGGTTGATGGTCGTCGTCGTCTTGCCGACGCCGCCCTTCTGGTTGCACAGCGCGATGATTCGCGCGGGACCGTGCGAGTCGAGCTTCGGAGGCGTCGGGAAGCCCTGATAGGGGCGACCGGTGGGTCCGATGGGTGCATCATCCGTCCGGGCCTTCAATGCGCCCCTCTTGCTGCCCGTCACCGACACTCCTGACTCTTGCTTGGTCGATTCTAGCGACCGGGCGCGCCCTCGCCCGTTTCAGCGCGCCCGCGGGTGCGAGGTCGCGTACACATCCCGCAGCGCGTCGACCGAAACGTGGGTGTAGATCTGCGTCGTCGCGACCGACGCGTGCCCCAGCAGCTCCTGCACGACGCGCACGTCGGCCCCGCCCTGCAGGAGGTGCGTCGCGAACGAGTGGCGCAGGGTGTGCGGCGACACGTGGGCGCTCAGCTGCGCCCGATCGGCGGCGTGTTGGATGACGAGCCACGCGCTCTGCCGTGACAGCGGCGCGCCTCTGGCTCCGAGGAAGAGCCGAGGGGATGCCGTGCCGCGGCGCGAGAGCTCGGGCCGGGACCTCGTGAGGTACGCCTCCAGAGCGGCGCGCGCATACGATCCGACCGGCACGATGCGCTCCTTCGACCCCTTGCCGCGGACGCGGAGCACATCGCCGTGCGAGAGGTCGTCCACGTCGAGCTGCACAGCCTCCGACACCCGCGCACCCGTCGCGTACAGCAGTTCGAGCAGGGCGCGGTCGCGCAGAGCCACGACGTCGGTCTCGGCCGCCGCCCCGGGCGCGGGGCCCGAGGCGTCCAGCAGCTTCTCGACCTGATCGATCGTGAGCGCCTTCGGCAGGCGCTTGGGCAGTTTGGGCGGCTTCAACCGGGCCGAGGGGTCGTCGGTCTCGATGCCCTCGCGCGCGAGGAACCTGTGGAGTCCCCGCACCGACGACTGCAGACGGGCGAGGCTGGATGCCGCGGGAGGCGGCACCGCGGAGGCCCGCTCGGCGGCGAACTCGGCGACCAGGGCGGGGGTCACGCCATCCGAATCGACGATCCCCCGCTCCTCCAGCCATTCGACGTACCCCGCGAGGTCGCGTCGGTACGCCGACACGGTGTTGTCCGACAGGCCGCGCTCGATCGAGACGTGACGCAGGTACGCGTCGACGGCTCGCTCGAGACGCATGGCTGGACGACCTGCGCTCAGCCCCGGCGGAGCTTCTCGGCCGCCGCGAGCACGCCGGCGGTCAGGATGCCGTTGCGCAGGCGCCCCTCGAGCACGCCGGTGACGGCATCCTGCAGGGGGATCCATTCGATGCGGATGTCGGCCTCCTCGGCCTCCCGCGCATGCGCCTCGCCGGCCGGCGAGAGTCCCCGCGCGAAGAAGAGGTGCACGACCTCGTCGTTACCGCCCGGTGTCGTGAAGATGCTGACGAGGGGCTCCCAGTCGGAGGCGACGAGATCGGCCTCCTCCTGCAGCTCGCGCTGGGCGGTCTCGAGCGGCGTCTCGCCGTCCATGTCGAGGAGCCCGGCGGGGATCTCCCAGTCCCGGTGGCGGATCGGATGCCGGTACTGCTGGATGAGCAGCACCTGACCGTCGTCGTCCATCGCGACGATCGCCGCGGCACCCGTGTGGTCGATGTACTCGCGGGTCAGCTCCGTGCCGTTGTAGCGGAAGGTGTCGCGCCGGACGTCCCAGACCATGCCGTCGTAGACGACGTCGCTCGAGACGACGTCGGGATCGACGGGCTCGTCGCGGAGCGCCGCGGCGGATTCGCCCGCCGTCACGCGACGGATCCCGAAGCCGCGGCCAGCGTGGGCTCGGGCGCCTCGTCCTCGTCGACGTCGAACAGCTCGCTCGCGCGGTGCCGCTCGACGGCCGCACCGACGAGCCCGCGGAACAGCGGGTTCGCGTTCGTCGGCCGCGAGCGCAGCTCCGGGTGCGCCTGCGTCGCGATGTAGTACGGGTGCACGTCGCGGGGAAGCTCGACGTATTCGACGAGGTTCAGGTCGGGGTTGATCCCCGAGAACACGAGGCCCGCCTCGGCGATCTGGTCGCGGTAGCGATTGTTGACCTCGTACCGGTGGCGGTGACGCTCGGACGCCGTCGTGCCGCCGTAGACCTCCGCCGCGATCGAGCCTTCGGCGAGCTCGGCCGGGTAGAGGCCCAGGCGCATCGTGCCGCCCATGTCGCCCGCCTCGAGGATGTCGATCTGCTCCTCCATCGTCGCGATGACAGGGTGCGTCGTGTCGGGATCGAACTCGCTCGAGGATGCTCCCTCGATGCCCGCGACGTGGCGCGCGTACTCGATGACGATGCACTGAAGGCCGAGGCAGATGCCGAGCGTCGGGATGCCCTGCTCGCGCGCGAACTTGAGCGCGCCGATCTTGCCCTCGATGCCGCGGATGCCGAACCCGCCCGGGATCACGATGCCGTCGAGCGGTGCGAGCGCGCGCTCGGCGCCTTCCGGGGTCTCGCACTCGTCCGACGGGATCCACCGGATGTTGACGTGGGTCTCCTGCGCGAATCCGCCGGCCTTGAGGGCCTCCGTGACGCTGAGGTAGGCGTCGGGCAGGTCGATGTACTTGCCGACGAGGCCGATGGTGACCTCGTGCTTCGGGTTGTGCACGGCGTTGAGCACGCGCTGCCAGCGCGTCCAGTCGACGTCGTTCGCCTTGCCGAGGCCGAGCGCACGCACGATGTACTCGTCGAGGCCCTGCTCGTTGAGCATCGAGGGGATGTCGTAGATCGACGGAACGTCGACGGCGTTGACGACGGCGCCCTCGTCGACGTCGCACATGAGGGCGATCTTGCGCTTGTTCGCCTCGGTGACGGGGCGGTCGCTGCGCAGCACGAGGGCGTCGGGCTGGATGCCGATGCTGCGGAGGGCCGCGACCGAGTGCTGCGTCGGCTTGGTCTTCTGCTCGCCGGAGGCGCCCATGAACGGCACGAGCGACACGTGCACGAAGAAGACGTTCTGCCGGCCGAGCTCGTGGCGGATCTGCCGCGCCGACTCGATGAAGGGCTGCGACTCGATGTCGCCGACCGTGCCGCCGATCTCGGTGATGATGACGTCGGGCTTCGGCGACTCGTCGGCCTGCAGGCGCATGCGGCGCTTGATCTCATCGGTGATGTGCGGGATGACCTGCACGGTGTCGCCGAGATACTCGCCGCGGCGCTCGCGGGCGATGACCTGGGAGTAAATCTGCCCCGTCGTGACGTTGGCCGCCTGGCTCAGCTCGATGTCGAGGAAGCGCTCGTAATGCCCGATGTCCAGATCGGTCTCAGCGCCGTCGTCCGTTACGAAGACTTCGCCGTGCTGGAAGGGATTCATGGTCCCCGGGTCGACGTTGAGGTACGGGTCGAGCTTCTGCATGACGACGCGGAGACCGCGGGCAGTCAGCAGGTTGCCGAGGCTCGCCGCGGTCAGACCCTTGCCCAATGACGAAACGACACCGCCCGTCACGAAGATGTGCTTGGTGGTGTCGTTCGAAGTACTGGATCCGGCTGCGTCAGAAGTCTGCATCACGGGCTTTTATCCTATCAGCCGGCTTCTGTGCGAAGACTGAGCAACTCGCGGGCGTGTGTCAGCGCCGCATCGGAATCGGGCATGCCCGACAGCAGTCGCGCCATCTCGGCCTCCCGATCGGCTCCCTCGAGCCGGCGGACGTCGGATGCCGTGACCGAACCGTCGCTCGCCTTGACGACGGTGAGATGGTTGCTCGCGAACGCGGCGACCTGCGCGAGGTGCGTCACCGCGATGACCTGGGATGCCTCGGCCAGCCGCGCGAGCCGGCGCCCGACCTCGATCGCCGCGGCTCCGCCGATGCCGGCGTCCACCTCGTCGAACACGAACGTCGGCACCGGGTCGACCCCCGCGATGACGACCTCGATGGCGAGCATGACGCGGCTGAGCTCGCCGCCCGACGCGCTCCGCGCGACGGGCCGCGGCTCGGAGCCGGGATGCGGCGCGAGGAGGATCGCGACATCGTCGCGCCCGTGGCTCGACTCCGCGCCGGGTGTGACGGCGACGACGACGCGGGCGTCGGGCATCGCGAGCGCCCGCATCTCCTTCGTGACGGCTGCGCCGAGCCGCTCGGCCGCCTTCGTTCGCGCGGTGGTGAGCGTTGCCGATGCCTCTTCGAGGACGGATGCCGCGGCATCCCGCTCGGCCGTCAGCCGCTCGATGCGATCGCCGTCGTCGTCGAGCTCGGCGAGTCGCGCGGAGCCCGTCTCGAGCAGATCGATCGCGGCCTCCAGCGAACCGTGGGCGCGGACGAGTCCCCCGAGCACGGCCCGGCGCTCCTCTACGGCGGCGAGTTCGTGCGGACCGGTCTCGTCGAGATCGGCGAGATAGGCAGCCAGCCCGGCGGCGAGGTCGGCGGCGCGATAGCCGAGGTCGGCCGCCTGTGCCGCGAGCTCTTCCAGCCCGGGGTCGCGGGATGCGCCGCGGTCGAGTGCCCGGCGAGCCTCCGCGAGGAGGATCCCGACATCCGGCGCGTCACCGTCGCCGGACAGCATGTCGTGCGCGGTAGCAGCCGCGACGCGCAGCTCCTCCGCGTTGGCGAGACGCTCCGCGCGGGCAGCGAGCTCGGCGTCCTCGCCGGCGACGGGCGCCGCCTGCTCGATCTCCGCGATCGCGACCCGCAGTTCGGCGGCCTCGCGGGCCCGGGCATCCCGATCGGTCGTCAGCGCGTCCAGCTCCCGGTCGACGGCACGCCAGCGCTCGTAGGCGGTGCGGTACGAAGCCAACGCCTTCGCGAGGGGCGCCCCGCCGAAGCGATCGAGGGCGTCCCGCTGCGCAGCGGCCGATCGCAGACGGAGCTGATCGGACTGGCCGTGCACCACGACGAGATCGTCGGCCAGATCGGCCAGCACTCCGGCGGGCGCCGATCGGCCGCCCACCGTCGCGCGGCTGCGACCCTCGCTCGAGATCGTCCGCCCGACGAACAGCTCGGCGCGGTCCTGACCGATGGGCTCCAGGTCTCCGCCCGCTTCGCGCACGCGCTCAGCGACGGCACCTTCGGCCGGCACGATCCAGACTCCGTCGACGGATGCCTGAGCCGCCCCCGAGCGCACGGCGCCCGAGTCGGCCCGCTGGCCGAGCAGGAGTCCCAGCCCCGTCACCACCATCGTCTTGCCGGCGCCCGTCTCGCCCGTGATGGCGGTGAAGCCTCGACCGATGGGCAGATTCGCCTCGGCGATCACACCGAGGTCGCGCAGGCGCATCTCCTCGATCACGTGCGCCGCCCGGTCGTTACCGCTGTCATTCCGCCCCCGCCGAGCCGAATCCGATCGGCGCGGTGAGCGGCGACGGGCCGCGCCATCCCTCGACCGGAAGGCGGAACTTGCGCACGAGGCGATCCGTGAACGCCGCCGGGTGCAGCCGTGCGAGCCGGACCGGCCGATCGGATCGGCGCACAACCACGCGCGCCCCCCGCGGCAGATCGTGCGATCGTCGCCCGTCGCACCACAGGACACCCGAGCCCATGTTGCGCTGCAGCAGCTCGATAGCGACAGCGTGCTCGGGTCCGACGACGAGCGGCTTCGCGAAGAGCGCGTGTGCGGAAAGCGGCACGACGGCGATCGCCTCGACCGTGGGCCAGATGACCGGACCGCCCGCCGAGAAGTTGTAGGCCGTCGAGCCGGTCGGCGTCGAGACGACGACACCGTCGCAGCCGAACGACGAGAGCGGCCGGCCATCGACCTCGATGACGACCTCGAGCAGCCGCTCGCGACTGGCCTTCTCGACCGTCGCCTCATTGAGGGCCCAGGTCTCGTACACGACCCGGTCGCTCTCGTCCTTCACGCGGACGTGCAGCGCCATGCGCTCTTCGACGTCGTAGTCGCGATCGATGACGCGTCCGACGGCGGCATCCATATCGTCGCGTTCGATCTCGGCGAGGAATCCGACGTGCCCCATGTTGATGCCCAGCACGGGCGCTGTGCCCTCGCGGACGAGCTCCGCCGCCCGCAGGATCGTGCCGTCGCCGCCCAGCACGATGGCCAGCTCGACATCGTGCACCGCGACATCGACGCCCAGAGTCGCGGCCCCGCTGAGGTCGATCGACGCCTCGAGCCCTGCTCGGTCGTCTTCGGCGAGGACGGGCCGCGCTCCTGCGTCGCGAAGAGCGGTGAGGACCCGCTGCGCGGCCTCGACGGTCTCATCGCGATGAGCGTGCGCGACCACGAGGATGCTGCGCTCTGCGTCGGTCATCGGGCTCCCGCCAGTCGGTTCACAGTGCTCAACCATTCTGTCGGATTGGTCCCCCGACCCGGCGCGAGATGCGCGACGTACTCCTGGTTGCCGTGGGTCCCGGCGATTGGGGAGGAGACGACGCCGAGCGTCCCGAGACCCGCGTCCCACGCCGCCCAGAGCACCCGCTCGACCGCATCGATCCGCAGGCCCGGACTCGTGACGAGCCCGCCCTTGACCGCGGTGCGGCCGACCTCGAACTGCGGCTTGATCAGGAGGACGAGATCGCCCCCGGGGGCGCAGACCGCGGCTGCGGCCGGCAGCACGAGCGTCAGCGAGATGAACGAGAGGTCGCCGGTCACGAGTGACGGCGCGTCAGGGACACCGGATGCCTCGGCCAGCGATTCCGGCGTCATGAACCGGACATTGAACCCCTCGACCGACACGACGCCCGGATCCGCCGCGATCGTCGGGGCGAGCTGCCCGTGCCCGACATCCACCGCGATGACGCGCTCGGCGCCGCGCTCGCGGAGCACCTGCGTGAAGCCGCCCGTCGACGCCCCCATGTCGAGAGCCACCCGGCCGCGAGGGTCGACGCCGAAGGCATCCAGACCGGCGATGAGCTTGTGCGCTGCGCGGCTGACGTACTGGTCGGTGCCGGCGACGACCAGCACCGCGTCATCCCCGACGGAGGTCGAGGGCTTGACGACCACACGGCCGTCGACGGAGACGACCCCTTCCGCGACAAGGGTCGCGGCGTGGGTCCGCGAGCGCGCCAGGCCCCGCTCGGCGAGGGCGGCGTCGAGCCGGCGACTCATGGACGCGAAGCGGTGGGTCCGGAGTCCAGCTGCCGCGAGAGGGACTCGGCGAGCGATTCGTACGCCGCCGCGCGAGTGGGCAGCGGCTGCGCTTCGATCACCTCGAGCCGGGAGACGAGATCCGCTCGAGCGTCGGTGTGCGGCTCCGGATGATCCATGCGTTCAGGATACGTGGATCCTCCCCCGCAGCCCGGGAATCGGGCTCAGGGACGGTGGAACGGGTCGGCGTACAGTCGCTCGGGAACGCGGAAGCCGTAGATCGCCCGGCCTGTATCCCAGATCGCCTTCGCGCCCGCTCGCAGGAGGTCGATCGGCCTGTCCCCCTCCGACACGATCCGCACGTCCGCTCCGTCGATCCTGACGCTGGCACCCCGCACGGTCACGACACCATCCCGTACGCGGGCCTCGGGGTACGGCTCGTGCAGCTCTCGGAGGTCGCTCAGCAGATAGGTCGGCTGCGAGTCCTTGGCCGCCGCGAGCACGTGCTTGGGCCGGTCGATCCCCGTGAGCACCAGCGCAGAGGGGATCCCGGCACGGTTCGATCCGATGATGTCCGTGTCGAGACGATCTCCGAGGAAGAGCGGGCTGTCGGCATCGAAGCGCGCGATCGCCTCCTCGAAGATCGGGGTCTCGGGCTTTCCCGCGACGGTCGCGAGCCGCCCGACAGCGGTGTGGACGGCCGAGACGAGCGTGCCGTTGCCCGGCGCCACGCCGCGGGCCTGGGGAATCGTCCAGTCCGTGTTCGTCGCGACCCAGGGGATGCCGCCCTCGTCCTCGGGGACCTTGAGTGCATAGGCCGCTTCGGCGAGGTGAAGCCATCCCACCTCGGGCGCGAAGCCCTGCACTACCGCTGCGGGGTTGTCGTCGGCGCTCCGGGTCACGACGAAGCCGGCCTTCTCCGTCTCGTCGACCAGTCCGTCGCCGCCCACCACGAGGATCGTCGAGCCCGCCGGCACCATCGTCGTCAGAAGGCGCATGGCAGCCTGAGGGCTGGTGACGATCTCGCCGGCCGCCGTCGGCAGGCCCAGCTCGCTCAGATGCGCCGCCACCGAGGCATCCGTCCGCGAAGCGTTGTTGGTGATGTAGCCGAGGCGCCGACCGTCGCGGGCGCGGTTCAGGCTCTCGACCGCGTGGGGCAGCGCCCCCGCCCCCGCATACACGACACCATCGAGGTCCGCGAGGACGACGTCGACACCATCGAGCGGCGCCCGCTCATCGGCACGACGCGAGAACAGCGCCATCAGTGGCGCTCTCCCTCGTCGGCTCCTCCGGTCTCGTCGGCGTCCGCGGCGGCTTCGTCGTCGATCCCGGCGTCCGCGAGGATCTCGCGCACCTCGTCGTCGACCGACACCTCATCGTCAGCCTGTGCATCGTCGTGGACCGTTGCATCGTCGTCAGCCGGTGGTTCATCTCCGAGCCTGCCGTCGTCATCGGTGCCCACGGCCTCTTCCCCGTCTTGGGCAGAGCTGTCGCCGTCGCGATCGGCGACGCCGTCCTCCTCGTCGACGGCGGAGATCTCGATCACCTCTTCGATCTCGATGACTTCACGGTCGCCGGCACCGGATGCCTCGTCCAGAGCGTCGGCGGCGATGATGGCGCGCTGCTGCCACTCACGGGCCTCCTCGTCGCGTCCCAGCTCCTCGAGCACCGCGGCGCGAGCGGCGAAGAGCGCGGGACTCCATTCGTAGGCGCGGTCGGCGTCGAACTCGGGGATCTCGAGCTCGCTCAGTGCGCGCTCGGGTTCCCCCAGATCCAGACGGGCGCCGGACATCGCGATCGCGAGTTCCACGCGGACCGGAACGGGAAGGATGCCGCGGTCCACCGCACGTCCGACTTCGAGCGCGCGATCCGGTCGGCCGATGCCTCGTTCGCTGTCGACCATCAGGGCGATCTGGTCGTCTCGCCCCGAGATGCGGCGATAGGTCCGCAGTTCGCGGAGAGCGAGGGCGTAGTCGCCGATCGCGTACGCCGTGATCGCGAGCGTCTCGCGTACGACCGCGATGCGGCCGGCGCGACGCGAGGCAGAGAGCGCGTGCTGGTGCGCCAGTTCGGGCTCATCGTCGATGAGCTCGGCCGCCATCGCGAGGTGACGCGCCACCCAGTCGGCGTTCTCCTTGCTCAGCGTCTTCAGCTCGTTGCGGGCCGCAGCATTCAGATCGCGCGCGGTGATCTCTTCGGGAATGAAGGGATCGTCGTGCCGGGGGCGGACCGATCGGATCTCTTCCGGCCGCGTAGCGCGGTCGGGCCGACCCGCCCCGCCGCGAGTCGGTCGATCCTGACCAGGACGCCCGTGCGGCTTGTCGCCGTCCCGCCGCGCGTACGGCTTATCGCCGTCCCGGCGAACGTACGGCTTCGAGTCACCCCGGCGAGCGTACGGCTTGTCCCCCTCGCGCGGGGCATACGGCTTCGAGTCATCCCGACGCGCATAGGGCTTGTCGCCCTCGCGCCGGGCATACGGCTTGGAATCGTCCCGACGCGGATACGGCTTGTCACCCTGACGGCGTGGATACGGCTTGTCACCCTCGCGACGCGCATACGGCTTCGAGTCATCCCGACGCGCGTACGGCTTGTCACCCTCGCGACGCGCATACGGCTTCGAGTCATCCCGACGCACATAGGGCTTGTCGCCGTCACGCCGGGGGGCGGCGCCGTCGCTCTTACGGAAGGGCTTCTTCCCGTCGGCGTTCGAGTACCGCTTCTTCGGGTCGTCTGTGCGGCGCGGTCGCTGGTGGTCGCGCGGCGCACCCGCACGGGGTGCGCGCTTGCCGGCGTCGGATCGTGAATCGGCTCCCCGAGGACGGTCGCCGCTCCGCGGGCGCTGCTCGCGATCGTCGTCGCGTGGCTCTCGATCTGCCATTACTCGATCCTCCCGGGTGCGCGCCTCTCAGGCAATCGACCCCTTAACGTGAAAGGGCCACCCAGCGTTGGGTGGCCCTTTCATGAAAGAAGTCCGGCGGTGTCCTACTCTCCCACAGGGTCGCCCCTGCAGTACCATCGGCGCTGAGAGGCTTAGCTTCCGGGTTCGGAATGGGACCGGGCGTTTCCCTCTCGCTATGGCCGCCGAAACACTATTGATGTTTCAGTCTGCACAACAAAAAGTTCTTGGTGTGCGGTTCTCGACCGTACATCGAGAACCACTCAGTGGACGCAAGCACCAGAAACGGTGTGTTATCAAGTCATCGGCTTATTAGTACCGGTCAGCTTCACGTGTTACCACGCTTCCACATCCGGCCTATCAACCCAGTAGTCTGGCTGGGAGCCTCTCGCCCGAAGGCATGGAAGTCTCATCTTGAGGCCGGCTTCCCGCTTAGATGCTTTCAGCGGTTATCCATCCCGAACGTAGCTAATCAGCGGTGCTCTTGGCAGAACAACTGACACACCAGAGGTTCGTCCAACCCGGTCCTCTCGTACTAGGGTCAGATCCTCTCAAACTTCCTACGCGCGCAGCGGATAGGGACCGAACTGTCTCACGACGTTCTAAACCCAGCTCGCGTACCGCTTTAATGGGCGAACAGCCCAACCCTTGGGACCTACTCCAGCCCCAGGATGCGACGAGCCGACATCGAGGTGCCAAACCATGCCGTCGATATGGACTCTTGGGCAAGATCAGCCTGTTATCCCCGAGGTACCTTTTATCCGTTGAGCGACAGCGCTTCCACAAGCCACTGCCGGATCACTAGTCCCGACTTTCGTCCCTGCTCGACCTGTCAGTCTCACAGTCAAGCTCCCTTGTGCACTTACACTCGCCACCTGATTGCCAACCAGGTTGAGGGAACCTTTGGGCGCCTCCGTTACTTTTTGGGAGGCAACCGCCCCAGTTAAACTACCCACCAGGCACTGTCCCTGAACCGGATTACGGTTCTAAGTTAGACATCCAGAGTGACCAGAGTGGTATTTCAACAACGACTCCACGGTAACTGGCGTCACCGCTTCAAAGTCTCCCACCTATCCTACACAAGCCACACCGAACACCAATACCAAGCTGTAGTAAAGGTCACGGGGTCTTTCCGTCCTGCTGCGCGTAACGAGCATCTTTACTCGTAATGCAATTTCGCCGAGTTCGCGGTTGAGACAGTTGGGAAGTCGTTACGCCATTCGTGCAGGTCGGAACTTACCCGACAAGGAATTTCGCTACCTTAGGATGGTTATAGTTACCACCGCCGTTTACTGGGGCTTAAATTCTGAGCTTCGCCTTGCGGCTAACCCGTCCTCTTAACCTTCCAGCACCGGGCAGGCGTCAGTCCGTATACATCGTCTTGCGACTTGGCACGGACCTGTGTTTTTAGTAAACAGTCGCTACCCACTAGTCTCTGCGGCCTCCAAACGCTTTCGGAGCAAGTCCTAATACGTCGAAGGCCCCCCTTCTCCCGAAGTTACGGGGGCATTTTGCCGAGTTCCTTAACCACGATTCTCTCGATCTCCTTGGTATTCTCTACCTGACCACCTGAGTCGGTTTGGGGTACGGGCGGCTAGAACCTCGCGTCGATGCTTTTCTTGGCAGCATAGGATCACCCACTTTTCATCCGCATCGTGTCTCAGCCTGTATGAGTGACGGATTTGCCTATCACTCGGCCTACGCACTTGCACCAGGACAACCATCGCCTGGCTTGGGCTACCTTCCTGCGTCACACCTGTTAATACGCTAACCGCACCAGCATGGGGTCGTGCGCTAGCTCCAACGTTCGCACCCCGAAGGGATTGATACAGAGGAATTCGGGCACTTAGCACCACTGGATTGATTGGGGCGGTTCTTCGCCGGTACGGGAATATCAACCCGTTGTCCATCGACTACGCCTGTCGGCCTCGCCTTAGGTCCCGACTTACCCAGGGAAGATTAGCTTGACCCTGGAACCCTTGGTCTTTCGGAGGACGTGTTTCTCACACGTCTTTCGCTACTCATGCCTGCATTCTCACTCGTGTAGCCTCCACGGCTGGTTCACACCGCCGCTTCGCTGGCCACACGACGCTCTCCTACCCATCAACACGGCTGGACCACGAAGGCCTACCAATAATGTCAATGCCACAACTTCGGTGGCGTGCTTGAGCCCCGTTACATTGTCGGCGCGGAATCACTTGACCAGTGAGCTATTACGCACTCTTTCAAGGGTGGCTGCTTCTAAGCCAACCTCCTGGTTGTCTGAGCAACTCCACATCCTTTCCCACTTAGCACGCGCTTAGGGACCTTAGTTGGTGGTCTGGGTTGTTTCCCTCTCGACTATGAAGCTTATCCCCCACAGTCTCACTGCTGCGCTCTCACTTACCGGCATTCGGAGTTTGGCTGACGTCAGTAACCTTGTAGGGCCCATCGGCCATCCAGTAGCTCTACCTCCGGCAAGAAACACGCAACGCTGCACCTAAATGCATTTCGGAGAGAACCAGCTATCACGAAGTTTGATTGGCCTTTCACCCCTATCCACAGCTCATCCCCTCAGTTTTCAACCTAAGTGGGTTCGGCCCTCCACGACGTCTTACCGTCGCTTCAGCCTGGCCATGGATAGATCACTTCGCTTCGGGTCTAGGACACGCGACTGAATCGCCCTATTCAGACTCGCTTTCGCTACGGCTACCCCACTCGGGTTAACCTCGCCACGTATCGCTAACTCGCAGGCTCATTCTTCAAAAGGCACGCTGTCACAGCTGCTAGGGCTGCTCCAACGGTTTGTAAGCAAACGGTTTCAGGTACTATTTCACTCCCCTCCCGGGGTACTTTTCACCTTTCCCTCACGGTACTTGTCCGCTATCGGTCATCTGGGAGTATTTAGGCTTATCAGGTGGTCCTGACAGATTCACACGGGATTTCTCGGGCCCCGTGCTACTTGGGATACTCTTCACGTCAAGGGAGGCATTTCGACTACGGGGTTGGCACCCTCTTTGACCGGCCTTTCAATGCCGTTCGTCTATACCTTCTTGTAACGCCGGCTGCTCGGCAGAACAGCCCGAAAAGTCCCACAACCCCGAATACGCAACTCCTGCCGGATATCACACGTACTCGGTTTAGCCTGTTCCGGTTTCGCTCGCCACTACTAACGGAATCGCGGTTGCTTTCTCTTCCTGTGGGTACTGAGATGTTTCACTTCCCCACGTTCCCTCTACCCGCCCTATATATTCAGGCGGGAGTCACTGGGTCGGCACGCCGCCCAGCGGGGTTTCCCCATTCGGAGATCCTCGGATCAAAGTGTGCTTATCCACTCCCCGAGGCTTATCGCAGATTGCTACGTCCTTCTTCGGCTCCAGATGCCAAGGCATCCACCGTTTGCTCTTAAAGACTTGAAATCACATGAGTTTCATCAAGAATCGGAATCGGACCGAAGTCCAACTCGAAATTGACTAATGATCTTTAAGATCATCTATAACGAACCGACCGAAGCCGGTTCGAAGATGCTCGCGTCCACTGTGTAGTTCTCAAAGTACGGGCGGTACCCTTCCCGCGCGCCAGCATCGCCGGCGCCAGAAAAGGTCCTGAGGTTCGGTCGGCCCGATCGCAGATCGAGCACATCCGGTCCCTCAGGACCCAACAGCGTGCATGTGCCGGCAGAGTCACCAGAACCTTTCCAGCTGCAAGCAGCGTACTGAGTCCGGGATCCCCCGTTCGGCACCAAGTCAAATGTTCCACCCATGAGCTGACCAGTCGAGAACATTCGTCTCGAGTCTGGCTCTGGAAGCCCCGAAGAGCTCCAAATGCTCCTTAGAAAGGAGGTGATCCAGCCGCACCTTCCGGTACGGCTACCTTGTTACGACTTAGTCCTAATTACCGATCCCACCTTCGACGGCTCCCTCCACAAGGGTTGGGCCACCGGCTTCAGGTGTTACCGACTTTCATGACTTGACGGGCGGTGTGTACAAGACCCGGGAACGTATTCACCGCAGCGTTGCTGATCTGCGATTACTAGCGACTCCGACTTCATGAGGTCGAGTTGCAGACCTCAATCCGAACTGGGACCGGCTTTTTGGGATTCGCTCCACCTTACGGTATTGCAGCCCTTTGTACCGGCCATTGTAGCATGCGTGAAGCCCAAGACATAAGGGGCATGATGATTTGACGTCATCCCCACCTTCCTCCGAGTTGACCCCGGCAGTATCCCATGAGTTCCCACCATTACGTGCTGGCAACATAGAACGAGGGTTGCGCTCGTTGCGGGACTTAACCCAACATCTCACGACACGAGCTGACGACAACCATGCACCACCTGTATAGAGACCTTGCGGGGCGACTGTTTCCAGCCGTTTCCTCTATATGTCAAGCCTTGGTAAGGTTCTTCGCGTTGCATCGAATTAATCCGCATGCTCCGCCGCTTGTGCGGGTCCCCGTCAATTCCTTTGAGTTTTAGCCTTGCGGCCGTACTCCCCAGGCGGGGAACTTAATGCGTTAGCTGCGTCACGGAATCCGTGGAATGGACCCCACAACTAGTTCCCAACGTTTACGGGGTGGACTACCAGGGTATCTAAGCCTGTTTGCTCCCCACCCTTTCGCTCCTCAGCGTCAGTTACGGCCCAGAGATCTGCCTTCGCCATCGGTGTTCCTCCTGATATCTGCGCATTCCACCGCTACACCAGGAATTCCAATCTCCCCTACCGCACTCTAGTCTGCCCGTACCCACTGCAGGCCCGAGGTTGAGCCTCGGGTTTTCACAGCAGACGCGACAAACCGCCTACGAGCTCTTTACGCCCAATAATTCCGGATAACGCTTGCACCCTACGTATTACCGCGGCTGCTGGCACGTAGTTAGCCGGTGCTTTTTCTGCAGGTACCGTCACTTTCGCTTCTTCCCTGCTAAAAGAGGTTTACAACCCGAAGGCCGTCGTCCCTCACGCGGCGTTGCTGCATCAGGCTTTCGCCCATTGTGCAATATTCCCCACTGCTGCCTCCCGTAGGAGTCTGGGCCGTGTCTCAGTCCCAGTGTGGCCGGTCACCCTCTCAGGCCGGCTACCCGTCGACGCCTTGGTGAGCCGTTACCTCACCAACTAGCTGATAGGCCGCGAGCTCATCCCAGACCGAAATTCTTTCCAGACGTTGAAGATGCCTTCACGTCTCGTATCCGGTATTAGCAGCTGTTTCCAGCTGTTATCCCAGAGTCTGGGGCAGATTGCTCACGTGTTACTCACCCGTTCGCCACTGATCCAGGAAGCAAGCTTCCTTTCACCGTTCGACTTGCATGTGTTAAGCACGCCGCCAGCGTTCATCCTGAGCCAGGATCAAACTCTCCATAAAGAAATGTTGCCGACAACGACCGGAATAAGGTCGAAGCAGCGAGTTTGAACTGACCAAATAGGATGTCATTACTGACATATCCATGTACGCCGGCCCGAAGACCGACGATTTGATCCAAAGGAATCTCACCCAGCCGAAGCTGGAACGAGGTTATTTGGCATTTGACAAGTGCACGCTGTTGAGTTCTCAAGGATCGGATGCTCCTGCTACTCAGCCTCTCAGCCTCGCCCGCAGGGCAACTTCTCTATCTTACGCTCTCTGTTCCGGCTGTCAAATCGGCGCTTTCTGACTCGAAGGTCGAGAGCAGCAGCCGCTGACGGGTTCATCAAGCGAGTTGCTCGCCCTGCGTTTCGGCTTTCCGCCGGCTTGCTGGGCAACTTGTCTATCGTATGCCCGGCTCACGGCGAGGTCAAACACGGCCCGCATCCCGGGCGTGTCGCGCGGAGCCCCTCGCAGATCGGCGAGGGAGCCCCCGCGCGGGAGGGGTCAGCCCCGCAGCGCAAGGGCGAAAGGGAGCACTCGGCTCGCACCTCTGCGGCGGAGCTCACGAGCCGCCACCGTGACGGTCCATCTGCTGTCCACGAGGTCGTCGACGAGCAGAAGCGGCCCAGTCGGCACGTCCAGACGGGCAGCGTCGAATCGGTCCCACACTCTCGCGAGCCGGAAGACGCTGTTGCCACCCGGCCGGCCGATCGGACTGTCGTCCCGCAATTCGAGCGCCCCGAGCATGGGCAGGCGGCCCATATCGGCGATCCCGCGCGCCAGGGTATCGACGAGCTGCGGCCTCGACCGCGACGGCATCGCGACAACGGCGACCGGGCGGTCTGTCCAACCCCACTCCCCCAGCACCCGCACACACGCGGTGAGGAGCTGCGGCGTGACGGGCATGTCCACCGCTCCGGCTCCGAACATCTCGCGGAGCGTGTTTCCCCATCCGAGGTCCGTGAGGCGCGCGAGCGCTCGGCCCTCATCCGCCTGCTCCTCGGCGGGGATCCGGCCGCGAGCCGGAACGCCGAGCCGGTCGGCTCCGGACGGCCATTGTCGCCGCGGTTCGATCGGAACACCCGGGCGATCCAGCGCAGCGGAGGCGGCATCCGTCGCCTCTCTCCCGATCTCGGAGGGGAACCATGCGCCCGCGCAGTTGTCGCAGCGACCGCAGCGCGTCGCGGAGTCATCGTCGAGGGCGCGCTGGAGGAATTCCATCCGGCAGTCGTGCGTGTCCTCGTACTCGAGCATGCGCTGCTGCTCGGCGATGCGTTCCGCCGCGATGCGGCTGTAGCGCTCCTCGTCGTAGATCCACGGTCGGCCCGTCGCCATCCATCCCCCTTGGACCCGGACCACGGCACCATCGACGTCGAGCACCTTGAGGAGCAGTTCCAGCGGAGTCCTACGGATGTCGACCATCGCCTCGAGCGACGGCGTGGACATCGGGCGCTCGGAGGCGGAGAGCGCCGAGAGGACCCGCTCGGCGCGATCTCTCTCGGGCATCGACGCCGTGGCGAAGTAGTGCCAGATGTCGCGATCTTCGGCACCGGGGAGCAGGAGCACGTCGGCGGACGCCGTGGCGCGCCCCGCCCGACCGACCTGCTGGTAGTACGAGACGGGCGAGGAGGGAGCGCCGAGATGCACGACGAAGCCGAGGTCGGGCTTGTCGAAACCCATCCCGAGAGCGCTGGTGGCCACGAGCGCCTTGACCCGATTGTCCTTCAGACGCGCCTCGGAGTCCTCGCGCTCGTCCGCGTCCGTCTGACCGGTGTAGGCGCGCACCTCGTACCCGTGGTCGCGTAGGAGGCGCGCGGTGTCGTTCGCCGCGGAGACCGTGAGGGTGTAGATGATGCCCGAGCCGGGCAGGTCGCCGAGGTGGCTGATGAGCCAGGCGAGCCGGCTCGGCGCATCGCGCAGGCGCAGCACCCCCAACCGGAGCGATGTGCGAGCAAGAGGTCCGCGACTGATGAGGACCTCCGATGCGGCGTCGGCGGCCTCGAGGCCGCCGAGCTGCTCCGCCACGTCGGCGACCACTCGCGCATTCGCCGTGGCCGTGGTGGCGAGCACCGGCACCCCGCCGGGGATGCGCGTGATGAGATCTCGGAGCCGCCGATAGTCCGGTCGGAAGTCGTGACCCCAGTCGCTGATGCAATGCGCCTCGTCCACGACGAGGAGGCCGATGCGCGGCAAGAGCTGCGGCAGCTGCTCGTCACGAAACGACGGGTTGTTGAGCCGCTCGGGAGAGACCAGCAGCACGTCCACCTCGTCCCGCTCGAGCTGCGCCAGAACGTCGTCCCACTCGTGCGCATTCGTCGAATTGATGGCGACCGCCCGAACGCTGGCACGCTGAGCGGCGGCGATCTGGTCGCGCATCAGCGCGAGCAGCGGGGACACCAGGATCGTGGGTCCGGCCCCCTGCCGACGCAGCAGAAGCGTCGCCACGAAGTACACCGCCGACTTGCCCCAGCCGGTGCGCTGCACCACGAGCGCACGGCGGCGCCCACCGACGAGCGCTTCGATCGCCTCGAACTGGCCGGCGTGGAAGTCGGCATCGGTCCTGCCGACGAGAACCCGCAGGACGTCGAGTGCCTCGTCGCGCAGGGCCGGCGTGGAAGTCATACGCCCCACCCTCCCCCATACCGCCGACACGCGGTAATCGGTGAAGGGGCCACGCAGCACCGCCCGTTCAGTCGCGGACGGAGTGCGGC